>NZ_CP151764.2 GCF_038443705.2 Yoonia sp. SS1-5 | reverse complement strand
ACGCAAAGACATACTTGCCGCTCTTTGGTCGATCTCCTGCTCGCCAGTGTTCTGCCGCTGAAATGATCGCGTGGAGCATGTCCTGATGGCTGTACCATTTGGCCGACGCAACGGGTCTGCCGACAAATCCCGCGACATCAAGCTTTCCGGTCATTGCCCGCTGCAGCACGTCACAGCGTTGAAGCATGGGTCCATGCCGCTCGAGGAAATGGCTCTTCTCGTGTGATATTTCTACGAGCTTGAAGTACACCGGTGCCTCGACGAGGGCAGGGCCGATGCGTGCCAAAATCTTGGCCTGCTCGCGTATGCCATGCAGCCACCAGACAAGGGCCGCTACCGCGACGAACGCAAACAAAGTTGCGATGATGGCAATGGTGGTCCCGGGCATTCTGTCGGCGGCCCTCCTTTCCGCTCCAGTCTTGTGCGTCAGGGCGGTTTGAGCAAGAGGAGCAATCTTCGGCGAACACTAGATATAGTGTCTCCACACCACACTCCCGCACCATCTTGATTTGTTCTCTAAATGTTCTATATTGGTATGGAATCGAACCAAGGGGGAGTTTCCATGAACGAACATCAGCAAACTGCTTCGAAAGCATCTTCAACAAACGACTATCATCAGGTGCCCATCACCGAAAAGCAGCTGACCTATGCACGTCAGATTGCGCAGCGTTCGGGCGTCGTGCTGCCATGGGATGCTCAAAGGGACCGCTATGCACTGTCGCGCTGGATCGACCGACACAAGGTTGCAAAACCCTCTGGAAAATTCGCAAACTATCCGAGTTCAAAGCAGGTCGGGTTTGCTGAGCGGATTGCGCGGAGGAAACGGACAGAGGTGCCGCACGAGTGCTTCCGGGATCGTGGTTTGATGTCGAAATGGATTGACTCAAACTTATGAAACAAGGTCAATACTACTGACTTATTTAACATAACGTTCATTATGCGTATTCACGTTGTACGCGCAAAGCGATAATGTCACCCCTGAGCAAAGCAGAAGTGTCACTCTCCTCGCAAAACGATGTGAGGATGAGCGGACATGGGATGGGTGATGATGAGCGAGCGCGAGTTGAAGCGCGTGGAGGTTTTGGCGCAGCTCGATGATGGCCGACTGACGGTTGACAATGCGGCGAAGATGCTATGCCTGACACGACGGCAGATTTTTCGGCTATTGAAGCGGTATCGTCAGGATGGCGCTTCGGCGATCCGACACAAATCGCGCGGACAAGCGCCGAACAACAAGTTTCACAAAGCCAAGCGCGACTTTGCTCTGATCCTCATCAAAGAACAGTATCCAGATTTTGGCCCGACACTGGCGGCTGAGATGTTGGCCGCGCATCACGGGTTCACAATCTCACGTGAGACACTGCGCAAATGGATGGTTGAAGATGGCCTTTGGCTCTCCCGCAAGCAGCGCCGACAGTTCCACCAGCCGCGTCTACGCCGGGAATGCTTTGGCGAGTTGATCCAGATCGACGGGTCAGACCATCGATGGTTTGAGGATCGTGCTGGTCCGTGCACCCTGCTCGTCTTCATCGATGATGCGACCAGCACCTTGATGGAACTGCGGTTCGTGAAGTCGGAGAGCACGTTCAGCTATTTCGAAGCCCTAGAAAGCTATCTCGTCAAACATGGCCGCCCGGTCGCGTTCTATTCGGACAAACACACCGTGTTCCGCGTGGCCAAGGACGACGCCAAGGGTGGCGCGCGGATCACTCAGTTTGGGCGTGCGCTGAGCGAGCTAAACGTCGAGATTCTCTGCGCCAATTCGAGCCAGGCCAAGGGGCGCGTTGAGCGTGCCAACCGGACCTTGCAAGATCGGCTAGTGAAGGAACTACGCCTTGCAGATATCTCTGACATGGAGGCCGGAAACGCCTATTTGCAAGACTTCAAAGAGCGTCACAACGCCAAGTTCGCCAAAGCACCGGCCAAACCGGACAACCTGCACCGTGCGCTCAATGTCGAGCCGGATCGGCTGGCCGATGTCCTGTGTTGGCGGGAGAACCGCTATGTCGGCAAGCAGCTGACATTCTCTTATGAACGCAAGCGGATCATGCTCGAAGAGAGCGATGTGACACGCGGGTTGGTTGGCAAATACGTGGACACATACGCCTTTGTGGATGGCCGGTTCGAAGTGCGCTCAAAAGGCCGCTCCCTGCCCTACAAAATCTTCGACATGGATCAGCGTGTGACGCACGCGGCCATCACGGACAACAAGCGCCTCGGTGCGGTTCTGGAACATATAAAAGAGATGCAGGACGCTGCGCCGCCAAAGCCGAAGGTTCGGACAAACTCAGAGAAAATGGGTTATAAACCGAACGGACGGCGGCAAGGCAGGCCGTCCGGCACGCCCAACAAGAAGAAGATTGCGCAGGCGGCAGAATAGGTCAAACTCGAAGGTATGATTGAAGACGAACCAGAGCTCATTTTTTCTGACTACACCCAAAGTGTCACCATCGAGGGGCACAGCTTCGACGTCGAGATCTACAAGACCAGCATCCACCCTGGTTGGATCCTCTCTGTCGAGAACCAGTTCGGCACGTTAACTGTTTCAGACAATCCACCTTTCTTTGGCGACGTTCTCGCCTGGCGCGCGTTCGAAGAGCTTGTGCGTGAAGAAGGCATCAAAGCGTTTTACAACAAGAAAGAGCAGAGGAAGCTGGGTCTATAAGGCGTCTCCGCAAAGCCAGCCAGGGCTGCGATAACTGAGGTCTACGCCCTGTCAGGCTTTGCTACCGTCAGCGCCATTGGTGACACTTCTGCTTTGCGCAACCGGTGACATTTCTGAATGGTGTTTACACACGTAAGCCTCTGATTTAATTGTTGATTGCCCCTAAAACTGAGACTCCTATTTTGAGACTCAATTCTGGGGCACTCGCTTATAGCACGCCGCTCTCTTAGCGCCAAAGCCGTCATCGGATCTAAAGGATTTGGAGGTCCAACAAGCCGACTTTCGTGACTTTCGCCGCGACTGCGAATAGGCCGGCTTTCGGGAAAATCAGCGTCACCTCTGCTCAGAAAGAAACCTCGCCCTGAAAGTCAGTGTTAAGCATAAGCGACCACTTGTACACACACATAATTCTCAACGGACGGATACTGCGATTTGGCCAGAAGGCAAGAAACTTCCAAGGAAGGCGCATCTAGCTGCGTCTAACCTTCAGAGAGCAAGGCAAAATAGTCGGTGGCAAGCAGATTAATTGCGTTGAAAACCATCATATGGCCTAAATTACTCGATAGGAGAAGTGTCATGAGTAGTCAGTATTTCACCGCTTCGTTAATCACCTTGGTTTTGTCGATGTGCACTGGTGTTGCCGCACCAAGCATGGCTCTAGCGGATGATGTGCCATCGAACACTGTCGTTTTGCATCACGGTGAACCCAGCCTCGGAAACCGCTTGGAAAACGATTGTTATGCAAAGTCGACGCCGAAATACACGTATGATCCAGACGAGGAAATCCGTCAGCAGGGTGAAACAGAATTATTTCTTTCAATTGATAAAGAGGACGTACTCATCCATACATATGACTGGTTTAGTCAGTCGCTGCACATTTATAATTGCGGAAGCGCAGAAGAAGTCACGGTAGCACGACATGGTCCATGGCACCGTGGTTCTGCAGCGCGGTCAGATCATCTTGCACTTGCATTTTATCGGGGAGGCCAGCTCCTCAGGCGTTATTCAACGGAAGACATTACGCATATTCCATCTGCACATTAACATGGTGAAGGCTTTATTGGCTCTCCATACTTGAACATCTCGTTGACGGCCTCGCACTATACCGTTTTCAGATCCACGCCAATTCTTGTTCATTCTCCTGAAAACTCAGATGGCACACAAAGCTCCCCTTGGCGTATGATGGCTGACACCGTTACTGGCTACACGATTGAGTTTGATGCAATTGATGGCTCAATCCTTTCAGTTACTTCAACGCGCCCTGTAGCGGAATGATTCAACGGTCTTTGAACGTTTTCAAACTAGTCCCTGGTGAGCGTAGACATCATCAATCACCAGCGCCGAAGAGCACTTCATAATGACTAGGAACTGACTGCGAAGTGGGGACATTGCAGCACTTGAACTTCCATGCCTGTCCGTTGTGCCCGCGCATTAGTCGCGGTGTGCAGAATTCGGTAGTTTGGGCTCACGTGGGACTTTTGCTGCGGATGGCGTCGACAACCAACGCTATCCGTCCCCCCTGCCCCAGTCTCATTAATCAAAACCAGCGGCTGTTGATTTCGTTAGCTTTCGAGTCTCATCTATTGGGTGAGTTAACAGCCTCTTGTTAATTGCCCTAAAAATTGAGACTCCTATTTTGAGACTCAAATCTGGGCTACCGCTTAATAGCACACTGCCCACTCAGCGCCAAAGCCGTCATCGGATCGAAAGGATTTGGAGGTCCAACAAGCGGACAAAACCGCCGTTCACCAGGCTCTGTTCAAGGTCTGCTTTCTTCGAACTTGATCGAAAGCGGGTCACTTACAAATCACGTCAAATGACAGTCGCAATGGTAACGCCAATGACAAACACTCCCTCAATTCCATGCAGGATGACCGCGAACCAGATACTGCGGAAGCGACGGGTCGGCAATGTCCATGCCAGACCGCCTACAATGAACCCCAGCATTTGGGTGGGGCGGTGCAAGTGGTAGAGGGCAAACAAAATTGAATTTGCGACCCAGTCCCATTGTCCGAAGACACCGGGCATCTTTGGTAGAAGAATGCCCCGGAACAGCAGCTCTTCGCCTAGCAGATAGTTGAACAGGCAAGATACGAATGCGACGCCAACTAGCCACCATGCGCCCTGTAATTCGGGGGACGCCAACCCTCCAAGATCAAGCAATGGCAGCTCTATCAGAATTGGAAGCGGGATCAGCATCAATTCACCAATTGCCGCTCCCATCCCGGACATTTCCACCAACAGGTAAAACAAAAATGCCGGAAGGAGCCACATAAACAGCTTGGCATTCGAGGCCCCAGTGCGCGGGTCTTGCGGCGCTTGTAGCCAAATACGCGCCTTGATTGCGTGCCAGTTCTGCAGACCACACTCCTGATGAAGCAGGATCAGCGACAGAATGAACTGCCAGACCATCCCGGCGATCATAAGGTACCACACGACCAACACCGCATGTGCAGGGCTTGATGTCGGGATCATCGGTGCGACAAGAAAGGCCAGAATTGGCATAGGGACTGCAGCGAGCGCCCAGACTGCGGCAATCTTGCCTAGGCTATACTGACCCTCTTGTGAAGTTGCCGTGTGCGGACCAACTTTCGACTGAAGAGAGCTAGACATTGCGCCGGGCCACAACATAGGGGTCATTCGCCTGATCCCCAAAATAACGAGTTTCGACAATTTCAAAACCGGCCTTCTCGATTTGACGAAACAACTCTACCTGCGAAAGCAGTTTAATATCGGGTGCAATCCGAAGCACCTTAAACACTCGGATCATGAGCTTGATCGCAAGATGCCGTTCTTTCAAACAAATCGTCTTGGAGACAAACAGACCCCGAGGCTTGAGTTGATCATGGATTGCGCCAAGCAACTCAGGTACGTCTGACACCAAGTGCAAAAGACTGAAGGCCATGATCTTGTCGAACTGTGCATCATGCAGAATTCGATTTGCATCAGCATGTACGAAACGCACATTTTTGACAGTCACTTGTCGTCTCCTGGACCGCGCGTAGTCTATCATCTTTGCCGAAATGTCAGAGGCTGTGATGCGTGCACAAGACGTGGCAAGTCGCAAGGCGGTGCCGCCTGTGCCACATCCGATTTCGAGAACATGATCGGTCGGGGCTAAAAGCGATCTGACATGATTCAGCTTGGCCTCATATGCGGACGGATTGGCAATTGGTTTTGCTGCGTACTTTGGAGCGTGACGGTCCCAAAATGCTTCGGAGGATTGGAACATAACTGGACCTATTCTGAGGGAGATTGATTGAGGTAATGGGCTTTCTGGCCGATGTAACCGCAGCTAAAACGTTGGGCTTTTGTGCCTTCTTGTAAATCGACGGCACGCGCATGGACAAAGCCGCAATCCCAAAGCCATTCGCAGGCGGTCGACCTATCAACGCGATGGGTGCGCCATTTCAGTTGGATATAGACGCCAGCAGATGACCGTTGCGTGACACACGCCACAAGAATGCCACCCGGCTTCAGTACACGGTGCAACTCAGCCAAAGCCCGTTTTGGATCAGCCATGTGTTCCAAAACATGTGCGACCAGAACGACGTCGAATGAATTATCCTCGAATGGAAGGCTGTTCACATCCGCCTGCAGAAACCGCGCGGAAAGATGGCTATGATTGAGATGTTGTTCAGCCCGTTTGAGCATGTCCATTGAGACATCCACGCCCGTTAACGCCATATCACCCGAGTAATTGTCCGCCAAGGCAGCAGACATCGCTCCCGTTCCAATGCCCGCATCCAGAACTCGCAGCGCTTCATTTGCCGGCTGAACGGGTGTCGATGACAGCGCCTGCCCAATCAAGTCGGCGTATGCGTCCTCAAAACCCAACTTGGAGATCGTCGCATGCCATGTGTCAGCTTCCTTATCGTAATGCCCTTCAAGTTCGTGAGACTCGAATGGTTTTCGACCAAGAGAGAATGTCCAGCTGCCCAGAGATCGGGACCAGACAGGGATAACCCGTGTGGCAATGTCGTTGGCGATTTCAATACGCGCATCATACCGCATGGCGCACCTCGTTCAATTGGCTCTTGGATTGTTCCGTCTGCCAGAAAAAGCTGATGATAAAGATCGTCAGGAGGGCGACGACTGTTGCAGTCGCCAACACAAAATCATCGGGATCATTAGGGATGAGGTAAAATACGCCGACGACTGCAATCGGGGGTGTCAGCAGATTGAGCCGCCGAGCTAAATTGGGCTTGAGAATTGGTGTCAGCACATAGGTCGCAAGAAAAATGATCATGACGACACCCCCAGCAACCAATCCGGCGTCGGTAACCGGGTTGCCCTCATAGGTGCCAGATAGAATACCTTCAATCGTGCTGGCGACGGCCATTTCGTGGATGTCGCGGTAAACCAATGTGAAGAAAATGAAGATCCAGAGACGGGAAATGACGTTTCCAACGGTCTCTGCGTTTCGTGGTTTGAACATGTCGTTCGCCTTTTCGGAATGTTGGCCCCACGCCTAAATCTGCGAGGACAGCAGAGTTGAAACATTGAGGATCGGGCCCTCTGCGCCCTTCTTTGAAGTATGCGGAAAACAATTAGAATTGACGAAAAACTGATTACAGATATAGAAAAAACCATGAACTGGGATTCTGTATCATTTGACTGGAACCATATCAGGGCCTTCTTAGCGACGGTCGAAACGGGGTCGCTGTCGGCGGCGGCGCGCGCATTAAAACAGACACAACCAACGTTAAGCAGGCAGATCTCTTTGCTCGAAGAGGCTCTTCAGCTGACGCTCTTTGAGCGGGGAACGCGGAACATGCGGCTGACTGATGCTGGAACGGAATTGCTATCGTTTGTGCGAGGCATGGCCGACGCTGCCACCCAAATCTCAAGGGTCGCCGCCGGCCAAAGTAAAGCAATTGAAGGTAGCGTCCGGATTACATCTAGTGATGCTATGGCGGCCTACGCGTTACCGCCCTGCCTGATTTCATTGCGTCAAAATCATCCTGGCATCAGCGTCGAGCTGGTTCCATCTAATGAAATGAGTGATTTGACACGGCGCGATGCAGACATTGCGATCCGCCACACACGGCCTGAGCAGCCTGACCTGGTCGCCAAACGGATCGCGGACATCGAAATCTCGCTCTTTGCCTCAAAGGGCTACCTCGCGTCACTTGGATCAATTGAAGATTTAGCAGGCTTTACCGCAGCAAATTTCATTGGATACGGCCACCCTGAACGCCTTGTGCCGCAAATCAACGCCATGGGCATCCCGGTCACCAAGGCTAACTTTGGCATCACCACCTCAAACGGGAGCACGATGTATGAACTGGTCCGCGAGGGCGCTGGCATTGCCTTCTTGCCTGCGATTGTTGCTGAGGGGCGTCTGGGATTGAGACGCATCCTGCAAGATGCGCCGGTCTTCAACATGGAGACATGGCTGGTCACACACCGTGAAATACAAACAAGCAGACGGATCCGTATCACATTCGACCATCTGGCACAGGAAATTGCACAGGGTGGTTGGTCTAACTTGGTTGCCAGGTCATAGACCACCATGCCAGCGAGCATATTTGCTGACTGCTTACGAAAGCGTCTGCTAACTACATGTCGGAAGAACTGGCAACATGCGTGACGAAGCTTCCGTAGTCTGTTTCGAATGAAACGGTAGCTTTGTACACTACGGACTAGTTTCTTACCCTTCGTCATGACAGAGAACTTTGAAACCCTCTTCAGGTGTCGGTGGAACGAAGTAGGCGCTGATCTGATGGAACTGTTCTTCGGTCACCGTGAAGGGATGCTGGCCACTTGCATTTCGGCTCCTTAACCGCGCGAGGCAGACCTTATCTGGTGACATGAGAACATGCATTTGATGATCCGCATCTGTTTGGCTCAGAAGATGACGCATCCAGGTCCGGCTCTCCATAGTGTTAGCCTGAAAGTCGAGCACCACGGATATTCCAGCGTCGAGTAATGCCACAATATGCGGCGCCATAGCGCGCCTCAGTTTGGCGGTGCAACGCAGATAGTCTTGTGGCTTTTGCAGGTCGTCGGCAAAGAGCGCTGCAAGCCACGTATCCTCGGTGATCAGAACCGCATTTTCTGCCGCAGCCAGATTGGCGGCAAGCGTCGATTTGCCTGCCGCAACCTTACCGCACAGCAGGTGCAGTGTCGGACCGGATGCTTTCATGGGCACTTCCTTTGCTCCAATTCATCTGTCCCAAGGCGTCGCGGCAAGCTGGAAAATCCACGGCCACGCACGGCAAACCAGTACCCCCAAAAGATCAAAAGGGCCTGCAACGGCGCGCGCACCAGCAAATAGACCGGGCCCCACTGGTGCCCCCCTGGGCCGACACCGTGGACTGCGGCATAGATGTTTCCTGGAAAGAACAGGACCAGTACTGCGATGCAACCGATTCCAGCGTAGGGTCGCGTGCGTTTTGACAAAAGCGCGAGGGCCAGCCCAGCCTCAAGCAGACCGGTCGCATAAACAAACGGCCTGCGTGCGGGAATGAAGTCTGGCAACATGGACACCATTTCGTCTGTGATGACAAAATGTCCAATTGAGAAGAACGCGAAGGCAGCGGCATAGCCCAGCACGCCACCAAGCTTGATGACGCCATCCGCTGTCGTTCTCCGCGCGATGGCGGCGGCGATAAGTAGAGGAACAAACAAGATTGTAAGGACTATCAGTGGTGTGATCATATCCGATCTCCGTAATACAGTGTTTTTGGATAATTCGGCGGGTAAAGCGCGCTGCCCGTCGCCGCCGAAACGGGTGATTTGCCTTAACCGGCGCCTAACAGGTCCGTACCGTAAGAATTGTCGACCGTGCAGAGCCAACCGCGCGTTTGATCACGTTTGAAAACATAGGTTGCCCGACGGGTCATTGGCTCGGCGACCTCACCAATGTGCAGATGTGTCTCCATGATGACCAAGGCGGTATCTGCACCTTCGATGACTTGCGCCTCTCCCTGTGTAACGGTCAACGCATTTTTGAAGTGCTCCGCGATTGCCACGAATGCTTCCCTGATTTGGGGTTTGCCTTTGGCGATCTGACCGGGCTGGACGACAAGAACTGCATCATCGGCATAAAACGCCATGAGTGCGTCGAAATCCTCGGCGCTGATTGCGCGGTCGGCGTGTTTGATCAATTCAAGAACGGGATGTTCGGACATTTGTTTTTCCTTTCAAAAGAGTTTTTGGTGACTGGTCAGATGTCAGACCGTAGCGGCGCGTCGGCTCTGGCGTGGTAAGACAAGCAGCCACAGACAGAATGCGGTTTCTGCAATCAATGGCAGGACATAGGCCGGGGCGATGAAGCCATGCAGGTCCGCTGCAACAAAGCGCAGGACACTTCCGGTCAGGTAAACCACCCCCGACAGGCCGATCCCGACCCCGAAAAAGCGCGGGACAAAGCCGGACTGGACGATCAAAACTGCCGTCAGAAAGCAGTTCACAGCAAAGAAGATCAGGCCGAGATCATAACCATAAGCGTGCAACGCGATGAAGCTCAGCGCGTGCTCTGCGTCATCAAACAAAAGCGCGGCTTGCAAATTCAGAAGGCCCGCCGCGATCAAACCAGATTGGAGCAATCGAAAAACCAGCGCGCCCAGTGCCAACCCCGCTGATACGGACCGGAACATCAGGAACAGCAGCACTGCAAGGGCGGCATCCGCCAGCGCCATCACCACGTCCGCCATGATCGAAAGGCGGAACCGCATGTGTTCGGCGTTGATCGCCTGCATTGTCTGTTCCGCTGAACCAAAATCGATCAGCGGTCCGCGCAAAGCGACTTCGGACCCGACGCCACAAAGAATGATGACAAGGTAGCAGACACCTGCAAAACGCACCTGCTGCGTTGAGATTGAAAGCGTGTTCATGTCACGTTCCCCTCACACCACAACGACGTTGCCGCGCTTGCGGCCCGTTTCGACATAGCGATGCGCCTCGACCAGATCGGCCAACGGATAAGTGCGATCCATGACGGGCGAAAACTGGCTTTTGGCCATCAGCGCGAGAACCTCTGCCAGCTCTGCGCGATGGACTGCGGGCTTGGACATGCCCGCCGCAGCAAACTTGGCCCTCTTGCTGCCGAATACTCTGGTCGCGACCATGTCCCGCAATAAGGCAAGGCCCAATACGGGGCAAATGTAGCGCCCACCTTTCGTCAATGCTGGGTTGGCTGCACCGAAGGATGAAACCCCCAGCGTGTCGAACACGACGTCATAAGTGGCGCGACATGCTAGCGGGTCTTCGCTGCGATAGTCGACAACCCGATCCGCGCCGAGGGACCGCAGGAGCTCTGCATTCTTTGCGCTTGCACTTGCCGTCACTTTGGCCCCGAGGGCTTTGGCGAATTGAACCGCAGCCGTTCCAAGACCGCCTGACCCACCAAGGATGAGCACGTTCTCACCCGGCTGCACCTGCGCCACCCGCGTCAGGAAATGCCAAGACGTCATCGCGCCATCAAAAAGGGTCGCGGCTTCCTCGTAGGTCACGGCATCAGGCTTTTGCAAAAGGCTGCCGCTTGCATCGACGCAGATATACGAAGCATTTGCCCCGAACTGGAGGCCGGCCTCAGCAAAGACGGCATCGCCAACAGCAAAGTCGGTCACGTTGTCGCCCACCGCGACAATATCGCCCGCAAAGCAGGTCCCAACCAATCCGGTCCGCGGCCGCTTGAGCCCTAGAAAAAGGCGGGCAAACTTTGGCTGGCCTGCCCGCATCATGCCATCCGCGCGTGTCACGGCAGAGGCCCGGATGCGGATCAGAACTTGTCCAGACTTCGGTGTTTGTACTGTGCGGGATACGGGTTTGAGGACGTCGGGGCCGCCGTAACGGCTGACGTCCCAAGCAGTAAATGTCGTTTCCATGGTGATCTCCTTGATTGAATGATCAGGGAAATACCGGATTTATTTTAATACGATCATTGCCTAAGATGAACCAGATAGGTTCAAAAACGATACAGTGATTATGGATTGGAAATCGCTACCCGCCTTTCTTGCCGTCGCGCGCTCAGGCTCTCTTCGGGCAGGCGCAGAACAGATAGAGGGCACCCACGCCACCGTGCGCCGCCAGATTGAAGGTCTGGAGGCCCAACTTGGCACGACGCTATTTCGTAGGAATGCAGCGGGGCTGACGCTGACGCCTGCGGGACGGCGTTTGCTGCCTCAGGCACTCGAAGCCGAGGCGGCCTTGCTTAAGGGTTTCAGTGCCGTAAAGGGCCTAGATCGCGAAGCGTCAGGGCGCATTCGATTGTCCGTTGATCCGATGACGGCGCATTATTTGCTCGCCCCTGCTTTGGCAGAATTTGCGACGCTTTATCCCGAGATTCAGATCGAGTTGAAACTGTCCTATTTCATTGATTCAATTGAAAAAGACGAAACCGACGTGTCCATCCGGCATGTTGTAAAGGTAGACGAAGACGCGGTTGGCCGTAAACTGTTTCCATTGTCCATCGGTGTGTTTGCGTCCCGAGAGTATATTGACCGACAATTGCCCGAAGCCGGACCAAAAGGCAAAGGGCTCACATGGATTGGCTACGGCGATGTGCCAGAGTTGCAGGCAATGATCGACGCCTCGCCATTTCCGCACGCGCGTGTCCGTCACACCGTCCAGGACCCGCAAATGCACCTACATCTTGCGCGTCATGGGGCGGGCATGGCGTTTGTCGCTAACTGGGTCACAACTGTCTTTCCCGAGATGCAAAGGGTGCCCGGCACTGACTTGGACCAACGAAGGTCAACATGGATTCTGCTGCATGGCGACTTGCGCCGTGTGCGCCGCGCGCGATTGCTTGTCGATTATCTCTCTGCCGCACTGCTGGAAAAGCGCGCCGACTTTATCGGGAAGTAACGGCGTTTGCCCCTGAGGAAGTCATTTGTGTCAGATGGCGTACTACTGCTAGGTGCTCTAGCTCTAGCTCGATCTCAAATGCGTCAGTGCTAGAGCTACAAAGTTGCCGTTCGCTATCATGCCGCAATTTGGTTGCTTTGGGCTCTTTTGAGTCATTCGCCACATGCTCAATCAACGTCCGTTTCGGTTTCGGGCTCAGCCAGCGCCCGGTAGACGGTCATTCTGGAAACCCCCAGGTCACGGGCGATTTTGGCTTTGGCGACACCTGCATCAGCCAATTGCCGGATTTCCGCGTTATCAATAGATTTCCGACGCCCTTTATAAACGCCCTTGCCCTTCGCTGCCTCAATTCCCGCGCGCTGCCGGTCACGAATGAACTTTAGTTCCATGTCTGCCACCATGCCAAGCACAGTGATGACCATGCGTCCCATGTCACCGGCGGTGGTGACTTCCGGTTCAAGCACGCGGAGTGATGCGCCTTTGGCATCCAGCTCATGCACCAGGTTCAACACATCACGAGTGGAACGACCAAGGCGGTCTAGTCGATGCACAACCAACTCATCACCACCGCGCAAAAATTCCATCACGGTCGCCAGTTCAGAACGGTCATCTCTGGAAGCGCCAGACACCGTTTCGGAGCGGATGACCTCGCAACCCGCCGCCTTCAACTTGGCTTTCTGAATATCGAGATCTTGGCTTGAAGTGCTGACGCGGGCATATCCGATCCGGGGCATGTGCAACCTGTCACATTAGGGTGGCTGTGTCCGTGATACTGTCACAATTCCAGCTGCGCCACCCTTTTGTGACATTTCATGCTGTCACATCTGTATGTCTCCTGAAGGTGTACCCTTTTGTGACGCAGTGATTACGCTGCCATTGTGCCGAAATCAATCCGCCGCTCCAGATCAACATCGAACCGGCCATACGGATTGATATGAGCATAGATCAGCGGGGAAAGCCCGCTATAGTCCCGATCAGTCAGCCGGGTTGCCCATATCGGTTCTGCCAGCACCGATTGCATCATGCGCGTGTTCACATAGACGAGTGAGGCTTGAAGCAGGTGCAGTGCATGAGCTGAGACTTCCTGATCAGCAATCCGATTGCTGGAAATCTCACCGCCTTTACCGAAGAATACAAAGCCATTGGCGCTGTTCCAGTTCTCGACCACATTCAACCCTTCATGAATCTCGCGTCGGAAATCTTCGGATCGAAGATAGCGGCACAGAAAGATGGTCTTGATCGCCCGCCCCAACTCAGCGAGCGCTTTATAGGTCGGGTGCATCACATCGGCGCGTGCAAAACGACGCAGAATGGCTTCCGGGTCAGCCGTGCCGTGCCGTGCTGCATGGCGGCGGCATACTTGACCATTTCATCGTACTGTCTTTCGATCTCTGACCAGTCAACAGTACCAGACAGGATCGGTAGCAAGTTGGGTAATTGCCCTCGCATCCCAGAACTCGCTAAAGCTATCTGAACGCGTTTGAGACAGGCTCAGAAATGCGCGCGGGGATCGGAAAGTGGATGACGTACTACAACTCAGAACGTCCACACTCGACGCACGGCTTGTTGACCCCAAACGAGGCCTATGCCAGCAAACACCAACCAATGAGAATAGCAGCCTAAATCAACCCATGATCCACCTTAAATTGGCTGCAAACTGGTCTAAAATCTAGGACCACCTCTACGTTCCGCAGCAGATAGGGCCAGATTTTATGTTGCGGGTGCTTCTTGCTGGTGTTTGGTTCCTGATAGATCGGAACCAACCGCATGAGGCGCATCAGACGTCGTGCGCGATGGCGGCCACATTGGTGGTTATTTCGCTTCATGAACCGAGCCATCTGACGCGACCCGTACCAAGGCGTTTCCAAGAACTGCTTGTCGATAATTTCCATGAACCGCAGGTTCTCGGTGCTCTCGCCGACAGGGCAATAGTAAAGCCGTGACCGCGACAACTGTAACAATGCGCACTGTTTACGCATACTTAACTTATGATCCCGGCTCACCATTTTTTGCCTCGCGTCCCGAGCAACTGTTGCGAGGCATCCGCTAAAAAATCCCGTTCCACCACCAACTGGCCAATCTTGGAATGCAACTTGTCGACGTCAGCAGCACTGACCGGTTCGGGCGCTGAGCCTTTGCGGGTAAAGGCAGTCGACATGTTCTCTATCGCTGCACGCTTCCAGGTGCCGATCTGAGTGGGATGGACGCCATATTTCTTGGACAGTTCCGCCAGCGTCATCTCCTCGCGGATCGCTTCAAGTGCAACCTTGGCCTTGAACTCAGGCGAGTGGTTCTTTCGTTTCTTCATTTTGGATCACTTCTTTCATCATGCGATCCACCTTAACGACTGGTCTGAATTTCCGCGACCACCTCTGGATGTATGTCTGGTGGAAGTGGTAGCAATAACCCAACACCTACAAACACAAGTCCATCAAGGGAGTTTCTATCGTCAGAGGGCTTTGCGACAGCTGCCAGCACGGTTGCCGACGCTCCTGCCGGAACTCGTTATGAAACCCAGCTTGCAACAATCGAAGGCGATGATGTTGGCTTTGCCCCCGCTACACTGCAAAAGCTCACACAGAATGATGACGTATACGTTTTCAGCTACCCAGATGGTGGGGTTGTAACTATAGCTCAAAATGTTCGTTTGACCAAAGTCAGCCCCTTTGACCATCAAGGTGTGAGCACGACGCGAACCGATGGTTCCGGTAGTCCTTTAACCGTAAATATGGGTAGGCAATCAGATATAAACATAACAGAGGCTCAGCTACTTTCCTTTTTTGAAGGTGGCGGTTCTGGTGTTGTTGACAAAGTTGGAGTGATTGGCGCATCGACCGACCCCTCGCAGTTTGACCAGGTGACTGGATCCGTAACCTATGAAGGCGATGTCTTTGTCGCATATCGGGGCAGTCCGACTAGTGGAGTGTATGGTACAGCAGGTGGAGACGTCAGCATTGAGGCGAATTTTCAAGACAATACACTCACCGGGGTTGCAGATCTTGATCAGAGGTCTGTTTCCCTAGCACCGTCCAGTTCAGACTTCCTCGAGGGTGCTCAGCTGAGCATCGAAGGTGCGATGAATTCGCGCAACGGTTTTGAAGGCACAGTCTCTCTTCAGTCTTCATCGACGAGTTCGTCAATGACTGATTTCAACGCAGATATGAAAGGCGCATTTTTTGGAAGTGAAGCGGCGGCTGTTGGAGGAACTTTGGTTGGATCAGTTAACACTTCGGACGCAGGAGTCATGCCCATTGTAGGCGGCTTTGTGGCGCAGGAATAGTTGGGTCACACGTCAATGGAAAGAGCCTGTTGCAAAAGATCAGGTTAAGAAGGATTGAAACAGAATTGGTGATAGTGTTTCAATCCTTTCGAGGTCGACCATGACCCCGGACCTCCCTCAGTATAGCGGCTAACCGCATGTGCAACGCCTCTCATTTTTGAATCATGATAACGCAATACAACTAGGATCGTCATCCCATGACACCAAGATTACAAACCGTTTCAAAATATTTTGTAGCTTTATTGATCACGATTTTAACACTTGGCGCTATGAATCCAGCAATTGCTGATGTCGTAATCATCGAGATTGAAGCATACATTCCCGAGGGAAATATTAACCCTGGGCAAAAAATACTGCACCGAATAGACGTGGATTTTGACTCTCAGGAAGTACGAAGTCAATATCTTGTGGGTAAAACCCAGGTACTTCCAAAATGGTCGACTGGCGAGAGCTCCAACGCCCCTCATCCATATGATGACCTCCTCGACACGCGAGGACCTACACTTGAATTTTCAGGAGTTTCTAATGATTTCCGCGTCGTTTTTGAAAAGTTTGCATGCTGTGGAGTTCAATTTACGGCGCGGGGGAGTACGCAAACGGTAGCTCATGTCCCACTCGATCCTTTTGGATTTCAAAGATCGTCAATCGACTACGAAATACAATTCCAAGTGGCAGTCAACGGTGATGTGTCCATTTCTGGAAAGCACGATTCCTTCCCATCGTATAGCGTGCGGGCCGATGGACGCTCAGTTTATCAATATGATGCACCATGGGTTGGAAACAATATAATCGAAATATATCAACGACTCAGCCGCGGGATGGATGTGTTTCCTGTGGAAGGCAATCTAGACCTTCTTAAGTCACGCCGATATATGTTGGCTGAGCAATTAGCCTCATCACAAGCTTTGAAAGCAGGAAACTCGCTTCAAGGTGGCGGAAGTTCTTGTACTGGCGAGATTAGAGTTCCAGACCCGATTGAACAGCTATCCTCACAAAGTTTTTTTTATGCGGGAGCGGAATGCGTTGACTGTCTAAAAACCGTAGTAGAAGAAATCATAACTACATTCGAAGCCTTAGAAGAAGTTAAGTGTCTCTACGACGAAGGCGTAAAGCAAAAAGATTGGCTATATGTTCAGTCTAATACGCGGCGATGGGAAGAAAGCCAATCGGAACGCGCTCGAATGATCGAAAGCGAGTTTGAAAATCAGATTGCACAACCTGCTAGAGCTGCGCAAGCTAACCGCCTTTCTGAACTCCAACTTTCATTGGAGCGATTAGAAAAATGCTTAGCGGGAGAAACAAGTATCGAGTGGATGGAAAATTTTGGAAACGCCCTTCTTGGACAGGCAGATATAAGCTACACAATTCAATGAAAACCAAAAATGCTTAGTTTATCAGCAGGGTATTTGACGACCCCGTAAAAATTCTGTTATCAGGCATTTGAAATAATGTCAACAATATTGACATTATTTGGAAAAATGCAATAAAGACATATGGTTAAAAGTGAACCACCCTCAGTTATTGGCGAATTTACGTTTATGGCAGCGTATCAGCGGGCGCATGAAGCCATAGAAGATGATCGCGACGTTGCACGTGATGAGTGCCCGTCCGATGAACCCGCCCTGTTGAGCCAGCGCGGATGCTGTTACGCTGCTTGAGCAGCGTAACGCCAAGGTAGGAGCTCGTCGAGGCGTGTGATCTTGTGATCAGCGATCTTGGCAAGAACCCATGTGAGCCATGCTTGGGAATCGACGTTGTTGAGTTTGGCGGTTTCGATCAGGGTGAATGCGATAGTCATGGCTTTGCCTCCGCCTTCTGAACCTGCGAACATCCAGTTCTTCCGGCCGATGGCGACCGGTTTGACGGCGCTCTCGGCTGTGTTGTTAGTGAGCGTCCGACGAACCCGACCTAACGGCGTCTTGGAGAGTGATTTAAGTGTAAGCGGTGTTTTGACCCGACCTTCCGTTTGAGTTTTTGATCTGCGATTCCGGCCCTTGTATTTTTGCGAGGGAGTTTCTCTATGGAGATATCCGATGAGTTTCTCACGGATGACGTGTCTGATCGACGTAGGTGTCCACGTTGGCCGCGCGATGTGAAGGCGCGGATCGTCGCCGAGACCTTGGTTGAGGGCGCGTGCACGGTGGCAGCGTCTCAAAAAACGCCAGCAGCTTCGCGCGTTTGATCGCCTTGTTGAAGATAACGCGGCCGTTCTCCGAAATGCCGTGTACTTGAAAAACATCCTTGGCCAAATCCAGGCCTACGGTCTTTACTGTCATTGGGTGGCTCCTTTCCTAGCAGGCCCCATCGGAAGGTTTCTTCGTAGAACCACGCTAAGGGGGAACGAAAACTGAACATGGCTTATGGTGTAGCGTTTCTGATCACCTTGTAAGCTGTTGATCTGCCTATGCCGAGGTGTTTTGCGGCCTGGGCGACGGATTGTCCTGCGCTGACGAGATCCTGGAGGGCTGAGATTGTCTCGGGTTGCAATGGTGGGCGCCCAGGGTTGCGACCATGCTTTCGGGCGTTGATCAGGCCATCTTTGGTGCGCTCTGAGATCAGGCGGCGCTCGAAATGCGCGATGGCCCCGAACACGTGGAATACGAGTTCGCCAGCGGCAGATGTCGTGTCGATCCGCTCTTCAAGGCTGATCAGGTTGATCTCTCTGGCCTTCAGGTCATCGACGGTTTCCAGCAGCTCCTTGAGCGAGCGTCCCAAACGATCAAGGCGGATAACGGCGAGGGTGTCGTTGGGGCGCGCCTGATCAAGCAGTTCTGTTAGCCCAGGTCGGTTGAACGTCTTGCCGGAGATCACGTCCTCGAACACGCGAATAGCGCCGTGTTGTAGCAACCGGTCTTTTTGGCCGGACAGGTCTTGGTCGGCGGTGGAGACTCTTGCGTATCCGAGGATGTCGCCAGTGCGTGTCATGGTGTCGCCAAAACGGCCGTTTTGTGGCCTGACTTCACGTCATCGATGTGATCCTGAATTGGCGTGGAAAATATGTCTTTTTATTGGTCTCCATAATATTCGAGGTCTTCAAACGTGCAACTACGTTTTGAGGACACCTTATGGCCCGCCGACTACTTTCTTCCCGCGCGCATGCAGACCTCTTCGAGGTGCCGACAGATCCTGATGCTTTGATCCGCCATTATCTGCTGAGCGGGGACGACATTGACCTGATCCGCACTCGACGTCGCGCCGAAAACCTCCTTGGTGTCGCGGTGCATATTTGTCTGCTGCGCTACCCGGGCTTCGGGTGGAGCGACGGCATCATGCCGCCAGCGGAACTGATCACTTGGCTTGCTGAACAACTTCAGGTGGAGGCTTGTACTCTCGACGAATATGCCATCAGGCGGAATACGCGGCACGAACATCATGCCGTCGCGATGCGCCACTTGGGGCTTGCCCCTTTCGGACCTGAACATGTCCAGCAAGCGGAGGATGTCGCCACGAGGGCGGCCTTCGCGACGGATCACGGCGTGAAGATTGTTGAGACGCTGGTCGGGGAGCTGCGCAAGCAGCATCTGGTGTTGCCGAGCGTGGATACGCTCGAGCGCCTTGCGCTGAAAGGGCGGGCCCGCGCCCGGCGCGAGGCTGCCGCCGCGCTGTTTGATGCTCTCTCACCGGAGCAACGTGTCCAGTTGCAGGCGCTTTTGGTCAATGATCCATCGGTTGGGCAAACGCGTCTCACGTGGTTGCGGGGCTATCCGTATTCGACCAGTCCGGCCAGCATGACCGCGCTTCTGGATCGCTTGAACTATCTGCGATCGCTGAATTTACCGCCAAACCTTGGGCACGGCCTCCACCCCGACCGGCTGCTCAAGTTCGCGCGCGAGGGCGCTGTGGCCCCTGTGAGCTTGCTGAACGATTTTGGCGAACGACGGCGGATTGCAACGCTCGCGGCGCAGATGGCGGATTTATCCATCACGATCACCGACGCGACCATCGCCATGTTCGAGCGACTGACAGGCCAGCTCTTCTCACGTTCCCGCAATCGCCAAGAGGAGGTCTGGCGCATGGGAAAAACCCGGGTTGGCAAGCTGATGCAGCTCTTTGGCGCGTCCATTGATGCCATGGCCCGCGCACAAGATCTGGGGCAAGATCCCTTTGCTGCGTTGGATGCTGATGTCGGATGGGAAACTCTCTTGGGCAAGCGTGACGAAATCGCTGGTTTCGGAGAGCTGGCAACGAGTGACCCGCTCGCTCTGGCGGCTGAGCGCTACGCCTATATGCGCAAGTTTGCCCCTGCATTCCTTGAGGCTTTCGAGTTCAAGGCCACCGATGCGGGGGATGACCTCAAGGACGCAATCGCCTTGCTGCGCGAACAGAACCGCACAGGTAAACGCAAGTTGCCCGATGATCCGCCCATGCCCTTCGCGGCCAAACATTGGTCGTCGCTGATCGTCCAGGATGGTCAGCCACAACGGCGTGTGTACGAGACCGCCGTTGTGTCCACCTTGCGCGAGCGCCTGCGCGCCGGGGATATCTGGGTCGACGGAAGCCGTGAGTATCGCCGGTTCGACAGCTACCTGAAGCCCCGGGACAAGGCTGAAACCATTATGCGGAATGCGGGCTTCGAGACAGATCCGGAAGCATGGTTGTCTGATCGGCGAGTGACGATTGAGAAACGTTTTGACCAAGTAGAGCGCGTCCTGAAGCGCAAGGCGCTCTCTGGTGTCCGAATTGAGCGCGGGCGATTGAAGATTACGCCGCATGACGCGGTCACACCGCCCGCCGCCGTGCGACTGGAACGGGCGATTGATGCCGTGATGCCCCGCATCCGCATCACGGAGTTGCTCTGGGAGGTAAACGCGCAGACCGGGTTCCTTGATGCCTTCACTGACCTGCGGTCTGGCAAGCAGCACGATGAACCTGCCGCCGTTCTGGCCACGATCCTGGCCGGGGCCACCAATCTCGGCCTGGAGCGGATGGCCCATGCCTCATCGCGTGTCAGCCACGCGCAGCTGACTTGGGCGCAGACATGGTATCTTCGGCCGGAGACATTCGCGGATGCCTTGGGGCGTATCGTCGACGCCCATCATGGTTTGCCCTTCGCGCAGCACTGGGGTGCGGCGGAGCACAGCTCATCGGACGGCCAGTTCTTTGCTGCCAATCGCGGCAGCGGGCTCATCAACGCGAAATACGGGCCTGATCCCGGCCTGAAACTCTATTCCTTCCTGTCGGGCCAGTACGGATCCTTCCATTCCAGCGTCATCGGGGCAACGGCAGGCGAAGCCCCTTTCGTGCTTGATGGCCTCCTGACCAACCCGGCCAGCTTCGACCCACTTGTACATTACACAGATACCGGCGGCGTGTCGGACCACGTCTTCGCCCTGTTCCATCTCTTGGGGATGACCTTTGCCCCGCGCCTGCGCGACTTTCCTGACCGGCGGCTGGCATGCTTCGGGAGCGCGAAGGCGTGGCCCACTCTGTCCTCCCTCATTGGGAGGCCAATCAACGAAGAGGTGATCCGGCAGCATTGGGGCGATATCATGCGGCTCGCGGCCAGCATCCGCGACAAGTCTCTCAAACCGTCTGAAATCCTGCGCAAGCTTGGGGCGTACCGCCAGCAAAACCGGCTATATCTCGCCCTGGGTGAAATCGGCCGGATCGAGCGCACACTCTTCATGCTCGACTGGATCGAGAGCGCCGACCTACGCATGGAATGCCACGCTGGCCTGAACAAAGGAGAAGCGCGCCACTCATTGGCCAGGGCCGTCTTTGCCCACGCCCAAGGGCGCATTCATGACCGCTCTGACGCGGCCCAACAAAAACGGGCCATGGCGCTCAACCTCGTCATCGCCGCCATCACATTTTGGAACACGATTTACATGGGCAAGGCCGCCAACCACCTCGCGCAGAACAGCCCCCTCTATGACGCCAAGCTGCTTGCGCATACCTCGCCGCTCGGATGGGAGCACGTCATCCTATCAGGCGACTTCGATTGGCATTCCGGGGCCGCCGACCGCAAAATTGCGCGGCCACTGAACATCAGGCCAGCCAGAGACTGGGGAACCTGATTGTGTTCGCTGGAAGTTCTTCCTTAGCGTGGTTCTACGAACAAACCTTCCGATGGGGCCTATATGTTCCAGAACCGCACCGAGGCGCTTGTTGTCCGTGATGGCCGCGTGCGTCACACGCTGATCCATGTCGAAGATTTTGTAGGGCAGGGAGCGGCCTTTTGAGCGCACTTCGAACCGGCCATCCACAAAGGCGTATGTGTCCACGTATTTGCCAACCAACCCGCGTGTCACATCGCTCTCTTCGAGCATGATCCGCTTGCGTTCATAAGAGAATGTCAGCTGCTTGCCGACATAGCGGTTCTCCCGCCAACACAGGACATCGGCCAGCCGATCCGGCTCGACATTGAGCGCACGGTGCAGGTTGTCCGGTTTGGCCGGTGCTTTGGCGAACTTGGCGTTGTGACGCTCTTTGAAGTCTTGCAAATAGGCGTTTCCGGCCTCCATGTCAGAGATATCTGCAAGGCGTAGTTCCTTCACTAGCCGATCTTGCAAGGTCCGGTTGGCACGCTCAACGCGCCCCTTGGCCTGGCTCGAATTGGCGCAGAGAATCTCGACGTTTAGCTCGCTCAGCGCACGCCCAAACTGAGTGATCCGCGCGCCACCCTTGGCGTCGTCCTTGGCCACGCGGAACACGGTGTGTTTGTCCGAATAGAACGCGACCGGGCGGCCATGTTTGACGAGATAGCTTTCTAGGGCTTCGAAATAGCTGAACGTGCTCTCCGACTTCACGAACCGCAGTTCCATCAAGGTGCTGGTCGCATCATCGATGAAGACGAGCAGGGTGCACGGACCAGCACGATCCTCAAACCATCGATGGTCTGACCCGTCGATCTGGATCAACTCGCCAAAGCATTCCCGGCGTAGACGCGGCTGGTGGAACTGTCGGCGCTGCTTGCGGGAGAGCCAAAGGCCATCTTCAACCATCCATTTGCGCAGTGTCTCACGTGAGATTGTGAACCCGTGATGCGCGGCCAACATCTCAGCCGCCAGTGTCGGGCCAAAATCTGGATACTGTTCTTTGATGAGGATCAGAGCAAAGTCGCGCTTGGCTTTGTGAAACTTGTTGTTCGGCGCTTGTCCGCGCGATTTGTGTCGGATCGCCGAAGCGCCATCCTGACGATACCGCTTCAATAGCCGAAAAATCTGCCGTCGTGTCAGGCATAGCATCTTCGCCGCATTGTCAACCGTCAGTCGGCCATCATCGAGCTGCGCCAAAACCTCCACGCGCTTCAACTCGCGCTCGCTCATCATCACCCATCCCATGTCCGCTCATCCTCACATCGTTTTGCGAGGAGAGTGACACTTCTGCTTTGCTCAGGGGTGACATTATCGCTTTGCGCGTACAAATTTGAGCGCGTAATGCGTTTTATGTTAAGTATGTTGTCGTACCAATATCTATCTGCACACGGTTTGATCAGCAAGATCTGCTACCAAGTAGAACCATGGGGCAAATCCATCCGATCCTCCTTTAGGTTAGGATGTTGATCGAAGGTTCCAACGCATAACTGCGAACAATTCCGGCATCGAGCCTCTTTGATGAACAGCTAGACGGCGCCCAAACTACGCAGAGGGATACTTATGTTAATAAACTGTGTTCTTGACTGGATTCTTTTGCTAAAGATCTTCAAGCATATCGGCCTCTCCAGCGATCATGTCCCGCAAGGCATCGTTTAGAGCATCCTTTTGCGCCTCTGACAGCTTGTTTAAGAAGTGTTCCTGATTAGCCTCAACCATGGGCCAGCACGCATCAAGCTTTTTGCTACCAAGCGCAGTCACTGAAATCTGGCGCGACCGGCCGTCGTCTTCGACAAGGCTGCGCTCAATCAGGCCATCCTTGATCATTGCCTTGAGCAACCGGGAAATTGCAGGCCGGGTGATTCCGATATGATCGGCAAGTTCTGAGGGCGCATTGTGCCCTTCAATGCCCACTCCGGACAAAATGCACCACTTCAAACGAGTTAGATCGTGCTCTGCAAGGCCAGCCTCTAGCCGCCCCTGCATCAACCTGGATAGGCGTGTCAGCTTGAATCCAAGCCGGTCATGCAGATGATAATCCTTTGGCATTGTTCCATAGTCTTTCTTTTTGTCTGCCAATTTTCTTGCCTATGCAGCTCGCGTTTCAGCGCCAACAGTAGTGACAAAAATGACAACTATTACTGAAAGAAATCGAACCGACAGGAGAGAACAATGAAATTTACGGTTTTGGGAGCCCTTGTGGGGGCGGCACTTTCGGGTCAGGTCAGCGCAGGAGAGCTCTCGCTGGCCTACTTTATGGGACCCAAGCATCCGATGAATGGCGGCTATTTCCAACCGATGGGTGAGATGCTGCAAGCAGAAAGCGGCGGCGCATTGACCGTGCGCCAGTTCCCCGGTGGCGCACTCAACCAGAGCCCGCCCAAACAATATGCCCTGCTGCTCGATGGTGTTGCGGACATGGCGTTCATGCTGCCGAGCTTTACCAACAAGCTGTTTCCCAAGACCGCCGTGATCGGCCTGCCCGGTATCTGCGCAGACGCGGTGGCCTGCACTTCGGCCATCACCCGAGCCCGCGACGAACTGGAGAGTGAATACAATGCCAAGATCATCGGCATGTGGGCAAATTCCCCGCCCGTTCTGATCACGCGGGATGCGCCAGTGCGCAGAGTTGCTGACCTCAAGGGCATGACGATCCGCGTTGCGGACCCCACCAACATTCCATTCATCGAGGCTCTGGGCGCCTCGCCCGTTGCGATGCCCGTGAGCGAGATCAATCAGGCGCTCGCCAATGGCGTGGTCGACGGCGTGATGATTGACCCCGCAGGAATCGGATCGTTCAAAATGAACGAGGCCGGCAAGTACATCACCACCGACATCCCCGGCGGCGCCGCGTCCTTTGTCGTGGCCATGTCGCAAGCCAGCTACAACGCGCTGAGCGATGACGAAAAGGCTGCGGTTGACCGGGTTGCCGCCTCTGATCTGTCCGAAGGCGCCGGGGCGGTTTACGCCAGAATCTCGCAAAAGGGCATGGAACTGGCGGAGAAGAGCGGGCTGGAGATCATCGACATCGGTGACGCAGAGCGCGCCAAGATGCAGGACCTCGTGGACAGCGTCATGCCCGCCGTTCTGGCCGCCCCTGCCGGAGACAAGACCGCCGGAGACATCCTGTCTCTGATGCAAGGCTCCTGACGATGGGCCGCGACGACGTTGGCAGACCACCCTCGCAACGAGGATTGGACCGGTGGCCCGTCTGTTTTTCGGGGCGGGCGCATTGGGGGTAATTTTTCTGGTCATCCTGACGGCCGTCGGCGTCTTCTGGCGCTACGTGCTGCGCGATCCGATCTTTGGATTGCAGGACCTGTCCTCCATGACAGCCACTGTCGTCGCGGCTTGCGCCGTGGCCTATGCAGCAACGCAAAACAGCCACGTCACCGTGAACATGATGCCGAAGCATTTCGGCCGACCAGTGCGCCGCCTCACCGATGTAATCGCGCGTGGCTCGGGCGCGGTGATCCTTGCTCTCGCCAGCGCCGCGCTGATCAAAAAGGGCGGCTGCGGTTTGGCCTGTGGCAACATCACCAGCAACCTCAATATCGTGCACACGCCGTTTTACTACGTGCTCGCCGCCGCACTTGGCTTTTACGCAGTCTACCTTCTGGTGCAACTGATCGCGGGCCTGTCCAGCTGGCAGGGCGAGGACCCCAACGAGGCGATCGAATAATGGACCTCGCGACACTCGCTACACTGGGCTTCGCGGTCCTGCTGTTCCTTTTGTACATCCGCACGCCTGTCGGGATTGCGATGCTGATCGTAGGCACGCTAGGCATCTGGATGATCCGCCCGCCCGCTGCGCTGCCTACACTGGCGCGCGAGATTTTCAGCGAAGCGTCCAACTATCCGCTGACCATCATTCCGCTCTTCGTGCTGATGGGAAATCTGGCCGGGGTCGCGGGTCTCAGCCGGGACCTCTATACGGGGGCCCATAACTGGCTTGGACACTTTCGCGGAGGTCTTGCCTCTGCAGCGGTCGTGGGCTGCGCTGGATTTTCTGCGCTGTCGGGCTCGTCTCTTGCGTCAGCCATGACCATGGGCCGCGTGTCGCTGCCCGAGATGAAACGTTTTGGCTATCACGACGGGCTGGCCACCGGAGCCATCGCGGCGGGCGGTACGTTGGGCATCCTGATCCCGCCCTCTGCGGGCTTTGTGGCCTACGCCATCCTGACCGAGGAGAGCATCGGGCGCCTGTTCATGGCTGGTGTCATTCCCGGCCTGATGCTGACGCTGTTCTTCATCATCGCCATCTGGATCGTGGTAAAACTTGATCCATCCAAGGCCCCCGCCATGTCCTCCGAGGTCACAAGCGCCGAGAAATGGAATTCCCTTGGGCGCGCCAGCGTCATGATCGGTATCATCGTCCTGACAGTCGGCGGTATCTACAGTGGCGTCTTCTCCGCGGTCGAGGCCGCCGGAATTGGAGCCGCGCTTACGCTCGTGGTCACCATGCTGCGCGGAAAACTGAGCTGGGAGAACACAAGAACCGTCTTCGACTCGACATTGCGTGCCACGGGCTCGGTCTACCTGATCCTGTTCGGGGCCTTTGTGTTCAAGACCTTCATTGGCTTTACCTCGGTGACTTTTGTGCTGTCCTCATGGGTCGAGGCACAGGGGTTCACCGGAACGCAGGTCATGATCGCCTTTCTGATCATGTTCATCATTCTGGGCATGTTTTTGGACGGGTTCGCCATGCTTGTGCTGTCGATCCCGGTGGTTCAGCCGATCCTTGAGCCTCTGGGCGTTGACCTGATCCTGTTTGGCGTGCTGGCCGTGATAGCACTGGAGATGGGTCTGATCTCACCTCCCGTCGGTGTGAACGTTTTCATCGTCAAAAGCATCGCGCGCGACGTGCCGATGGCGACAATTTTCCGGGGCATCTGGCCGTTCTGGTTCGCCATGCTGGCCGCGATCATCGTCATTCTGCTTGTCCCGGACGTCGCGTTGCTTCTTCCCAACACCATGTTCAACTGAGGCTCTCGCTATGACCATGCGCTTTTTCTCCGATAAAGACCGCCCGGTTCATCTAGGCCCTTACCCCAACGAGCGGCTGGCGCGTCTGGGAGGTGCTGCAGATCTGTCGGACGTGCCGCCCATGCAGCAGCTGGTGTTTGACCGCCCCGAGGATCCGCGCTCGATCATCAACGCAATGCGTGAGCATCAAGCGATGCTGGATGCGATCCGCGATGGGCTGATCAACAAGGCGGTCGCCGAGACACCCAACGACCCGCGGGACCGCGCCGATCATCTCAAAGCCTTCGGGTATTTCGCGGATGCCGCCGTGGTCGGCGTGTGCAAACTTCCAGCCGAGGCGCTGTTGGCCGCGCCCTTTGCCAACCCGGACGTGGACCGTCTGGCGCATGATCTGAAAACTCGTCAGACCAAGACGCTGGCCTCTGGCATCGACATGATCATGGCCGATCTCAAGGAGTCGATGGAGGCACCGGCTTCCAGCATCGACGGCCACACCCACGCGCTGGTGTTTCTCTACGAGAACCCCCGCATGCCCGACCCGGGCGAAGTCGGTGGCGCGTGGATTCAAAACGCCCAAGACCACCGCGCCGGACTTCTGGCGGCTGAAACTGCCGTGGTTCTGGCCAACTACTTGCGGTTGCTTGGCTACGACTCTCGCGGCCACACGGTCTCAAGCTCGGATGTTGATCTTGGCAAGCTTGCTGTAGCGGCCGGGTTGGCAACGGTCGAGAACGGCGCGCTGAGCCATCCCTATATTGGCACGCGCTTTTCGCTGGGGGCCGTGACCACCACGTTCGACATTGCCCCCGATCTGCCACTTGCGCCCATGGTGGAACAGCCCAGATCAGCCTTTGGCGCGGGCTGGCGGGTCGGCACCGCCTCGGCCAAGAACGCGATGAACGCCCTGCCCTATGCCAAGCGGCGGTTCGTCGACGGGGCGCACCCTTTTGAAAACCTAAAACGCGTGGACATACCCACAACCTACATTGACGAGCCGCGCGTCGCGCGTGTGCCCAAACGCGCAGACATGTTCGCGCGTGCGCAGTTTGGCGACATGGGCAAGAAGGTGCAGGACGGGGCCAAGGGCGGGCACTACGTGAGGCAGGCCGCACCCTCAATGGCGCAGCGCCGCGCGCTTGGCGCGTTCGTATTGCTGCAGGACGGAGCGCCCGCGCCGCAAAAGGTGCAGCTTGACCCGCAGGAGGCCGCGAACCTCGTCAAAGCCACGAGCTATTGGCTGGGTATCGATGCCGTGGGCATTTCGCGCTGCCCTGAGTGGACATGGTACAGCCATGATGCCCGTGGCGAGGTGATTGATCCGCCCCATGATCAGGCGATCAACATGATCATTGATCAGGGCTACGAGACGATGGAGGGCTCCTAGGGCGATGACTGGATCGCCGTGGCACAAAGTATGCGCGCCTATCTGCGGTTTTCCCTTCTGGGCGGTGTGATTGCCAAGCAAATCCGCAACCTCGGCTACAAGGCCAAGGCGCACACGGTCATGGACGGCGAGGTTCTGCAGCCGCCGCTGCTGTTGCTATCGGGTCTGGGCGAAGTCAGCCGCATCGGCGAGGTGATCCTCAACCCCTATCTTGGCCCGCGCCTGAAATCCGGCACAGTCACGACAGACCTGCCCATGGCCCATGACAAGCCGATTGATTTTGGCCTGCAGAAATTCTGCGAGGCTTGCAACAAATGCGCGCGCGAGTGTCCGTCCGGTGCGATCACCGCCGGACCGAAGCTGATGTTCAACGGCTACGAGATCTGGAAATCCGACAGCCAGAAATGCGCGACCTACCGCATCACCACACCGGGCGGCGCGATGTGCGGACGATGCATGAAAACCTGCCCGTGGAACCTCGAAGGCATTTTCAAGGAAAAGCCTTTCCGGTGGGCTGCGATGAATATCCCGCAACTGGCCCCGGCGCTGGCAAAGCTGGATGACGCGATGGAAAACGGCACGCTGAACCCGGTCAAGAAATGGTGGTGGGATCTGGAGATCGAGGAGGATGGCGGCTACCGCCGGACCAAACAACCGCTGAACACGCGGGCGCTGCAAAAAGATCTCGATCTGAAATACGAAGATCAGACATTGGCCGTCTACCCGGCGCCATTGGCCCCGCATCCCTACCCATACCCGTTTGCGATGGACCGTGAGGCCGGGATCGAGGCATATCAGGCCATGATTACCGCCGAGGAATACAAGGCCCGGTTGGCGCGCGGGGACGAAAGTGGCGTGCATATCTACACCGCCGAGGGCGAAAGCCCGGTCATTCAGGTCCAGATCACCTGCGCAGAACAGACCGCCGAAGGTGTGATGAAATATGAGTTCACGCCGATTGACGGCGGCCAGTTGCCAGCGTGGACGGCAGGCGCTCATCTGGACATTGTCGTGGCCCCCGAATTTCTGCGCCAGTACTCCATGTCCGGCGACCCGGCGGACCGCTCAAAATACCAGATTGCCGTGCTGCGCGAAGACGAGGGTCGCGGCGGCTCGCAGCTGTTGCACCGCATCTTCAACGAGGGGCGGCGGATTTTCATCTCCCATCCGATCAATCATTTCCCGCTGGACCCGGATGCGACAAAATCCATCCTCATGGGGGGCGGGATCGGCATTACGCCGATGATTGCCATGGCCCATGAGTTGCACGCGCAAGGGCGTGAGTTTGAGCTGCACTATTCGGGCCGGTCGCGCCAAACAATGGGACTGTTGCGCGACATCGAGAGCTTTCCTTGGGCGAACCGGATCCACTTGCACATCACCGAGGACGGCAGCCGCGCGGATATGGACCGGTTACTGGCAGGCTACCGCGACGGCTGGCACGTTTATACCTGTGGCGCTGATCGCTACATGACCGCCGTGCTCGACGCGGCGGAGCGCGCAGGCTACCCGGAGGAGGCGCGTCATCTGGAATACTTCTCGGTGCCCGAACAGCCTGATTACGAGAACCATGACTTCACCCTGAAGCTGGCCAAGTCGGGGAAGTCCTTTGCCATTCCGGCCGACAGGACAGCAACGGATGTCCTGTTGGAAAATGGGATCTCAATAGATGTGAAATGTGCGGATGGGATTTGCGGGGTCTGCAAATGCGGGCTGGTGTCCGGCGAGGTGGAGCATCGCGATTTCGTGTTGTCAAAGGCGCAGCGCGAAGGTGCAGTGATCCTTTGCCAGTCGCGCGCGGCCCAAAAAGACGGTGTCTTGGAAGTTGATCTTTAGCGATCTGCACGGGGACACCGTTGCAGGCGGTGCCATTGGCACCATGTCCACGCGGGCCACCAGATTACTGCAATGTCCGTTTCGTCGCGCGGTAGGCGCGAGGGGTCAGGCCAAAGGCATCTTTGAATGCTTTTGAAAAGTGCTGAAAATTCGTGATCCCCCATTTGCAAGCGATCTGCGAGATGGAGTGGGACACAAGCCGGGGATCAACCAGATCGGCGGCAATCGCCTCCATTCTCGATTGGCGGATCAGGGCGGCAATCGTATTGCCGTCGCGCTGGAAAACACGGGCCAAATTGCGTTGTGACATCCCGACCGTTTGGGCCACAAAATCCGGCGTCAGCATTTCGTTCTGCAGATTGTCCCTGATCGCAGCCTTGGCCCGCGCCAACAACAATTGATCCGGGCGGCTCAGCTCCACCTGGGCATCGATCAATGTGGAAAAGCCCGCGGCGACCAGATCAATGATCATGTCTTGCATGTGCTGTTGGACCAAAGCGCTTTGCCCGACAACGCTGGCAGCACACTGACGCAGCTGATCAGACACCAAACGTCCAATCTCAGTACTGGCGCTGACCCCCTGCCCAGTCAGCATTTCAGCCTGCGGGACACGGGCCAAAAGCGCGTTGGTGGGGATTTGCAGCACCAATTGGTCCACATCTGCGCGGCAGTGCAGTTCATAGGGTTCCGACGTGGCATAAAGCGCAAAATCGCCCTCATGCAGGACCGTGCTGCGTCCCGCCTGAGACAGACGGCACATATCCGACAATTGCACGCTGAGCATGAAAAACGCGTCCGAGTTGCGCGCAATGTGTTCCCTGCCCCGGGTAATACGCTGCGGGCTGCCCGTAACGCGCGAGATGTCCAGCTTGGACAGGCGGTCCAATTCGATGTGCCCGCAAAAACGCGCAGCGTCCGGGGTTTCGCAATGGATCGGCAAATAGGCATCGCAAATCACGTCGCGCCAGAATTCGAATCGATGTTCAGCGTTCAGATGATCCGTCGCATAAACCGTTCCCATATCTGCACCTCTTTGGCCCAACTTTGCGCATAATGCATGTCGCAGTGAAATAATTTCCATAGTTAACTAGTTTTGTCCCGAAAGCGCAAGTTTTTCGTCCCGAAATCGCAAGCATCCCGAGCCGTTCACTTTCACAGTGGTGCAATAACTTTGACCTAATCCGCGGGAGGATTTGATATGGCCGGACCGGGCCCCTTGGGTAAAATCGTAAAAGTAGGTGTTGTTCAGGCCGCGCCTGTGCTGCTAGATTTGGACGCCGGCGTCGAAAAGGCCATTGGGCTGATCGACGAGGCCGGCAAGCAAGGTGTGCAATTGCTGAACTTCCCTGAAACCTGGCTGCCGGGGTATCCTTGGTGGATCTGGTTCAACCCCCCTGCCATCAACATGCAGTTCGCAGCACCTTATTTCCAGAATGCGATTGTTGCAGGGTCCGAACAGGACATGAAGCTGCGCGCGGCCTGTCGGCGCAACAACATCCACGTGGTGATCGGTGTGTCCGAGCGTGAGGGCGGCAGCCTTTACATGGCGCAGTGGCATTACGGCCCCGAGGGTCAGGTCATTTCGCGCCGCCGCAAGCTGAAGCCAACCCATGTGGAACGCTCTGTCTTTGGTGAAGGGGATGGATCAGACATGTTCGTCAACAAAACAGAGCTGGGCAACATCGGCGCGTTGTGCTGCTGGGAAAACCTGCAGCCCCTGTCCAAATACGCGATGTTTAGCCAGGACGAGGAAATCCACTGCGCGGCATGGCCTGCATTCAGCCTCTATGCCAAGCTGTCGAAGGCATTCAGCCCCGAGGTGTCGATCAACGTCAACCAGATCTACGGTGTCGAGGGTCAGTGCTTCGTGCTTGCTGCCTGCTCTGTCATCGACCAGCCCATCTATGATCTGTTGGTCAAGAACGAGATGCACGAAAAGTTCGTTGAAGTCGGCGGAGGGTATTCGCGCATCTTCGGGCCCAACGGCGCAGAGTTCGGAGAGAACCTGGCCCACGACGCAGAAGGCCTTGTGGTTGCCGACATTGATCTTGGCTTGATCTCACACTCCAAGACGGCGGCCGACCCCGCGGGTCATTATGCCCGGGCTGACGCGTTGGCGCTGATGCACAACAAGAACCCGCGCCGACCCGTTATCGGGTTTGGAGAGGCCACGAGCGGCACAGGCGATGTCGCCGCCAAAGGCTACTCCCCCGCCGAAGAACTGGTGGACTAGGTTAACCTCCCCTCCTGCGCGCCCCTCCTCTGGCGCGCTTTTTTCTTCAGTCAAAGGAGACATCTCAATGGACATGTATGGCAAAGGCAGCCGCGCGCTGCAGGACCGCTACAAGGCCCGTGGTGTGGCCGATCTCATCCAGAAGGCCACCTGCGTCAGCAGCTTTGATGATGACCAGTTCGGCTACCGCGACTTTATCGAAAGTGCGACATATTTTTTCCTCGCAACTTCATCTGGCGAAAACACCGATTGTTCGTTCAAGGGTGGGCCCAAGGGGTTCATCCGCATCACCGGGCCGAACACGCTGGTGTTCCCCGACTATGACGGCAACCGGATGTACAAATCACTGGGCAATATTACCGACAATCCCAACGTCGGCCTGCTGTTCCTGCGGTTCGACAACGAAGAGGGCAATCGCTATCTGCGCGTGCGGATCAATGGTAAGGCGACCGTGCATGACGATCATCCGCTAAAGTCCGAACTTGCCGGTGCCAAGCGGATTGTCGAAGTTGAGACCAGCTATATCTACCTCAATTGCCCTCGCTACATCCCGGAAATGACGTTGGTAGAAGAGTCTGCGCATATCCCGCAAGAGGGTGAGGAACAGCCGGTCCCAGGATGGAAAATGAAACCAGGCATCAAGGAAGCCTTGGAGGGGTCCGAATGAGCCAGATTGCCTTCGGCACAACCCCACATCCTGAAGACTGGCTTTCCCATACGGCCCGACCAGAATTGAATGGAAAGCGCCTCGGCGTTCTGGCCCACACCTGGTTCAAACCCGAGAAAGCCGACCAGCTTGAGCCGATCTTTGGCACCATTACAGACATAGCGGTTGAGGAACCCACCTGTTTGGTTCTGGACGCCAACCAGTCCCTGCAGGATCCATTGCACAACATGATGTACGAGGAATGGCAAGACTATGACGAGTTTTTTGAAACGCAACTGAAACGTCCCTATCGCATGGCCTTTCTTCGTTGGTTGATGCCGGTCATGTCCGCGCCCATCGCGGCGGAATTTTACGAGGTCTTGCATCGGGACGGCGACTTTGGGTCTGGCAGTGCGACCGTTGTGTTGTCGGGAAAAATCCCCAATGCTGCGGCAGACGAGGCGTCTCGCCTTGGAGCGACCTATGTTAAGGCTCTACTCACAGATGTAAGCTGTGCCGGGGCTAGCGTAATACGCTCGCTGAACGATCCCACTCATTTTGTTGTGGTCGAACGGTGGCGGGACCGTGCTGAAATCGGCTGCAATCTCGAAGATCATCCTGCCCGCAAGGACTATGTTTCGGGGATGGCAGCAATGACTCAGTCCGGTCGTTTGAACGCCGAGACCTTTCGTGTGCATCACAATCCGGGAAGATTCGAAATAACGAACTGAATCTTGGTCCAGTCAAGCAAGTAAAAGGGGCGTAACGCGTCCCTTTTTTGTTCTTGGGTAGACCACCATAGAATATCATCACGGCGATACTTGTCCGTGCCGGCGTCTTATCTCTAAAGCGGCCATAGCCCGTGTGACTCTTCACGGACTAAGGGGTAGGTAAGCCCTTCAACATCCGGACAAGCGTCCCGTCCTTGTCGATTATGTGGTGTTTTATCGCAGCTGCAACGTGCACACCAAGGGTTAGGACAAACGCATATGCGATGTACTTGTGGGCCATGCGCGCAGCACCCGAAACGGTATCGACTTTGTCAATCGCGGGGATTGTAAACAGACCAAACACATCCGTCGGGAAGCCTGAGAACAAGGCCATGATGAGGCCCGACAAAGGCATCAAGAGAATGCTTGCAAGCAAAATGACGTGGCTGGCCCTTGAGGCGGCTTCCTGCCACGAGGGGAGTGACGCGACGGGTAACGCAAATCCCTGTTTGATGCGATACCCTACACGCCACAGACCAAAGCCGAGCAAGAGCACGCCCATAGCTTTGTGATTTGCAATCATCGGCAGCTTTTCAGGCATTGGAGCGCCGCCGTAGGCCAGATAAAAACCAAAGCCCAACATGGCAATGAACAATGGTGCCGCGATCCAGTGATTTAGGCGAGATGTCAGATTATATGTTGTCATCGATTTTCCCTTTCAGAACTGATGTTGCGGCGCCGGTGGGAGGTGCCGGCACCGCAGATCACACGCGCCTTATTCTGGGGCGTGCTGGTGCCACATATCCGTGACGATTTCCCAACCCTCATCGTCAGGTTGCAGAACAAAGAGGTAGGTGCCGGTCGCGTCCATACCGGCGCTTTCCACGACCGCATCCACCGATCCGATCATGACCGCCAAGGTCGCGTCATCGGCAACAAACAGGTGGTCAATCGTATGCGTCACCTTGCCCGCGTTCGCAGTCACAAACTCAAACAGTTGGCGCGGACCGCTCAAGCCTTGGCTCACGGGTTTGCCTTGCTCAATCCATAACGTGTCTTCAGCATATAGGTTGATCAGCGCTTCGGCGTCTGACGCGGCAGCGGCAGCGTTAAAACTATCGTTGATCGCCGTCAGGCTGGCTTTAGCAGTGTCTCCAAAAGCGACTGTTGCAGACAAAAGCAGGGCGGCAATAGAGAGAGAGAGTTTCATGACTAGAGTCCTTTGGTTCGGGGAACGTTGAGATAAGAGGATGTTACGAAGGCTGTTCTTCAGGGCGCAGGAAGATGACTTCGCGGATCACTTGCCAGCGGTCGTCTTCAAAGATCAGATCGATGCTGAGTGTCAGGTCCATGTTGACACCGCTTAGATCGTTTTTACGCGACAGCAGAACGTGCGCATTATCACCGTTCACGTCGATGCTGTGATACTTGGCCCAAGTGTTCATTGGTGGATCGCCCGCATCTCTCTTTGATGCGAATAAGCCTTTGAACGCTTCTTTGTTTGCAGTGTTCAGATTATGATCGGCATCGATCATAATGACATGCAAACTGTCATGATAGATGCGGTCGAGCGTATCGACGTCATATGTCGTGGCGGTTTGTATCAGATCGTCAATGGCCTGTTGGACCGTTTGGGCCTTTGGGTCGTCATTTGTCATTTTCGAATTCTCCTCGATGGTAGCTTTTGCTTCGTCAGCGATTGCCGGAATGGCTGTCATTGCTATGGCTGAGACCACTAGTAAGAGCCTATGCAGCATGTCGCGTGCCGCGAATTGGGTAGTTGTTTTCGGGATTCCGGATGAAACGGATGCCGCCCAAAAGCGTTTTCAGGTCAGGCCGAATGAAGGGAGCGTTTGAGATATCGATCAATTGCAACTGGCCATCGGCATTGATGACAAAAACACCAGGTTCGGCGAAGGGCCGGTCAGTTTCACTAGGTGAGCGTGGGTCCGAAACATAGAGACCGAGCCGCTCCATCTGTGCGATGCTCAGATCGTAGCCAACCGGAAACTTGGGTGTAACCTGTTCCATCTGGTCCCGCGCCTTTTCCTCTGGATCGGCGGAAACCGCGACGACGTCGATGCCCTGTGCATGATACTCAGGCAGCAGAGCATTCAATTCTTTGAGGTAGCTTGTGCACATCGGGCAATGTTTGCCGCGATAAACGACCACGAGCTGCCAATCGAACCCGTCACCTGGGCTGCTTAACGTCCGCGTTGAGCCGTCTAGAAAGTGGACATCCACTTTCGGAAACTCCGCACCGGCTGAAAGTTTGAGTGATGGCATGTTTGACTCCTTGTGATTTTGTTATGATTGTTATAAAACCACTCTCGAAATGAAATCAAGGGTTTTGTAATGACCGTCACAAAAAAAGTTGGGCGCCCCAAAAAGTTCGATAGAGATGATGCGTTGCTCAAAGCAATCGGTGTTTTCTGGAAACAAGGCTATGAAGGCGCGTCGATGAAACTCTTGACCGATGAGATGGGAATCAACAGCCCTTCTCTCTATGCGGAGTTTGGAGACAAGCATGCGTTATACCTCGAAGCTATTGAGCGTTACGCGCAAAATGATGCCTGTGCGCCGTTAGTGGCTTTGGAGACGGAACCCGACATCGCCAAGGCCGTGCGCGCCTTTTTTGAAGCCGCAATTGACTATTCAACACATCATGAAAGTGGTGCGCGCGGGTGCTTTTTAGCGACATGTGTCGCCACCAGCGCTGGTCATATTGACGGTACCGCAACCCTTTTGCGCGACGCAATTGAAACAACCGATACCCGCATCGCTGCACGATTTGACATGGAGAAAGCACGTGGAACCTTGCCCGCATCCTTTTCATCCCGCGATCAAGCGAAGCTATTGTTCGACCTTCGCCAAGGCATCGTTTTCCGCGCACGTGCGGGATACTCTCAGGCGGAGTTAACAGCAGATATCTCAAAATGCGTTGATGCTGTGATGGCACCAGCTTTGTGCCCAACTGCGACCGCGTAGGTTTGTTGTTTGCAGTAAGCATCAGCTCAGATCAAAGCGATCAGCCATCATGACCTTGTGCCAGGCATCAACAAAGTCGTTGATGAAGTGCTTTTCGCCATCTGACGAGGCATAGACTTCGGCAATCGCGCGAAGCTGGGTATTGGATCCGAAGATCAGATCTACACGTGATCCAATCCATTTGACCGCCCCTGTTTCATTGTCGTGGCCGACAAAAAGGCTATCGGTGCCTTCCATGGCTCGCCATGTCGTTGTCAGGTCGAGCAAGTTGATAAAGAAGTCACTACTCAAGACGCCGGGGCGATCAGTGAATACACCATATTCTTTCTGCTCGAAATTCGCGCCGAGAACGCGTAGGCCACCGACCAAGGCGGTCATCTCAGGTGCAGATAGGCCGAGAAGCTGTGCTTTATCGATTAACAACTCCTCCGAGGACATCACGAATGGACCACCTTCGTAGTTGCGGAATCCGTCGGCCGGGTTCTTTAAGACTTCCATATTATTGAAGTCTGTTTGCCCATCCGTCGCGTCGCTTCGACCCGGTACGAAGGGAACTTCAACATGATAGCCAGCTTCATGTGCAGCAGCTTCGATTCCTGCACATCCGGCCAGCACTATGAGGTCTGCTAGGGAGACTTTTTTGCCCATCGCGCTCGTTGAGTTGAATGTCATTTGGACAAATGTGAGAGCTTCAATAACGTTTTCGAGACGAGATGGCTCGTTCACTTCCCAGTCCTTCTGAGGTGATAACGCAATGCGCGCGCCGTTCGCTCCACCGCGAAAGTCAGAGCAGCGGAATGTTGAGGCGGACGCCCAAGCGATCCAAACCAAGTCAGCGATCGCGAGCCCACAATCCAGGAGCACGGATTTAAGTTCATCAACGTCATCAGCGTCAATCAACGGATGATCAATGGGAGGCAACGGATCTTGCCAAATCATCTGTTGGTTGGGCTTGTCGTGCCCTAGATATCTGCTGGAGGGGCCCATATCGCGATGGGTAAGCTTGAACCATGCTTGCGCAAAAGCATTGGAAAAGGCATCCGGGCTATTGTGAAACCGTCGCGAGATCGCGGCATATGCCGGGTCTATCTTCATGGCCATATCAGCTGTTGTCATCATTATGGGAGCCATGCCGGACCCATCAGCCTTGGGGGCGTGATCGGCTTCCGACAAGCCCACCGCATACCATTGCCAGGCACCACCGGGTCCGCGCGCCACATCCCAATCATAGCCCATCAGCACATCGAAAAAGCCCATGTCCCATTGGGTAGGCGCAGGTGTCCATGCTCCTTCTATCCCCGTAGTGATTGCATCAATTCCCTTTCCGCTGCCAAACGTGCTGGCCCATCCTTTCGCTTGCATTTCGATAGGCGCGCCTTCGGGTGCCGGGCCCAGATGATCATCGCTGGCAGCACCATGGCATTTCCCGAACGTGTGCCCACCCGCCACAAGTGCGACAGTTTCTTCATCGTTCATGCCCATGCGGGCGAATGTCTCCCGGATGTCATGTGCTGATGCAGCGGGGTCCGGTTTGCCATCCGGACCTTCGGGGTTCACATAGATCAGGCCCATCTGAACAGCTGCTAATGGCTGTTCCAACACGCGTTCGCCTGAATAGCGTTCATTGCCTAACCAGGATTTTTCCTTTCCCCAGTAGACATCGATCTCGGGCTCCCAAATATCCTGACGACCGCCAGCAAACCCGAGGGTTTCAAAGCCCATGCTCTCAAGCGCACAATTTCCAGCAAGGATGATGAGATCCGCCCATGATATCGCTTTGCCGTATTTTCTTTTGATCGGCCACAAGAGCAAGCGTGCTTTATCCAGGTTGCCATTGTCCGGCCAGGAGTTCAGAGGCGCGAAGCGTTGATTGCCGGTCCCGCCGCCGCCTCTCCCATCGGCGGTCCGATAGGTGCCAGCCGAATGCCAGGCCATGCGCAGAAGAAACGGCCCATAGTGGCCGTAGTCAGCTGGCCACCATTCTTGGCTGTCAGTCATAAGCGCGATGAGATCGGCCTTCAGACCAGCGTAGTCCAGCTCTTCAAACGCATTGGAATAATTGAAGGATGGTTGCAGCGGTATGGACTCTTGCGAATGTTGATGCAGCAGCCCAAGGTTAAGCCGATTTGGCCACCAGTCATTGTTGGCGGTACCGCGTTGCGTGTGCCCAAAGGGACAACTTGTCGGTATGTTTTGCTGATTTCGGTCTATAGGGCGCGACTGGTTCATCTGGCATCTCCATTCCTCGAATGTATATTGGCTACCTCTCTGAACAGCTGTCAGATATCGGGTTGTTGCGCGGGACATCAGGAAATTGCGGAAAAGTGACGTATCCAGTAATGGGAAGCTTCGAAAAAAATAGGAAAATTGGATGCCTATTTGCAGTTTCAAACATCCGATCGAAGTCAGCGAAGCAAGAATTCGATATTCATGCCATGATCCTGACAGCAATGCTTGGGTTTCCCTAGTATAGGTTAGTGGTGAGCTTGATCTCGAAAGTCGCCTGCGTCGCACTCTGTTGTGTCGTAAAGCATGGGGCAGTGGCTCTGCTAGATTGTTTCAGAGGAAGTATCCACTATGCCAGATTGCGAGCACTCCATTTGCGATTGCATTGTGCAGTTTGTATACAACCTTTGCGATCTGGACGCACAACTGAGGCAAGTAATCTGGTATGCTCTGTCTGAACGAAGCGACTTCCAAACGCTTCTCGTTAGATCAAGGAGCGAACTAATCCCAATCGGAGATGCCATTGCCGGACGAGGAATGACACTGGGGTGCGAAGTCAACGGCACGGTACGTTGGGTAGCAGCTGGCACAAATCTGCACCCCTTTCCCACTGGCCTGCACGCAACGCTAACGCAGGTATCCATATTGCTCAGCGGCTATTCAAAATTATCAGATAGTTGTCAAATCGGGATTCACACCACACGAAGGCACGGTGATTCAACAACAGCCGAGCTCTTTGAACGCTCCGCGATTTTTCTATCGAACGAATTACTGAGATATGAGAGCCTTTTGGATCGTCAGCAGAGCTGAATGCAGATTGTCCATACTAAGATACGTGAGTTTGACAGATTGTCGCATAGAACTAAGGTCTAAAGTGGTAAAACGCTAGCAAAGGAGACGAAATGGCCAATGAGAAAGCAATATGGGAGTTGCGCGGCCGTCAGTGGCTTTCGCCTGATCTCCATATAGGGTTTTCAGCGCCACTTCATGACGTCGACATTGAAGCCAAACCAGCTCACGATGTCTTAACCCTATATCAGAGCGACTTCGAATGTGAAACTGCATATAGTTCCGACAAACTGCGCAAGGCTGCATTCGAGCGAGGCGACATTACATTCACAGAAACTGATGCAGAATTGAAGACCCGAGCAGCACACTTCGGCGAGATCATCTACATTTCTTCGCCGACTGGATTGCAGAAGCGGATGTTGGCAGATCTGGCACCCAACGAGAGCCTTTCAGATTTCAGTACGTCCGGAGTTCAACTACCAAGGCAGCGTGAAATCTCACGGATGTTGCTCCAGTTCCTGGATTCCAACGGATTTGGCGGTCGGATGAAGGCTGAGGCCCTAACTTGCTTAGTCCTTACAGAACTGTTGGTAACGCGCCAGCCGAGAGATGATAAGCAAAACCTGGGTGGACTGGGACGTGCAAAAACGAACCGCGCAATTGAGTTTATTAATGCCAATCTCGATGAGGATATTTCGCTTGAGCGCATTGCCCTAACGGTCGAAATAAGCCCATTCCATTTTTCCAGAATGTTCAAGCAAGAAACTGGGATGTCGCCATATCAGTATGTTATCCATAGTCGCGTTGAATTGGCGCGTGGTTTATTGCTGACAGGTCGAGACTCGATCGCAGATATCGCAATTCAAGTTGGTTTTTCATCGCAAAGCCACCTCACAGAAAGCTTCAAAAAAATCGTCGGCACCACGCCAGCAAAGTTTCGGCGGATGGCTGCCCATTAGAGTGTCTCATCGCCGAACCTGATATAGACCGCTAAGCTCAACAACATCGACTCGCTGGCATGACTGAAATGACTGATGGACTGCATGTAGATCATAAGATCTACAGTCTCGACGAGCTAATGCCTTGTGGGGCTAACCTTTGAAATTAGTGAAACCAACATGAAGTAACGTCGGTAGATCCAGAGAAATTCAGAAAGAGGAAACGCCCGTGTTGCAGTCAATGTTGAACCGTAAACAGCCTGTATGGGCGCTTCTTTTGTTAGCGACGGCGAGTATAGGTATGACACTGTTGTTTGGAGCGCTTTTTTCAAAAGAACACGACCGTTTGATATCAGCGGCTATAAAGCACTGCGGCGACAACGTCCCTCTTATCCATGCGGGCGGCGTCGACTGCAAAGCCGGCCTAAGGGGCTCGAAGCTGCGTAATCGGACAGATTTCAGAACGAATAGCGAACATCATTTTCTGTGGTCACGCAAACCTAATTTGTAAAACACACGACTTGATCTGACATTTCTGCTCTTCTGGAGCGCAATCAAGGAGTGTCGATCAATGACAAGTATTCAAGAGAAGATCATCAAGCCGAAGCTGGGGCTGTTGGAACTGGCCAAACAGCTCGGAAGCGTGTCGCAGGCCTGCAAAGTGATGGGTTATTCGCGGGACAGCTTTTACCGGTTCAGAGAACTTTACGATCAGGGTGGCGAAGAAGCCCTGATGGATCTCAGCCGCCGCAAGCCGGTGATGAAAAACCGCGTGCCAGAACATGTCGAGAAGGCGGTCATCGAACTGGCCATCGACAACCCGGCTCTGGGTCAGAAACGGGCGTCGTGGGAGCTGCAGCAGAAAGGCATCATGGTGTCATCGTCGGGCGTCCGGTCGATCTGGCTGCGTAATGATCTGGAAACCATGAAAAAGCGCCTCAAGGCCCTGGAGGCCCGTGCCGCCCAAGAGGGTATCTTGCTCACCGAGGATCAGTTGGCCGCGCTGGAAAAAGCCAAGGCCAAGAAAGAAGCCCATGGCGAGATCGAGAGCCACCACCCTGGCTATCTGGGCAGCCAGGACACCTATTATGTGGGCACAATGAAGGGCGTCGGACGCATTTATCAACAGACCTTTGTCGATACCTATGCCCGCGTGGCGATCTGCAAGCTCTACACTGAAAAGACGGCAATCACCGCGGCCGACTTGCTGAACGACCGCGTGATCCCGTTCTTTGCAGAGCATGAGATCAGCCTGCTGCGCGTCCTGACAGACCGGGGCACGGAATACTGTGGCAAGGTCGAGAACCACGCCTACCAGCTTTATCTGGCCGTCGAGGACGTGGACCACACCCGAACCAAGGCCAATTCTCCGCAAACAAACGGCATCTGCGAGCGGTTCCATCGCACCATCAAGGATGAGTTCTACGACATCGCATTCCGCAAGAAACTGTATCGGTCAGTCGAAGAGTTGCAGGCCGATCTGGATGCGTGGCTGGCAAAGTACAACGAACAGCGGCCACATTCGGGACGTCACTGCTATGGCAAAACACCTATGCAGACCTTCCGCGAAACGCTACACATCGCTGTCGAGAAGACGATCAAAACGCACGACCAATCGGACAGTGCGCAACCCGTTCTCAGCGTCGCAAGCTGAGATGTCCGTCAGATCAAGTCTGAAGTTTTACACTTGAGTTCGTCATAGCTAACGTCGGGAACACCCGCTGCAACCCTTTTCAGGCCTGCATTCGTTCCCAAACCATACAAACAAAGAAGAAGGCGCTGGTCACGCACATCGCGCGGCAATGTCTCCCGGGTGGCTGATGTCTCGAAGGCATCGAGAAAACCCGTCTCCAATGCGGTTTCTTTCAACGTGTCCAGCAAACCCGTCATGGGCCAACGTCGTCCGATCTCGGATTTTAAGGTCATCAGCCGCTTGGGCTCGGGCACTGGATCAAAGGGCGTGATGCCGATCCTGTTTTCGCCAGACCAGCGTATCCTCACCTTTTCATTGGAAAGCATTGTCGCATTCAGTTGAAGCAGTTCCTGTTCCAACTGTTCACGCACGGAACCCGAGAAGGCTTTTGCATCTCGGGTCAGGTTCAACCTGGTATAGTAAACCTCCCGCTTCTGCGGGAAATCTTTGGGCAGATCATCATCTGGATTTCGATACCTGTCAGCACCCGCGATCCAGATTTCCTTGGCGCGTATCCGTTCTCGCAGTTGGGTCAACACACAAAGCTCAAATGAAATGACGTTGAGTCGTCCCCTCTGATCAACGACTGTGTCTCGCCATTTGCGGGGAATTGACCCTTCCGGGGCCAGTGATTCAGGCACAAGTCGTCGCCCTTCTTCATTCAAACGCACGATCAGAGACAGCGCGTCCAGAATGGGCCGCCAGGTTTCATTGTTCGAGTGAAATTCCAAAACGGAAAGCAACGATGGCAGCATGCGCCGGTAGTGGCTGGCATAGGAACCGCGCATTATCGTCTGTATCCGAACGTCCAATGTACCCTTGGCCCGGTGTTCATCTATGATGGCCTTCAGCTTGACCGCTGTTGCCACTGGGAAGATCACATCAGCGACCCGTCCATTTGGGGTCAGCATTGCTGCCGTTGCAATGTCCACAAGTAACCGTTCTTTGCCATGTACCTTCTCGATATCAGCAGCAATCCTGCTGATGACCTTGCGTCGGGATTTGGTGCCAATCCGATGCACAACTTCAAGCAATAGATCCGCAAGCCCGTCAATCATCCGCGCGCGGCGGGACATGAGATAAATGGCGAACAGACCAAGGCGTCGTGCCTTGCTATGTCGTCGCATCTCGGTTGCTGTTTCTCCTTCCACCCGGCGCGTCAGCGTAGCGAGCCATGACGGATTAATATGCGCCAATAGTTCAAATGGCAGAGCCAAGCTGTGAATGAATTCCAGTCTTTCAGCCGCATCCAGCACGTTATCCAAAGTCGCGGCACCAACGTCAGCTTTCAGACGCTGAAACCCGTGGTCCTCGCTTGGATTGGCAAGGCAGCTTTCCAGCTTGGAGATCGTTTCAGGCGCCAATGCGTTGAGTACTGATACAAGATATCCGTCCAGAAATTCCCGGCGGACCGACCGTACAATCCGTGAAAGCGCTTTTTCGGATGGCGGAATAAACCCATGATCCCTGAACCGAAGAAAACTTTGCTGGATCATCTCAGCACCTGAACCGCCCAATGGGCAGGCTTCCGTCAACAACCAAGTTTTCAGGGCAGCAAGATCACCCGCAGTAGCTCGAGAAAGATCCAGATGTTCGATCAGTTTGACCCGGTATCGGCGTGCTGTCCGATCATCGAAAGAACGGTGCGGGCGGGCGTCAGGCTGTTCAATCTGCGAGGCCACATACAAAAGAGCGTCATCGGAAATACATGACCAATCCTCTGCAAACCGGCCTGTGCGACGGAGATGGCAAAGCTGAAGCGCTACTTCCAGGCAGGCATCTTCTGGCAATGCGGCCAGAAACAGCAGATCGTCAAATGACAAACCCCAATCTCGTGCAATATCCGGTGTCACTTCGGCCTCCGTAAACATCAAGACGACATCTTCAGCCGCCTTAATCCAGACGGCAACCCGCTATGTTCGCAAATGTTCCAGAATCTGTCCGATTGCGCAGCCTCGAGCCCCCTAGGCCAAGCCGCTGAACCGAAACAGTAACTACCTTGGAGAACAAGACAGCAAAATTGGGCGAACCACAACTAAGTGGCATCCGAAAGATTTTTAAATCAGTGACTTGAGAGCCGCAACGACATCTTTCTTTGACACATCAAACGGCAAATTTCGGATTGGAGATCCGTCTCGTAATATGAGGTCAGCCAATGCGTTGAGGCTCTCTTGTGTCATACCATTTAGACCAATCCCACCTAGTGTGGTTGGCAAGCCAACTTTCTCGTAGAACGGCCTGAGCTCGGCCAAGTCGTTTTCGGCCTTTTCAAGCCGCAACTGAAATAATACACCAAGCGCTACCCGTTCCCCGTGCTGAATGGAATGATCGGAGCTGAACCGTGAGACAGCGGCATCGAGTGCATGAGCAGCGGCAACGCCAGTGTTTTCAAATCCAACCCCACTTAGGAAAACATTGGCCTCAACCACGCGTTCAACTGCTTCGTTGACCGTCTTACGTTTGACAGCCATGAACGCTTCGACGCCAAACTCAAGAATAGTCTCATGACAAGAACGCGCCAACGTCATGGCGACGTTCGAGATCGCGCCCCCTCGAAAATTCGTCTTTCCTTTTGCGTGACACGCTCGTGCTTCAAACCACGTGGCTAGTCCATCTCCCATGCCTGCGACAAGCAATCTGGCAGGCGCTTCGGCAATAACTCTTGTGTCAACCAACACTACGGATGGGCTGCGATTGAACCGCATGACGCCGATATGGGTATGGTCTTCATCATACTCCACAGCAATTGAACTGACGGGACCATCAGTCGACGCTATCGATGGAATCGACATGAATGGCAATTCTAGTTCCGATGAGACGGCCTTTCCAGCATCAAGCGCTTTCCCGCCGCCGATGGCACTGATGATGTGAACCTCACGATCCTTTGCAACAGATTTTAAACGGTCAATTTCAGAGCGGCAGCATTCCCCACCGAAATCTGTCCAATGGTGCGCGACTTTGGCAGATTCGAAGCTGTCCGAAACCTGTTGTTCAACCAGACCACGTACCAACTTGTCAGCGAAGACCAGGGCACTTTGGCCAAGTTCACTCGCCGCATTTCCAATCCGATTCAAAGCCCCTTGCCCTTGAATGTATTTCGCGGGCATTCCTAAGACCCTGTCCATAGCGCTCATCCTCCCATTACAGCCGTCAAGCCACCGTCAACGTAAAGAATATGCCCATTTACAAAGTTGGACGCGTCAGACGACAAGAAAATTGCCGCACCCACTAGATCCTCAAGCTGTCCCCAACGCTCAGCCGGAGTACGTTTCATGAGCCACTCATTGTGAACCGGATCATCCTTTATGACTTGCGTGATTTCTGTGAGGAAATAACCTGGCGCGATACCATTCACCTGAATATTATCGGCTGCCAGTTCATCGCACATCGAGGCCGTCATCATTGCTGCAGCGGCTTTGGAACCAGAATATGCGACGGCACCTTTTCGACCAAGTTTTGAAAGAGCTGAGCATATGTTGATGATTTTGCCAGCTTTGCGATCTTGCATATAGGGTGCGACAGCACGTGTAGTCAGGAACAGGCCGTCTATGTTGGCTTGTATGACTGTCTGATAGTCGTTTGCCGAGATATCGGCCATGCGACCCCTTCGGTTGGTGCCAGCATTGTTGATCAAAACATCAATGGGACCAATTTCCGCTTCAATTTTTTTGATATTGCTTTCGATCGTGTCGGGATCCGAAACATCGAAGGCGGCCGTTTCAACGTGAATTCCGGATTTCCTGAGCTTGTTTTCTGCGACTTCTAGTTTGTGAACATCACGGCCATTAAGCACTATTTTTCCGCCCGCAGCGCCTATTCCTTGTGCTAGACCCAGACCGATGCCACTTCCAGAACCGGTAATCAGGAACCGCCGTTCCGCAATGTCAAATAATTTGGTTGGTTGTAGGAAATTTGTTGACATCTCTGCCCCTCAAGTTTGGTTGGTTCATGTGGCCTAAATGCTCATCTGATCCACTATCTCGATGCTGAGTATGTTGATGACGATTTACTGCTAGGCTATCGATCGTTGGATGATTTTTCTCTGTTCGAAAAACCTTTGATATGAGATTTTCCATAATTTTGCACTTCCAGTTCAAGCAACTACTTGCCCATTCGCAAGCAAATTATCCCAGCCAAAGACATGAATGCCGACAACGAGAATATAGACAATATTCCTGTCAGATTGGGTTCAAACATAACCGTTCTGGAGGGATTCAGTTGGTCATATCTCACACGAATTTCCTGACCTAACCTCAAGTTCTTGTTCACACCTTGTCTTGTCTTGAACGAGTCTACGACAAATGGCTCGGACAAAACTTTAACAACGCTTGACTCGAATTGGACGCCGTCAACTTCGTAAACGTATCTAACCAAAGCGGTAGATTTCGGATATGGAGCCTGTCTAGCCAATGAAATTTGTGCCGTTGTGGATGTCCAACCATTATACTTTGAAGAATTAACCGCATCCACCATTCCGGACCAGAACAACCAGCCGGAACCAGCAAAGAGCAGGCCACTCAATACTCTCTTGGCTGTTGCCAGTTGATTGGCGAATAACACGATGATGCTCCCTGCGGCCCCGAACTTGAGAGATATAAATGGTCAGAGCATGAGTTTATTGGTCTTTGTTTGCTCATGCTCTGACACTTAGCTGAAAACAATCATGCTACTCTGCCGGACTTGCTAGCCCGTCAGCAGCATTGTCACGACGCGCATCATTGAACATCGCTTTAGCAAGAGAGATGCACATCAGCACCATCACGAAAGTGAAGGGCAATGCGCCGATAATCATCGCACTCTTGATGGCTTCCAGACCGCCACCACCGGCGACCAACAAGGTACCGATAACTAGCGTCAGCAAAACACCCCAAATGATGCGGTGCTTCACGCCGGTTTCTTGTGCGCCACCAGACATGATCGTGTTCATCACAAGGATGCCCGAGTCCGCAGATGTGACGAGGAACGTCATGATCAGCACCACACACATGATAGAAATCGCGGCAAGGAACCCGCCCGAAATCATTTCGCCCAGAGTTACGAACAGTTTCGCCGTCAGGGACGCGCCGATGATCGCGCCGTCTGCGCCACCGTTCAACTCCAGATCAATGGCAGTACCGCCGAGGATCGTCATCCATGCGAAACACACCAGCGACGGTGCGATGACCGCACCGAGGATGAATTCACGAACCGAACGACCCTTGGAGATACGCGCAAGAAACAGCCCAACAAATGGCGAGAACGCGATCCACCAAGCCCAGTAGAACGTGGTCCAGCCTGCTTGCCAGTTGAACAAGCGACCTTGCGAGCCAGCGTCATAGACTGCGGCCACTGTGGCCTCGTCCAAGCCAGCTGCAGCTTCTGGCAGGTCACCTTGGAAGCCCGCAAGCGAACCCCAGGCATTTGTTGCGCCACTATACAACTCACCCGCCAAAGGCGCTGCCGCTTCTGGCAGAGCAGCCGTAAAGGTGGCTTCGCTTTGTGGTCCGTAAGCCCCAAACCCAACGGGGATGAACTGGATCAGGTAGTCCACGAACGCTGTTGCATAGGTTGTCATCGCAAACAGAAACGAGCCGAAGAACACGAAGGTCAGCAGCAAGATCAGCGACAGAACCAAGTTAAGGTTCGACAGGTACTTCACTCCGCGCCCAACGCCAGACACAGCTGACAGAATCGACATCGACATAATTACGATAAGCGCCGCAATCAGGCCGACAGTAGATGGCGCAGGTGCTTCAGTTGAACCGTTCATGATCCACTCGATGCCGGAAATGGAATAGACGCCCTCAACGAACTGGCTGATGCCAAACCCGATGGTAACAGACACCCCCAAAATAGTCGCGATAACACCAAGCACGTCGACAATGTGGCCTACGAAACCGTTGGCAAAACGACCCAGAATAGGCGTCAGCGCTGAACGGATGGTTAGCGGCATGTCGCGCGTGTAGGCGTAGTACGCAAGGCTCAGGCCGGTCACCACGTAGATCGCCCAGGCGTGGAAGCCATAATGCATAAACGTGTAGCGGAACGCCGATTTCAACGCCTCCGGCGAGTTTGCATCAACGTCGCCAGCTACGATCGCGGGGTTGGACCCCCAAAGCCCAAGCGGCTCAGCAGTTGCATAAACCATCAAGCCAACACCCAGACCAGCGCCGAACATCATGGAAAACCATGAAAAATTCGAGAATTCTGGCTTCTGACCCTCCGGCCCTAGCACCTTTTCCCCGGTGCTGGGGATCGCGGCAATAACGAACAGAAAGATGGCAAATGCGCCAACAGCCAGGATGTAGAAAGTGTTGAAGTTGTTCAGCAAAGCCCATTGCCACTCGCTTAATTTGCCGCTCGCGGAGAGCGGCCAAATCAAAGCCCAAAGGACAAGGGCGACCATCGATATTTTGCTAATTAGGGCAATCGGCAGACTGTACCCTTCGTAGAAACCGGTTTCTTGTGTCTCGATTTCTAGGTCCGTAAACGGTTCTCTTATAGACATTTTTTCCTCTTTCTGTTGGCGTTTTGCAAGATTTACAGTTCTGCGCCTGCTTTCATTTCTTGCCATCGTAAGACTGCGGTTGCCCCGGGTCTTGTAATGAAATTTGGGGGTAGTCTGGGCGGCTCCGGCGATTCTAGAGCGCGCTTAAGCCGATCAGATTGTGTGTCCGTCGCCAATTCTGCTGCAAGCATACCAGAAAGCGTGCCACGCGTAGTTCCCAACCCGTTTTGGCAACACGCGGAATAAAGTCCGTTCTCTAGTTCTCTGACGACACTCACATTGTTGCGGCTGAGACAAAGCCGCCCGCCCCAACGATATTGCATGTCTACCCCTTTCAGCATCGGAAAACGCGCATCAAAGGCACGATCATGGTCACGGCCGACAGATTTGATACGATTGTCCGAGACCTCCATCGACGGGTCAAAAGTGAAACGGTTCCGTACGACGATGCGGTGCCCGTCCGCCGCCTTGATACGGCGCACCGTTGTTCCCATCGGGTCCGCGGGTGTAATCCCCCAAGTCGACTGCCCGCCAAGTTGCACGCATTCCGCATCGCTTAGCGCGCGGGTCATCGAGGCGTAGGTAAACACATGCATCAACTGATTTGGCAGAAAGCCAAAGCTGTTGAGGTGACCATTAACGGCCAAGATGACTTTTGGCGCTGTCACCGACCCATTAGGTGTTGCGGCTGTCCAATCAACATCTTTGGACAGATTCGTCACTGGGCTGTTTTCGAATATTTGCACGCGATTGGACGTCAGACCCCTTGCAATACCGCGCACGAAAGCTGCGGGTTGGATCATTGCGGTTCCTGCCGTAAACAATCCGCTTTGGTAGTAATCCGTACCGGTCAAGGCCTTCATGTCAGCAGCGTCGAGCATTTCGTGCGACTCGCCCATTGCAGCAAGATGTTGGGCATACTGTTGGTTGTGTATGTCGCCTTTCGCTGTGGCCGCGCCATTGACCTTGCCGCTGCGCACGAAGACGTTCTCGCCCAGCCCAAAAACGGAAGCCATTTGCGCCGCAAAATCTATCGCGTGACGATTATCTGCCGTCAGCGCCATGTCCTTTTCCAATGCGCCCCCATAATCCGACGAAGCCAGATCGTGCGGCAAATCGATCATGAAGCCAGAGTTGCGGCCTGCGGGCCCTTCCGCCACACGCCGCGCTTCAAGCACCACAATCCGGTCGGTTGGGCAAAGCTGTGACAACCTGTGGGCTGCGGCCAGCCCCGCAAAACCCGCGCCTATCACCAGCCAGTCCGCGGTGATGGTGTCTTTGAGTTCTTGTGCCGGATCGGCGTCCTCCAACAGCCTGTTCCAGGCGGCGGGCCCGGGGTCGACTGGTAGTTTTTTGACGTCGATCCGGCTCATATTAGAGGTCCTGATTCAGCGCGTCCGCTGCCGGGATTTCACGCTCGCGACGCGCGATGTAGTCCAGTAACGCTTCATCAACGGCGACGTCTAGTTTGGGGTCTTCATACTCGTTGAGCAGATCACGGACCCGTTGCAAAGCGCGCTCATTGATTTCGACAGAACCGTCAGCCTGCCATTGCTCGATGGAGTTGTTGTCAAACATCTCTGGCATGAAGAATGCCTTTTGGAAATTCTCCAAGGTATGCGGATGGCCTAGGTAGTGCCCGCCCGGACCAACATCGCGGACGGCCTGCAGTGCTTCGTCAAAGTCATCCCATTTGATACCCTGCGCCATGCGATAGCCCATTGCGCATTGTTCTGCATCGACAACAAACTTCGCCATCGAACAATGCATGCCGGCCTCGTTCCAACCTGCTGAGTGCCATATGTAGTTTGCCCCGGACATCAGAACCGCCATCATTGTGCTGGCGCTTTCGTATCCGGCTTGGGCGTCGAATGTCTTGGCTCCGCCCAATGTGTTCGAGGTCCGCCATGGAATGTTATAGTGCCGTGCCATTTGGCCGATCATCATGTTCATCAAGCTGATCTCGGGCGTGCCCGCCATTGGCGCCCCGGATTTCATTGACACAGTCGACAGATAGTGGCCGTAGATCGCAGGTGTCCCCTTCTGGATAACTTGCGTGTAGGCCAAGGCGCTCAGTGCCTCAGCGTTCAGCTGCGCCACGGTCGGCGCGACGCCTGCGGGCGTGTTAGCACCACCCAAAACAAAGGGAGAGCACAGCACGGGTTGCTTGTATTTCGCAAAGGCCCGCATCGCGCCCAGCATGGTCTCATCCCACACCAGCGGGGAGTTGCCGTTGCAGTTCCCGGTCACGACCGGATTGTTCAGCATGAACTCTTTGCCAAACAAGATGGCGCACATTTCCATGACGTCTTCGGCGTTCTTGGGGCTGGTTGTCATGCCCATAAACGTCTTGTCGCTATGCTTCATCGACGAATAGGTGATCCGCAAATGCCGTTGGCTGATCGGATGATCATATGGCTCGACGATGTGGTGTGCTGACGAATGGATCGCAGGCAGCATGTGGCTGAGTTTGTGGAAATTTGCCAGATCGTCCAGCGTCGGGTTGCGGCGCTTGTCTTCCAGGTCGCGTAAATAGGGCGCGCCAGTCATGGGCACAAAGATCGAATGGTCGTTACCGAACGGCAGGTTATTGGCCGGGTTACGCGCGTTGTAGGTGAAGCTGGCAGGGATCGTCTTTATCAGATCCCGCACCAAGCCACGGTCCAGATGCACGGTTTCGCCGCGCACATCTGCCCCTGCTTTCTTCCAGTCTTCCAACGCGATTGGATCGCGGAATACAACACCCACATCTTCCAGAATGCCCAAGGAGGCGTTATCGATTTTTTCAATCTGTTCTGCGCTCATGGGTTCCATCAACGGAATGCCGCGCTTGAGCGCAGGCAACATTTTGATGTCACGTTTTTGACGAACCGCCTTACGTGCGCCGCGCCCACGACGTGTTTTTCCTACAGCATCAACGCTCATCCGACGTTATCTCCTTCAGATGGATCTGTCAGATCGATCCAGATTGTTTTGAGTTCAGTGAATTGATCATGGGCGTGTACGCCGTTGTCGCGCCCGCCAAAGCCCGACTGTTTATAGCCGCCAAACGGGGTCGAGATGTCACCTTCCCCGTAGCAATTTACAGTCACGGTGCCTGCACGAATGTCACGCGCCGCACGGATCGCCCGTCGGGTGTTGGCCGTAAACACGCTGGCCGCGAGACCGTATTCGGTCTGGTTGGCAACCGCGATGGCTTCGTTGTTGGTGGCTACTTCGATCACACTCAGAACGGGGCCAAAGATCTCGTCCTTGGCTTTAGAATCGTCTGCGCCGACCTCGTAAATTACGGGCGACACAAATGGGCCGTCACCCATGTCTTTTTTGTTCAGAAAGCTGCGCACCTTGTTGCAGTGCTCGGCGTCAATCAGCGCGCCGATACGGTTGCCGGGGTCCAGCGGGTCGCCCACTTTCCAGTCGCGCAACCTCGCCTCGATGCGTTTCAGCAACGGCGCTTTGACGGTCGCATGCACGATCAATCGCGACGTCGCCGAACAGTTTTGGCCTGCGTTCCAGAAAGCCGCGTTGACTACGTGCTCGGCGACGTGATCGAGGTTCTCAGCGTCATGAAAGACCACAGCCGGATTCTTGCCGCCGCATTCCAGTACAATCTTCTTGAGATTGCTGTCAGCCGCATAACGTAGGAAGCGCTTGCCGGTCTCGGTTGAGCCGGTGAAGCTGACCATGTCCACATCCATGTGCATCCCTAAAGGCTCCCCTACCGAGGGACCGTCACCCGGCAACACTTGTAACACGCCGCGTGGCACGCCCGCTTCATGAGCCAGCTCCGCCACCCGCAACGCGGTCAAAGATGTCTGTTCGGCAGGCTTTACGATCACTGAACAGCCAGCCGCCAGGGCCGGACCGATTTTCCAGGCCAGCATCATCAATGGAAAGTTCCACGGCAGCACCGCACCCACCACACCAATCGGTTCGCGCACAATCATCGATATTGAATCGTCTCCGGTGGGCGCCGTTTGGTCATAAATCTTGTCGACTGCCTCAGCATGCCACTTGATGCAGTGTATAGTCTCAGGCACGTCAATTGTTTCGCAATCGAGGATCGGCTTACCGCTATCAAGGCTCTCCATAACTGCCAGTTCGCGACGGTTGCGCGTCATCAGTTTGCACAGCCGGATCAGCACATCTTTGCGGTCGGATGGATGCATCTTGGACCAGCCGCCTTGGTCGAACGCTTCGCGGGCCTTGCCCACGGCAAAGTCCACGTCATCGGAGTTGCAGCCCGAAATTTCGACCAAATCATCCCCGGTAGCCGGGTTAATGGTAGCAAACTTCGCCCCGCTGCCTGCGCGGAACTTGCCGTCGATAAAGGCAGTGCGAGGCAGATCCAGATCTGCTGCAATAGCCTGATACTCGCCAAGTGTCAGAAGATCACTCATATCGCCTCTCCGATGATTTTGGAAATTGTGGTGTTCATGGTGCGGATCACTTCGGCCAGTTGCCGTTTGTCATCCTTGTTAAGCGGTTGTAGTGGCTTCCGCGGCGGACCGGCGTCGATGCCGCGCAGTGTAAGCCCGTATTTGATGCATTGGACAAACTTACCGCCCTGCTCAAGCACGCTCATCAATGGCAACATCGCTGACATAATGGCGCGCCCTTTGGTAAAGTCACCTTCTACGGCGCAGGCTTTATAGAGCGCAATGTGGGCCTCCGGGGCGAAGTTGGACCCGGCACAAACCCATGACCGAGCGCCCCATGCGAAGAATTCCAACGCTTGGTCGTCCATACCGCACGAGAGCCCAATATGCGGATAATCGCGCGCCAGCATATGGACACGGTTGATATCACCAGAGCTTTCTTTGATTGCGCAGAAATTGGGAGAACGACCTAATCTATCCAGCGTTTCTTCGTCCATGTTGACTGACATTCGGCCGGGATAGTTGTATAGCATCACAGGGAGGTTTGCCGCACGATCAATGGCTAAAGCGTGCAGTGCAATTTCGCGGCCTGTCGGGTAAGCGTAGGGTGGGGTTGCTATCAAGAGCGCATCGGCCCCTGCCGCTTTCGCCGCCTCCGCGAAACGGACGCTATCTTCTGTCCTGATCGCGCCGGTGCCCACGATCATTGGCACTCGACCCTTAATCAATTCGGCGCAGCGGTTCATCATCCAGATCCGCTCTTGTTCGGTCTGTGCATAGTATTCGCCGGTCGACCCAGCCACGATGATGCCATGAACACCCGCTCCAATCAGATGTTCGACTGTCTTTTCGAGAGCGTCTTCATTGCAGGAAAAATCATCGAAATACGGGGTTACAATTGGTGTGTAGATGCCTTCAAAGCGCATTGCGTTTGTCTTTCATTGAGATCACGTCTAGTGGAAGCGGATCGGGCCGGACGTATTTCTCTAGTTGGTCGCGAGAAAGGTCCCAGTGTTGCAATGTCAAATCAGTAGCTAAGGCTGGTTCTTGCGCCTCAACGGCGGAAATCATTGCGTCATGTTGCTCTACGGCTTTGACGACACGGGATTTATCGGCCTCAGACTGTGGCGCAAAGAATGTTTGCCCTAGTCGGGTATGATCGACCAACATCCGCTTCAGCCCCGCTAGCAGATATGGGTTCCGCGCCATATGGCCAATTTGCTCATGAAAAGCATGGTTCAGTAGGCCAGCCTGGGCGGCCTCCCCTTCTTTTGCTTTTTCGGAAAACCGCATCTGGATATCTTTCAGCTCAGCGAGCTGACGCGAAGTCCTGTTTTCGGCAGCTTGTCTTGCGATCGAACAATAGACCAATGGCGCGGTTTGGAAGAAAACGCGCATCGTCGCGATGTCCATCGACTCGACTTTTGCGCCGCGATTTTCTTCAAGCCTAACCAAGCCCCCCCCAGCAAGACGGTGCAGAATTTCGCGCAGCGGTGTCCGAGAAATGCCGTACTCCTCTGCTAGGCTGGCTTCATCAAGATCACTCCCGGGCACGATATCCAGGGTCAGAATGCGATCCTTGAGATCAGCAGCACAAAAGGCTTTTTTGTGTTTTGGCATTATCTTTCTCCTATACTTATTGTATACAAATACAATACAAACAACGTCAACGAAGAAAAAACGCACAAGCCTGTGAAAAACTCATTCCAGAATCTTCGCTTCCCAAGAGAGCCAGAGGAGTTTGTATTTCTCCTTTTGGAGGGGTTTACGCACCTCGCGTTGTCTTCGAGCATTGAGGTCTTGCGGGTTGCGAACCTGCTGAGCGAACAGGAGCTTTATCGTTGGTCTTTGATGTCACCGCAGGGCGAAAACCAAACGAGTTCGAACGGTCTGGTCACCCTAGTCGATTCAGAGCTCCGGAACTTGCGACAAAGAACAAAGCTCTATGTCGTTTCAGGTGTTAACGCCCAATCGAAGGGCGACGACCGGCTCTATAACTACTTACGGCTTCAACATAGGCACGGCGTTCAACTTGGGGCGCTATGTTCTGGGGCTTACATACTAGCACAAGCAGGTCTTCTGAGTGATCATTCATGCTCAGTTCATTGGGAGTACTACCCGCTGTTCCGCGAAAACTTCCGCGACATAAACCTCAGCGAAGAGGCTTTCTGCGCAAACGGTCGACCGTTTACTGCGTCAGGCGGAACAGCTGGAGCGGAACTCATGCTTCATCTTATCAAACAAGACCATGACGCGGACTTTGCACGCGCCATCGCCGATCAATTGGTCCTGCCCAGGGTGCGTGCGCAAGGCGAATTGCAAAGAATGCCCAATCACATCCGTTACGGAACGAGAAATCAGATTTTGCTGCGGACATTAGAATTGATGACGGCCAACATCGAAGAGCCTCTTACTACACCTGAGATTGCGCATCTGATTGGCGTATCGGTAAGACAAATCGAACGGATTTTTCGTAAGTACATTGGGCATTCTCCGGGGCGGCATTACAAACGGCTCCGGCTTGATCAAGCTAAAAACTTGCTTTCAACAACTGACATGTCGATCATCCAGGTTGCGCTTGCCACAGGTTTCACTTCTTCCTCTCATTTTTCAAAAGTCTTCAGGTCGGAATTCGGTGAAACGCCTTATCTACATGCGCAGCGTCCTGACAGGACGGACCGCTAATTCGATGGCAGCCAAATTGACCAGATGGGTCGAAGTATGCATAGACGCCATACCGTGTCAGTGACGCAACCATCGGCTGCGCTCTTGTGGGCCCCATCGGAAGGTTTGTTCGTAGAACCACGCTAAGGAAGAACTTCCAGCGAACACAATCAGGTTCCCCAGTCTCTGGCTGGCCTGATGTTCAGTGGCCGCGCAATTTTGCGGTCGGCGGCCCCGGAATGCCAATCGAAGTCGCCTGATAGGATGACGTGCTCCCATCCGAGCGGCGAGGTATGCGCAAGCAGCTTGGCGTCATAGAGGGGGCTGTTCTGCGCGAGGTGGTTGGCGGCCTTGCCCATGTAAATCGTGTTCCAAAACGTGATGGCGGCGATGACGGGGTTGAGCGCCATGGCCCGTTTTTGTTGGGCCGCGTCAGAGCGGTCATGAATGCGCCCTTGGGCGTGGGCAAAGACGGCCCTGGCCAATGAGTGGCGCGCTTCTCCTTTGTTCAGGCCAGCGTGGCATTCCATGCGTAGGTCGGCGCTCTCGATCCAGTCGAGCATGAAGAGTGTGCGCTCGATCCGGCCGATTTCACCCAGGGCGAGATATAGCCGGTTTTGCTGGCGGTACGCCCCAAGCTTGCGCAGGATTTCAGACGGTTTGAGAGACTTGTCGCGGATGCTGGCCGCGAGCCGCATGATATCGCCCCAATGCTGCCGGATCACCTCTTCGTTGATTGGCCTCCCAATGAGGGAGGACAGAGTGGGCCACGCCTTCGCGCTCCCGAAGCATGCCAGCCGCCGGTCAGGAAAGTCGCGCAGGCGCGGGGCAAAGGTCATCCCCAAGAGATGGAACAGGGCGAAGACGTGGTCCGACACGCCGCCGGTATCTGTGTAATGTACAAGTGGGTCGAAGCTGGCCGGGTTGGTCAGGAGGCCATCAAGCACGAAAGGGGCTTCGCCTGCCGTTGCCCCGATGACGCTGGAATGGAAGGATCCGTACTGGCCCGACAGGAAGGAATAGAGTTTCAGGCCGGGATCAGGCCCGTATTTCGCGTTGATGAGCCCGCTGCCGCGATTGGCAGCAAAGAACTGGCCGTCCGATGAGCTGTGCTCCGCCGCACCCCAGTGCTGCGCGAAGGGCAAACCATGATGGGCGTCGACGATACGCCCCAAGGCATCCGCGAATGTCTCCGGCCGAAGATACCATGTCTGCGCCCAAGTCAGCTGCGCGTGGCTGACACGCGATGAGGCATGGGCCATCCGCTCCAGGCCGAGATTGGTGGCCCCGGCCAGGATCGTGGCCAGAACGGCGGCAGGTTCATCGTGCTGCTTGCCAGACCGCAGGTCAGTGAAGGCATCAAGGAACCCGGTCTGCGCGTTTACCTCCCAGAGCAACTCCGTGATGCGGATGCGGGGCATCACGGCATCAATCGCCCGTTCCAGTCGCACGGCGGCGGGCGGTGTGACCGCGTCATGCGGCGTAATCTTCAATCGCCCGCGCTCAATTCGGACACCAGAGAGCGCCTTGCGCTTCAGGACGCGCTCTACTTGGTCAAAACGTTTCTCAATCGTCACTCGCCGATCAGACAACCATGCTTCCGGATCTGTCTCGAAGCCCGCATTCCGCATAATGGTTTCAGCCTTGTCCCGGGGCTTCAGGTAGCTGTCGAACCGGCGATACTCACGGCTTCCGTCGACCCAGATATCCCCGGCGCGCAGGCGCTCGCGCAAGGTGGACACAACGGCGGTCTCGTACACACGCCGTTGTGGCTGACCATCCTGGACGATCAGCGACGACCAATGTTTGGCCGCGAAGGGCATGGGCGGATCATCGGGCAACTTGCGTTTACCTGTGCGGTTCTGTTCGCGCAGCAAGGCGATTGCGTCCTTGAGGTCATCCCCCGCATCGGTGGCCTTGAACTCGAAAGCCTCAAGGAATGCAGGGGCAAACTTGCGCATATAGGCGTAGCGCTCAGCCGCCAGAGCGAGCGGGTCACTCGTTGCCAGCTCTCCGAAACCAGCGATTTCGTCACGCTTGCCCAAGAGAGTTTCCCATCCGACATCAGCATCCAACGCAGCAAAGGGATCTTGCCCCAGATCTTGTGCGCGGGCCATGGCATCAATGGACGCGCCAAAGAGCTGCATCAGCTTGCCAACCCGGGTTTTTCCCATGCGCCAGACCTCCTCTTGGCGATTGCGGGAACGTGAGAAGAGCTGGCCTGTCAGTCGCTCGAACATGGCGATGGTCGCGTCGGTGATCGTGATGGATAAATCCGCCATCTGCGCCGCGAGCGTTGCAATCCGCCGTCGTTCGCCAAAATCGTTCAGCAAGCTCACAGGGGCCACAGCGCCCTCGCGCGCGAACTTGAGCAGCCGGTCGGGGTGGAGGCCGTGCCCAAGGTTTGGCGGTAAATTCAGCGATCGCAGATAGTTCAAGCGATCCAGAAGCGCGGTCATGCTGGCCGGACTGGTCGAATACGGATAGCCCCGCAACCACGTGAGACGCGTTTGCCCAACCGATGGATCATTGACCAAAAGCGCCTGCAACTGGACACGTTGCTCCGGTGAGAGAGCATCAAACAGCGCGGCGGCAGCCTCGCGCCGGGCGCGGGCCCGCCCTTTCAGCGCAAGGCGCTCGAGCGTATCCACGCTCGGCAACACCAGATGCTGCTTGCGCAGCTCCCCGACCAGCGTCTCAACAATCTTCACGCCGTGATCCGTCGCGAAGGCCGCCCTCGTGGCGACATCCTCCGCTTGCTGGACATGTTCAGGTCCGAAAGGGGCAAGCCCCAAGTGGCGCATCGCGACGGCATGATGTTCGTGCCGCGTATTCCGCCTGATGGCATATTCGTCGAGAGTACAAGCCTCCACCTGAAGTTGTTCAGCAAGCCAAGTGATCAGTTCCGCTGGCGGCATGATGCCGTCGCTCCACCCGAAGCCCGGGTAGCGCAGCAGACAAATATGCACCGCGACACCAAGGAGGTTTTCGGCGCGACGTCGAGTGCGGATCAGGTCAATGTCGTCCCCGCTCAGCAGATAATGGCGGATCAAAGCATCAGGATCTGTCGGCACCTCGAAGAGGTCTGCATGCGCGCGGGAAGAAAGTAGTCGGCGGGCCATAAGGTGTCCTCAAAACGTAGTTGCACGTTTGAAGACCTCGAATATTATGGAGACCAATAAAAAGACATATTTTCCACGCCAATTCAGGATCACATCGATGACGTGAAGTCAGGCCACAAAACGGCCGTTTTGGCGACACCATGACACGCACTGGCGACATCCTCGGATACGCAAGAGTCTCCACCGCCGACCAAGACCTGTCCGGCCAAAAAGACCGGTTGCTACAACACGGCGCTATTCGCGTGTTCGAGGACGTGATCTCCGGCAAGACGTTCAACCGACCTGGGCTAACAGAACTGCTTGATCAGGCGCGCCCCAACGACACCCTCGCCGTTATCCGCCTTGATCGTTTGGGACGCTCGCTCAAGGAGCTGCTGGAAACCGTCGATGACCTGAAGGCCAGAGAGATCAACCTGATCAGCCTTGAAGAGCGGATCGACACGACATCTGCCGCTGGCGAACTCGTATTCCACGTGTTCGGGGCCATCGCGCATTTCGAGCGCCGCCTGATCTCAGAGCGCACCAAAGATGGCCTGATCAACGCCCGAAAGCATGGTCGCAACCCTGGGCGCCCACCATTGCAACCCGAGACAATCTCAGCCCTCCAGGATCTCGTCAGCGCAGGACAATCCGTCGCCCAGGCCGCAAAACACCTCGGCATAGGCAGATCAACAGCTTACAAGGTGATCAGAAACGCTACACCATAAGCCATGTTCAGTTTTCGTTCCCCCTTAGCGTGGTTCTACGAAGAAACCTTCCGATGGGGCCTTGTGGTCCACGAACGCTAAATCTGCCGGCATCGCCCTCCTCGCGATGTTCAAATGGGCTGCCCACAACATAAAGTAACCCTAGTGCCTTGACTGACCGTCCAGTCATGTATATCTGGCCTGACATACCTCATTATTCACCAAGGAGATTTCTGTCATGGCCAAAATCGTTGATCGCGAGGCAATGCAGAACAGTCTGTTAAATGCAGCGACGGAAGTATACATTGAAAAGGGATACCATTCGGCGACCATCGCTGATGTGGCAGAAGGCGCAGGTGTCGCTAAAGGTACCCTATATCTCTATTTCAAGAACAAAGAAAGTATCGCAGTCGCAATCGTTGACCGGCACTTTGAGAGGTTGCAAGCGAATCTTATGACACAAAGCAATCCTGAAACTCTTGAAGAGATGATGGATCGACTCAGAAACAGCACGACAATTCCGGACGATGCAACCCGCCTCATTCGTTTGTTCTATGAGATGTTTGGCCCAAGCCTGGATGGTGACCCCGTTGTCACAAAGCTTGGAGAATTCTTCGAACAACTGGGCCTCAATTACGAAGCGCAGATCGGATACCTACAGTCCAAGAAACTGGTTCATAGCGATATCGATCCCGCCCATTTTGGCAGGGCCCTCGCCTCGGTTGTTGATGGCCTGATTTTGCATCGAGGATTGTTCAGCCTCCCAAAACAACGATTTGCGAAAATTCGCGAACAAGCGCTCAATATGGTTCATCGCGGACTTGTGCCCGCATGAATTTCATTCCTTTTCATTCTCCTTTGTCGATGCCCGTCGCGTTGTAGTAGGCGGGCATTTGTAATTCTAAAACAAGAAGTAATCTGCACCGTCATTCTCTTTGCGTTTCGTGACTCAATCGAGAACTGATATCAGTTCTCCTTCAAACCATATTTTTATTTGATTAAAATCAATTACTTAAGGAATTTCTACGAAGAAAAATGAATATATGACTGGACGTCCAGTCACGATGATATAGATGACTGACTATCCAGTCACGACGACTTCACTAGAACGAAAACGAAGGACATACCAAATGAACAAACCAGCTTTCGATCCCAACAACCGCATGTCCCCTCCCGGCCTGCCTGCGCACCTTGCAGATGCGATCAACCCAGATACGCCGACAACAGGTGTTCCGACACCGCGTGTTTCTCGGGCGTTCTACATGGGCGACTTCAAAATCACGTCGCTGCTTGATGTGACTGGCCTACAGAACGACCCAAAGAGCGAATACGCCAAAGAGGTTCCACAGGCCGAGTGGGAACAGGTGTCTAAAGACAACTTCCTGTCCATCGAGGAATTGCAGTTCTTCATCACGCCCACACTTATTGAGACACCCAAAGAGCGCATCTTGATTGATGCGGGCATGGGCAAAGGCGGTCTGACCGCTTCTTTAGCTGAGGCAGGCGTTTCACCAGAGTCCATCGACGTTGTGATCATCACACACCTTCACCCAGATCACATCGGCGGCTTGATGTCCGAGGGCCGCCCAACCTTCCCGAACGCGCGCTATGTTGCCGGTGCTGTAGAGTATGACTTTTGGAAAAAGATGCCGCTCGACATGCTGCCTGCCAAGCTCGTGAAAATGATGTTCACGCCGCTGGCCGAGAAAACCACGTTCATTGGTGCCGGTGAAACGACGGTTTCAGGGATCGCGGCCATCGAGTCCTTCGGGCACTCCCCTGGCCACCTCTGCTTTATGCTCGAAAGCCAAGGCCAACAGATCATGCTGACCGCCGATCTTGCGAACCACTATGTTTGGTCTTTCGCAAAACCGGATTGGGCCTTTGGTTTCGACGGCGACACAGACATGGCGTCCAAGTCACGTCGCGAAGTTCTGGGCATGCTCGCAGCCGACAAAATCCCGATGATTGGCTACCACATGCCATTCCCAGGCGTCGGCCATGTTGAGACCCGCGAAGACGGTTTCCGCTTCGTGCCGTTCACATACCAGATGCACGGCTAAAAGCGCTCGGGGATGGCGCAAGCCATCCCCACCTTCTCTCTTCAGACCTCGACAAAAGGAGCTTTCCAAATGACACAACAGGTCGCCTTCACAGACACGACTTTCCAACTTTTGGAAGGTCTTCGCGATAACAATAACAAAGAATGGTACGCCGAAAACAAGGCTGCGTTCAAAGCCGCTTGCCTCGATCCTTTCGCGCTACTTCTCGACCAGATAACAAACCGCGTTGCGGGTGAGCCCTTGCCGTTGGAAGGTAGCGAGCAAACGATGTTTCGGATGCACCGCGACGTTCGGTTCTCAAAGGACAAAAGCCCCTACAAACCATCCGTGTCTGGCATGATGACTCGTTCCGGCACGAAAGCTGAAATGAACGGTATGGCGTTTATTCAGATGGACCCAACCGGCGGCTTTGTCGCGGGCGGCTTCTACCGACTGCCGACCCCAAAGCTGAACGCGATCCGCCAGCGGATCATCGACCAAGCAGATGAATTCTCCACAATTCTCGACACGCTCAAAAGCCAAGGCCATCAGCTATCCGAAATGCAACGGCTGACCCGTATGCCAAAGGGCTTCACACAGTACGACGATCATATCCACGCCGAACACGTCAAGCTCAAAGGCTTCATCGTCAGACGGGCATTTGATCGCGACGTTTGGGTTAGCGGTGAAATCGCAGCTTTGGGTGCCGTTGTCGTCAGCCAAGTTGCCCCACTCCTTCAATTTGGCATGGACGCCCTACAGGACGCCTAGCCCCACTCCGACCTTCACACACACATTTTCCCATTCGCCCGAAAGTATGAACATGAAACTCTCAGAAATCCTCATCAATCTGCTATTTGGCTTCGCCATCTGCTGTGTTGGCATGTTCGCATCCGCAACAGTTCTGTTGGCTTACCCGGTCGTAGAAATCGAAGACCCGTCCGCCACCGAAACCGATGAAGCATTTGGGGTCTGCGGACCGATCAATCTGGTCCTCTACCCGTCCGATCGCGCTGATGACGCTCACGACCTCACCATCTGCGTCATGCCCATCGAGGCGCTAGGTCTTCCCGTCCTTTCTGAACCGGAGCAGGACGGATGACCGAACATATTTTCAACGCTGCGCAGCTCGACAATTGGGCGCGTGATGAACCGAACTACTGGGCCAAGCCCACGTACCCAATGCCAAACATCCAAGCCTTCAAATCCACTGCTTTGCTGTTTGCCATAATCATCGGTCTGGTCATTCAAACCTCGGATCAAGCCGAGACCCCGACCAGTGCCGATCCAACAAACGCCGTTCAAGCGGCGGTCGTAATCACTCTCTCAAATAATGGAGCCTACAATGACTGACCTTAAAGACCTCCCACACCGCTTTGCCCGTGCAATGGAAACCCATGACGTCGCCACCATTGGCGAATGGGTCCATGAAGACTACGTGCAGCACAACCCTTTTGTTCCACAAGGCATCCCCGGCGTTGCGTTCTTCGTAAACGCTTGGAACGAAGGGTTCAGCGATACCAAAGTCACCGTCGAAGACGTGATCGTTGACGGTGATCGTGTTGTCGGACGCTTTACATTCCGCGCCAAGCATACGGGCTCGTTCATTGGTGTGCCTGCTACCGGCAAGGACATCACGATGACCAGTATCGACATTTGGCGCATCAAGGATGGCAAATTTGCCGAGCATTGGGACGAGCACAATGGCCTCGAGTTCTTTGAACAGATTGGTGGCCGCCCCGGTAAGCCGCCAGCAGGCAAGTAACCTATTCTAATCCGCCTGCCCGTCATCGGTTCCTCCCGCCGGTGCCGGGCCAAGGAAAATCATAAATCGAAGGACAGTTTTCATGAACCCTCACGCACATCATGATCCGGGCACATCCCCGGCAATCGGACCAACGCTTGCCGTTTTGGCAATTTCCAGCCTCACAATCATGGCAAACGCTACCATCGCACCATCCCTGCCCGGTTTGGCACAAGCATTTGCTGACGTCCCAAATGTGGAGACGCTCCTAGGATTACTTCTGAGCCTTCCATCTCTTGCAATTATCCTGACTGCTGGTCTCGCTGGGATTATTGCAGACAAAATCGGCCGCAAGCCCGTTTTGTATGTTTCGCTCATTCTCTATGCACTAGGCGGCGCATCCGGCCTTGTTTTGGATACGCTTAATGGTCTCCTTATCGGGCGTATTGTCCTTGGCGTTGGTGTTGCTGGTGCGATGACTATCGCGACGATGCTGGCTGCTGACCTCTGGACTGGCCAAGCCCGGATGAAGTTTATGGGCAAACAAGCCGCTGTCATGAGCATGGGCGGGATTGTCTTTCTACTTGTCGGCGGTGCGCTCGCTGAGATCTCATGGCGGGGTGCATTCGGGATCTATCTGTTGGCACTCCCCTTCGCAGTTTTGTGCATGGCGAACCTAACCGATGATGTGATGACCAAACCTGCAGCCACAGCCCAGAAAGTGAAACTCGATTGGGGCATCTGCCTGAAAATTGGCATCCTTGGTTTTTTCACGATGGCAGTTTTTTACCTGATCCCGACGCGTCTACCTTTTTTGCTGGCTGAAATCGGTGTTACATCTCCCGCCGCCTCCGGCGCCGCAATTGCCGCAGTAACATTAGCCGGTGTTCCTGCATCGCTTAACTTCCAGCGAATCCGAGCCAAACTCTCTCCCACTGGCATTTATGCACTCGGCTTCAGCTCGATGTTCATTGGGTTCGCCATCATCACTACGGCGAATGGTTATGCCCAGATCATCGTAGGTGGGTTGTTTGTTGGTGCGGCGTTGGGCTTTATCATGCCCAATCAGAACATGTGGCTAATGAGCTCTGTCGCTCCACAAGCGCGAGGCCGTGCCGCTGGTGTTCTGACAACCTTTGTCTTTGCAGGCCAGTTCGCTGGGCCAGTAATTGCAGGACTTCTTGCACCTTCCGTTGGATTGAGCGGATTGTTCGCGACTTTCGCTGGGGCTCTTGCTGTGGTTGCCGCCATAATGCTGGTGATCAGCTTGCTATCACGCCAGCTGCAATCGGCTGGAAAACCTGCCGAATGAGATCTGCGCCACCCCTGAATGAGGGGTGGCGCAATAACCCTTCTTTCAAAGGAGTAAGATAATGAAAAAGATTGATGTCGAAGATGACTTCAAACGCTCCAGGTTCCTCATCGTTGCAATGGTTCTTCAGGTCGTCTTAGTTCTTGTGTTCATGTTCATCTATCTGCAGTTCATGTAGCCAGTCCAATGGCGATGACTGAATTTCTCTAAGTCTTTGACTTCATCCGAAATCTCGGCTGAAGCCAAAAAAGCTTTCACTGAGCATGACCTTGAGTAGTCAGCGCCGTGTGATCTAGCTTTGCTGAACTAGTTCGGATCTGGTCTGATCGCATCTATTTGTCCTCCTATCAATCTCCGCAGGTTTAGTGTGCGGTAAAATATTATTTATAATAATCAGTGTATTATAAGATATTTTCCCCAAGTATCAAAAAAAAGACACGTTTTGACTGGACGTCCGGTCATAATGATTTACATGACTGACTATCCAGTCATAAGTCCGCTACTAAGCGCAAAACAACCAAACGGAGCCAGAAAGATGAATACAGTATTGAACCGCCGCAATCTCTTGACCGGAGCAGCTGCTCTGCCCTTGGGCTCTGTAGCCGCCACCGGATTTGCCCAAAGTGCCCCTGCAGGCGCGCCAGTTATCGGTCGCGTGTCACCGCAATATCAGCTGGGGAACATGAAGTTTACGCAGTTGCTTGATGTCTCCGGATTCAAAGATGACCCGAAAGCCGAATACGGTGTAAGCGTTACAGACGAGGAATTCGCGAAGGTTTCTGCTGCGAACTTCATTCCGGCCGATGCCCTACAATTCTATATGTCGCCTACCCTCATCGAGACTGCTGGTCAAAAAATTCTGGTTGATACCGGCGTCGGGAAAGGTGGTCTTGAAAAATCCCTCGCGGAAGCAGGTGTATCGCCAGACGACATTGATATCGTCGTAATTACGCACATGCACCCCGATCACATCGGTGGTTTGATGGCCGACGGCCTGCCTATCTATAAGAATGCCCGCTACGTCACAGGCTCCGACGAATATAACTTTTGGGCAAAAATGGATGAAGGAAACTTTGTCGGAGACATGGTACGCAGATTGTTCACGCCTTTGGCGGAACGCGCGACGTTTCTTGGAAACGGAGGGGAAGTTGTTTCTGGCATATCTCTAGAGGCGTCTTTTGGGCATTCGCCCGGTCACATGTGTGTTCGGCTGGAGAGCGAAGGCCAGCAGATCATGATGACTGCAGATCTCGCCAATCACTACATTTGGTCGTTTGCGGAACCGGATTGGGCATTTAAGTTTGATGCTAATCCCGAGGCAGCTTCGTCCGCGCGCCGCCAGGTCTTAGGAATGTTAGCTGCCGATCAAATCCCGATGATTGGATACCACATGCCATTCCCGGGCGTGGGCTATGTCGAGACACGCGGGAACGGGTTCCGGTTCGTCCCAGCATCTTACCAGCTTCTCGGATAGGCGACGACTTGGTGGGTTCACTTCACAACACGAACCCATCTCATAGTTGATCTTAGGTCAATCAATCTGTCTGTGATTAGGAGCTGACAATGCTAAAAGAATACATTCGCTTGCTCTATGTGGGACTACGTGAGTTGTTTTGGGTTGCAGTTGCCGTGGCGATCGTCGGTGGTGGCGTTTTCGGCTTCCAGTATCTCGGCGACAAAAAAGTCGTCGTGGAAGCACAACAGATTGAAAGGCCCATAGCGCTTGTTGAGACTGTTGTACCGGAGATCTGGGACGCTCCCCTCCCAATTCGAGCCGAAGGGTTTGTTGTTCCGCATCAACAGTTGACATTGTCTGCACAGAGTGGAGGACGGGTGATCGACGTTCATCCATCGATCCTGTCTCGCGGGCTGTTTTCTGAAGGTGAAGTGTTGATCCGACTTGATGACCGGGCTGAGCGCGCCGCTTTGGCACAAACCGACGCGGCCATCACCGCAACCAACGTTCGGATTTCGCAGTTGGAGGATAATCTTGCGCGGGCCGAGGAACTTTTGAGCCGTCAAGTTGCCACGCAAACGCAGGTTGACACTCTGGAAAGCCAACTTGCCGAGCAGCAAGCAAACTTACAAGGACTCCAGGCATCCAGATTGTCCGCTGAGTTTGCCTTGGATGATCGTATGGTACTTGCCCCGTTTGATGGTGCCGTGTTGTCCAAATTCGTTGAAAGCGGAGATGTTATCGGAGTTGGGCAGGCTCTGGCTGAGATTTTCACTGTCGATGAGCTTGAGGTCACCGTACCGGTTCGACAAGCCGAAGCTGCTTTGATTCCTCGGCTTTTTGCAAGTGGTCAAGCGCGGGCTAGCATAGATATTCCTTTTGCCACTAGTATATTTCGTTGGAGCGGTTACGTTGAACGGGTCGAACCACAATTGGACCAGGCAACCCGCACGCTGAGTGTCACTGTTCGACTGGAAGCGCTTATGGGCCTTGTCGAGAACGGGACCATAGTTGACAGACCTTCGTCAGATGCGCCCCCTGCTTTGGTCAACACCTTTGCACGCGTGCAGATCTCCGGGGTCAAAAAGGACAGCCTGTATCGTATCCCAACCGTCGCCGTGCGCAACGATAGCATCTGGATCAATGACAATGGGAAGCTGGCAAACATAGACGTCCGGCGGATCCATGTGGATGGTGACTGGACATTCGTGCAAACAACTGACCTCAACAACTCTGCGCGTGTTGTTTTATCCCAGTTGGCTGCACCGTCTGTTGGAATGCCGGTCCGCGATACATCTGAAATGATCAGTGCTTCCCTTGAGGTGTCACAATGAACTCTGCTATTCGCTGGACCACAGAGCATCCGGTCGCCGCGATGCTCACAGTGTTGTTTCTTTTGGCGCTCGGAACTTTGACCGCCATGACAATGCCCCAAAAAACCTTCCCGGAATTCACATTGGATTCGGTAAGTATATCGGTTGCCTATCCCGGGGCGTCTCCGCAGGAATTAGAGCAGAGCGTCATCCGTCCAATCGAAGATGAGCTTACGGTTGTGGATGGCATAGACGAAATTACTGCAAGCATCTCAGAGGGCCGCGGCGGGATCACCGTTACATTCCTTCTTGGCGAAAATCTGGCCGAAAAGCTCGATGAGATTCGGACTGAAATCGACAGCATCGATGTGTTCCCAGAAGACGTTGAAGACCCGGTTGTTGTTCAATCGACAAACTCTTCTCGGGTGGTCGAAATCGCAATTCACGGCTCGGCTTCGGAACATATACTCACAGAAACTGCAGAACGTCTTCGAGACGAACTGATCACTCTGGATGGAATCTCCTATGTCGAGGTGGGCAACCGACGCGACTATGAGGTGGCCATCGAAGTAGACCGCGACACCTTACGTGCCTATGGCCTTACGATGGCTGAGGTCGCACGAGCCATTCAACAAAACTCCCTCGAGCTCCCGGGTGGCGCGATTGAAACCGACGCTTTGACGTTTCCCATTCGGACCATCGGCAGAAATTTCACCCAAGCCGATTTTGAAAACATAGTCGTGCGTACAGGTGAAAATGGCGGCCGAATTTTTCTACGTGACATCGCGCAAGTAGTCGATGGTTTCGAGGACAGCGATTTTTCAGCAAGTTTTGCAGGCGAGCGTTCTGTTGCCGTAAACGTCTTTCGAGTTGGAGAAGAGCAGGTTCTTGGTATCGTAGAGACTACGCAGGACTACCTTCAAAATGAATTCCGCCCGAAGTTACAAGATGGTGTTTCCGCGACAATTTGGCAAAATGATGCACGCGAACTGCAATCGCGCCTGGACATCTTGGTCAGCAATGCCGTCCTTGGTCTTGCGCTGGTGATTATTTGCCTTGCGCTCTTTCTGGATTTCCGGCTGGCTGCGTGGTCGGCGGTGGGGATAGCGGTGTCATTTGCGGCCGCTCTCATTGTTATGTCTGCAGCAGGCATGTCGATCAACATGATCTCCTTGTTTGGGTTTATTCTTGCGATTGGCATCATTGTGGACAATGCCATTGTCGTTTCAGAGAATATATACACTTTCGGCGAACGAGGGATGACGCCGTTAGAGGCGGCAATCCGGGCGACACAACGCATAGCCATTCCAGTGGTCTTTTCAACTGTCACAACGCTAGTCGCGTTTTGGCCCCTTTTGCAGTTGCCCGGCACACTTGGAAAATTCCTGTCTGACATTCCGCTTGTGGTGATGATTGTCTTGTCGATGTCGATGCTGCAAGCTTTGTTCATATTGCCTCGCAATCTCTCCAAACTCGATGTGTCGCCGGACTATCGGCCAAATATCGTTCTGCGGACGCTAGGGTGCGCCCGATCTGGCGTCGACTGGCTGCTGCAGAAATTCATAAATGGACCACTTGATACCGTTCTTCGATTTGCGACACGCCGCGTTCTTGTGCCCATTGCCGGTGCGATTGCATTGATGATTCTCACCGTTGGTTTGCTTGCGCATGGCTACGTTCGCTTCGTGTTTTTTCCGTCCATCGACGGAGCCTTTGTCACTGCCAGCATTGAAATGTCTGACGGGACTACCTTTGGTACTACTGAAAACGTGGCGGAAACTGTCCGCTTAGCTGCAATAGAAGCCGCTGACACGATACAATCACGATTGTCGTCCGACGCGCCCCCTGTTTTAGTCGGTGTAAACGTTGTTGTTGGCCGAGCTGCGCCTCAAGGTGGTCCCGATGCCGGTCCGGCGGCCGCTGGCGCAACCGTTGCCCATGTCGTAGTTGAAATCACTGACCCCGAATTACGCGATTGGCCTACTCGCGATTTCGAAGCCGCTTGGAATAGCGCTATCGGAGATATTGCTGGAGTCAACAGTTTGACTGTTTCGGCTCAGCTCGTAGGTGCTGGTGACCCCATTTCAGTCGAATTATCACTCCCCGACGGTCAAGACATCAGCACTGTCGTTGAGGATTTGCGCAATGAGCTTCGCGAAATACCAGGAGTTTTTGCGATACGAGATGACAATTCAGCGGGACGAATGGAATACCGTCTTGCGTTGCGCGATGAGGCCAGAATTTGGGGCGTCTCAATCGAAGATCTTGCGACTCAAACCCGCGCCGGTTTCTACGGCCTCGAAGCAACGACGGTCCAAAGAGGTGCAGATAATGTGGCGGTAATTGTGCGCTATCCCGAACAGGACAGGGACAGCCTTTCCGATCTACTCGACAGCTGGATCCACACCCCTTCCGGTACCCTTCTTCCGCTATCAGCGGTTGCGAACATCGAGGAGGACCTAGCCCCAACAGAAATTTTGAGGCGTAACGGGCGGCAAATTACAACAGTGACCGCTGATATTGATACTTCGATCATCACAGGCCAAGAGGCGAATGGGATTATTCGAAGCAAACTGGTTCCCGCTTTGACGTCTCAGTTTGACGGACTGATCGTAGAGTTCGGCGGAGAGCAGCGAACTCAAGGCGACGCGGCCTCATCACTTGGGAAAGCCGTTATTATTGCTCTCTTTGTGATTTTTGCTCTTTTGGCACTGGTCTTCCGGTCATATGTGCAACCCATTGTTGTGATGCTGGCCATCCCATTGGGGTTGATTGGAGCTGTAACAGGCCACCTCATCGTCGGCGTGCCTTTGTCACTTTTGTCCATCTTCGGCATCATCGGATTGGCCGGAGTCGTGATCAACAACTCTCTGGTGTTGGTTGACTTATACAACGAATATTTGACCCAAGGGCTTGAGCTGCAAGAGGCAGTTGTTCGCGGGACAAAGGAGCGTTTCCGTCCCATTTTACTGACGTCAGTGACAACTTTCCTCGGCGTTTATCCATTGATACTGGAAACCTCAATTCAAGCCCAGTTCCTGGTTCCCTTAGCAGTTTCAATCGGATACGGCGTCTTGTTCGGGACGGCTGTGGTAGTTCTTTGCGTACCAGCTGTGTTCGTTGGGTTGTCCCGTATCACGCAATTCTTCGAGAAAGTATTTGGACGCGCCAACGGCTTGAAGGCCGAAACGATAAAAGTGGATCCACCCAAACTGGTGACAACCTTGGACACCCCTTCGGTCATCGCAGCAGAGTGATGCTAACGATAAGTAATGCCGATGTTACTGTTGCCAGTGATCCTAAATACTTGTTGTGCTGTTGCGCGCGAACCCGATGATTCTTAAGCCGTATTCTGTCTTCCGATTAACTCTGGCGACTGTCAGGCTGCGAAATCTCACTACGTCGGTCTTCTTTGTGTCGACGTGTCGCTTGACGGAAGCCCTGTTTTTCTTAGCCATAGAGCGTAGGATTTTCGTCTCGCTCCGACTGAACCTCAAAATCCAGTGAATTCAATGCCTTAACTTTATGCATGCGTTTGGTTTGTGAGCCCAACACCCGCTTGCTTTACCAACTTATAGTCTTTCAGTGCATTACTCTGCGGCAATGGGCTTTTCGAGTTTGAACGGAACAACGCCGTCATCGATCAGCTCTTTTGCTACTCGATGGCCGGAGTGAATGGCTGCCTGAATCATCCCCGGCACCAGACAATCGCCTATTAAGAATGCCCTCGAATCTGGCTGGCTCTGCGCGAAGCCTTCATATAGCGCCTTGTTCGGCGTACGAGCACCGACAAAGATCAATGCAGATGCTTCAAACCGTTTCTCGCTGTCACAAGCATAAGCGTCTTCCACTGTAACCACCCCGGCACGATAATCTCTGAAAGTGCTATTTACGTGCATGGAAATGCCAAGCGACTTGAAGCGGCCAATGATGCTGCGCTGTTCCAGCGTGTATGCCGTCCAACTTGCAACGCTTTCAAGCGGTGTAACATAGGTCACGTCGCACCCTTTGGCGTGCAGGTGTTCAGCAAGAACACTCGCCATATAGAAGTGGTCGTCATCATAGACCACGACAGGGCCGTCCGGCACTTTACCGGCGATGATGTCCGCGGGCGTCAGTACATTCGTGCCCGATGCCCAATCGACGGCGTCAAAATTTGACCGCCCGACACCGTCACAACGCCAGGATGCGCCGGTCGCGAAAATGATATTGTCGGCGCCAAAGTCGCCAAGATCGCCAGCTTCGAGTGGGCTGGCGGTGTAGATATCGACATTACCCCTTTGCTGTAGGTTCCACAGCCGGTAATCAATCACGCGCCGATACCCGTGCAGGCCCGGAAGTCCGCCCTCCAGAAGAGCGCGACCGCCAACCTCGTCTGCTGCATCGGCAAGCGTCACTTGATGCCCCGCCTTTGCAAGAGTCAGGGCACATTCCAGTCCAGCGGGACCGGCACCAACAATCAGACTGGTTTCCTGCTTGTTCGCTTGTCCTACGATTTCGGGATGCCAACCGCGCCGCCATTCTTCTCCGATCGTTGGGTTCTGGGTACATCGAAGTGGGACACCGTAAGCATCCATGCTGACACAGATGTTACAACCCACACATTCGCGAATTTCCTCAACGCGGTTCTCTTTTATTTTATTGGGCAGGAAAGGATCGGCAATTGATGGGCGTGCGCCACCTATCAAGTCTAACTTGCCGGATTTGATGACCGATGCCATCGTATCCGGTGACGTAAATCGTCCCACACCTACTACTGGCTTGTTCGTGACCTGCTTTACGAAAGACGTAAACTCAAGCTGGTAGCCTTGCTCAGTGAAACGAGATGTCGCGGAGTCAGCTGACCAGCCGGAAATGTTAACATCCCAAAGGTCGGGAAGGTCTGCGAGCATTTCGACAACCTCCCTGCCCTCGCCATCGTAGGTCATTGCATGTTTGGCACCTGGCTCATGCACGGCAAACCGCAAAGCTACAGCGCGCTCCCCTTCAGCCAACTCAAGTGTGTCTTCAAGAATTTCGCGCAAAAGACGCGCGCGGTTTTCCAAAGATCCACCGTATTCATCGCTGCGGAAATTCGTGCGCCGTGACAGGAAATGTGAGAGGAGCGAAATGTCATGTGCGGCATAGACATAGAGAATGTCATAGCCAACATCCTTGGCGTTTTGTGCGGCCTTCTTGTGCGCACGTCGGAACTCTCGAATGTCGGATTTGTCCATAGCCTTTGCTTGCACCGGCAGTTCAGCCCGCAAAATAGGCAAGTCTGATGGTCCAATCACCGGCACGCCTGTGGCAAAGTTTCGCGCCCTCATCCCGCCGTGTGCTAACTCGATCGCTGCCAAGGAGCCATGTGCCTTGATCGCTTCAACTTGCTTGGCGTGTTGGTCCAGATAGACATCGTCCCAAATTCGTTCGATCGGGTGATTTGCCATATCAGAGTTGTTGCTGACCTCAGTGATCTGAACGGCGACTGTTCCCCAGCCACCTTCCGCTTTCATTGCCCTCAGGGCTGTTGAGCCTGCAGGCAGAGAAAATCCATGACCCGTAGCGTGAGGCGCGGCGAAAAAGCGGTTTGGTGCCGTAACGGGTCCAATTTTGACGGGTTCGAACAATAGATCGTAACTCATGGCTCTTCGACTTCCTTTGAAAATAGGATCATTATTGTCACCAACGGAATTTATATTGCAAAATCTAGCGAGAATTGTCAATCTGCTCTAAACGAAAATTCTGCGTTCCGATCTTAAGGAGGCCTCTCTATGAACATTCTCTACATCATGTTCGACCAGCTTCGGTTTGATTACCTGAGTTGCGCGGGTCACCCCACATTGCACACCCCCAACATTGACGAAATCGCGGCAAAGGGCGTGCGGTTTACTGAGGCCTACACGCAATCTCCCGTCTGTGGTGCTGCACGCATGAGCGCTTATACAGGTCGATACGTCAGCAGCCATGGCGCGCAATGGAATGGATATCCTCTGCGGGTCGGTGAACTGACCCTTGGCGATCACCTTAGAGCTGGTGGTGTCGGGTGTTGGTTGGTCGGTAAAACGCATATGAAAGCGGACATAAAGGGAATGGAGCGCCTTGGCCTGTCGCCCGATTCTGTCATTGGTGCCCGCCAATCCGAATGTGGGTTTGATGTTTGGTGCAGGGACGATGGCCTTTGGGCTGTCGGTCCTGATGGGCCCTATGATGCTAAACGAAGCCCTTACAACGAATATCTGAAGTCAAAAGGCTACGAAGGCGAAAACCCTTGGGCTGACTTTGCAAACGCCGGCCTCGACGGCAATGAAATCGCCAGCGGCTGGTTTATGAAAAACGCCGACCTACCGGCTAACATTGACGAGGCTGACAGCGAAACCCCGTGGCTGACAACGGAAGCCATCAAGTTCATGAACGCTACATCTGAACCCTGGTGCGCGCACATAAGCTATATCAAACCCCATTGGCCCTATATTGTCCCGGCCCCCTACCACGACATGTACTCCGCTAAGGATATCGTTCCGGTTGTCAAAGACCCGGCAGAACTGGAGAACCCCCACCCCATTTATGAGGCTTTTGCCTCCGGTCGCGTAGGAAAGAGTTTCTCCCGTGAAGATGTCCGTGAGAAAGTGATTCCGATCTACATGGGGTTGATCAAGCAATGCGATGACCAGGTGGGGCGTCTGCTGCGGTACCTAAAGGAAACAGGGCGCGACAAAGACACCATGATCATCATTACATCTGATCATGGGGATTATCTGGGTGATCATTGGTTAGGCGAAAAGGATCTCTTTCATGCCCCGTCCGTCAAGGTTCCTCTGATCATTTACGATCCTCGCGAAAGCGCCGAAATGACACGCGGCACGGTCTGCAATGATCTCGTCGAAGCGATTGACGTAACAGCAACCATCATTGATGCGGCCAGATGCGAAGTCCCCTTAAACGTTGTCGAAGGACGCTCGCTTATGCCTTACCTGCAAGGGCGAGAACATCCTAACCCAAGGACCTATGCTGTCAGTGAATATGACTATTCAAGTCACCCAGTTTGTAGAGAGATTGATGTGCCTGCCAAAGATGCAAGGATGTTTATGGTTGCCACCCACGACTGGAAACTTGTCCATTGCGAAGGCGGCTTGCCGCCAATGCTGTTTGACCTGGCCAACGACCCTGAGGAGTTGAAAGATCTCGGAACAAACGCTGATTACATCGACGCAAGAGCAGCAATGTATGTCTATTTGCATGATTGGTCACTTCGAATGTCGCAGCGGGTCACCATATCTGATGCCGAAATAGCTAAGAAACGCCAAGATGGCGGGCAAACAGGCGTTGTGCTTGGACTGGTTGAGGAAAATGACGTGCCTGAGGCTTGGACTGCCAGCTACCGTGGGTCAGCTCCTAACCGGTCAAAACGCTAGCTTGACTGCAAGCCCGTTAACGCTGTTTCCAACCGAGAAACGGCCTCTTTCAAAAAGGGTAACAGTTCGTCTCGTCTACCATCTGTCAGATCACTTTTTGGCAGAGCCAACGCAATTGACCCTGCGGGGTCGTGCTCATCCTGAAAGAATGGCATCGCTATGCTCGATACATCTGACTCGAAAGTGTTACGTGTTTGAGAATATCCTTGAGACCTAAACGTGCTCGTCATTTTCCGAAGCTCAGGTTTCGAAGTGACGGTCGCTTCAGTCATTTTTTCTCGCTTCATCGACAGAATCTTGTTTGCTGTTTCGGCGCTCGCAAACGAGAGGTATGCCAAGCCGGATGCTGTCGCATGATAGTATAGAATTTGCGAGGGCACGATGTTCACAACGTGCCCCCTGTTTGGAAGCCTGTGGGCGATCGTGGTCATCCCTTGCGCCCCTGGAATGCTCACATGCACGGTTTCGTTTGTTTGTTCGACCAGCCAATTTGCAACCTCTTGCGCGGCACGGGTTACCGGAACCGTCGCTTCGCGAATACGAGCAAGTCGAAGAAATCCATGACCAAGGCGATACTTGCGCGTGTCTGACGACTGCTCGATAAAACCATGTTTGGACAAGGCGACAAGCAGCCTGCGGGTCGCAGCTTTGTCTAAACCTGCCATTCGAGACAGTTCGCTCAACCCGATCTCGGTGTTTTCCATTGAGAACTGGTCAAGAACCGATAGCGCCTTGTCGACCGTCTTCATCTAGTGTCCCGCCTAATTCTGTTCTTAGGGCACACTAGCAAAATCACCTATGTTGTCTATAGTGAACCTATGGACGTAACCTAAGTTCTTTTCGCGGCGTCTAGGGCGGAACGCAAGATGTCTCGATCCCCAATGTGGTTTGCAAGGACGAGAATGAGCCTAGCATTCAAAGCCTCACTCTCTTTGTCGGTGAGGCCTTGATGGCTCTCAAGAAGCTCATCGTAGAAGCCGTCGGGGTCGTTGATATTTGGTAAAAGGTTCAATGTCATTTTAGTGTCCCTTTCCGATCGCTGTACGCAATGCGGCTTCGATATCTGCCACACTCGCCGTCTTCCATCTTGCAACGACATGCTGATCCGGTCTGATCAAATAGACCCCGGAAGTCTCTGACCCTAGATACCGTTCCTTGACCGCACCTGTCGGATCATCATTGTCCGTTGAGAGTTCGATTGACGCAACAGAGATGCCGTCGACATTCGAAACCGAAGGCGCGGGTTCATTCACGGCCAGGATTGTAAACTCACCGCCAAGCCGCCCGAGAAGGAAACCATCACCAAGCGGAGCGTCGACACAAGGCGCGCCTACCCTGGTTCTTGCCGGTCCAGATAAGTGATCGGGGCCATTTAGCGACAACTCGTCGTAAACGCACGGCACGGACAGCCGCCCGGAGTTCACCAAAGGCCGGGCAAACTCATAGTCTCTGGCCAACTCAAGAACCGCATTTCGGAACGTCTTGCTGACGTCGCTCTTTGGGGTCAAGAAATCTGTCGCACGTGTCGAGTTCAAAATATTCTCATCCGCACCATAGGCGCGCTCTTCTGAGTAGCTATCGAGTAAACTTTCAGTTGCAAGCTCTTTGACCACAAGGTCCAGCTTCCAGGCAAGATTTTCTGCGTCCTGAATGCCAGAGTTTGCGCCTCGCGCTCCAAACGGCGAAACCTGATGCGCACTGTCACCCGCAAAGATCACGTTGCCGTGGCGAAATTCCTTCATGCGCCGACATTGGAACGTATAGATTGACGTCCACTCAAGTTCGTACTCCGCCCCTTCACCCAACATCGCGTCGACGCGTGCGCGGATGTTCTCTTCCTTGAGTTCTTTTTCTCGATCGATTTCCCAGCCAAGTTGGAAATCAATGCGCCAGATGTCATCGGGCTGTTTATGTAAAAGAGCGGAGGAACCGCTGTCCTTGAAAGGTGGCTCGAACCAGAACCACCGTTCGGTTGGAAAATCAGCGGTCATCTTGACGTCGGCGATCAGGAAATTGTCTTCGAAAACACGGCCATCAAAGCTCAGTCCAAGCATGTCGCGAACCGGCGAACGTGCACCATCACAAGCAACAACCCAATCGGCCTCAATTTGATATGGCCCGTCAGGTGTATCGACGTCCAACAGGCTGTAATCTTCTTTTTGAGTAAGTGCCCTGACGGCGTTGCGCCCTCGGATTTCGATCAGAGCGCCCTCTGATTGTGCTTTGCGAATTTCGTCAACCAGGAACTTTTCGAAATAGGGTTGTTGCAGATTTATGAAGGCCGGTCGCTTGTGACCGTCTTCGGGCTGAAGGTTAAACTCGAATATTCGCTCGTCGCCGTGGAACACCTTTCCGACGTTCCATACAACCCCTTTGTCCACCATCGCGTCACCTGCGCCCAGCCGGTCGCAGATCTCCAAAGTCCGTTTGGCAAAACAGATCGCACGGCTTCCCTGACCGACACCTTCGTGGTCATCTAGGACAAGGACCGGTGTCCCTTTTCGTCCCAGGTCAAGGGCCACGGCCATACCGATCGGACCACCGCCGATGACAACAACAGGATGGCGTTGCGCCGCTTCCTGCTGCGCCGCTATTTTTTCATACGGATACAGTTTGAATGCGATGTCGTAGCGAACGTCGACCATGGTATTCCCTCCCCTATATTAGAGCTTCAGCCTTGCAACTGTTCCCACATTTCCAAATCGCGCTTATCGGTCCAGATGCGGGGATGCCAAATGCCTCGGGCTTCGTCATAGGCCCGGCTGACGTTGAATGGCAGGCAGTGTTCGTAGATGGCATAGTCCTTGAATTTCGGATCACAGGCCGCACGCACCGCGTCCCATGCGTCCTTCAGCGTTCCACCCTTCATTGCCACCTTTTTGGCCGGTTCGTACGTCGAGGTTACGAAGTCTCGCGTGCTTTCAATCGCACGTTCAACCGCATCTTTCCCAACAAGCGCCGCACCCCGACCCGGGGCGATAGCATCAACGTCATAGTCTTTGATGTTGTTCAGTGTCTGACCCCAGTCAGCAAAGTGCCCATCGCCACAATAACACGCTGAGTGATCCTCGACGATGTCGCCGGTGAACATCACATTTTCATCCGGCACATGGATCACAGCGTCGCCTGCGGTATGCGCGCGGCCGATATGTTTGATATCGACCCGGCGCTTGCCCAGATAGACGGTCATCGAGTCGCTGAACGTCGTGGTTGGGTAGGTCAGGCCGGGAATGCTTTCATGGCCTTCAAAAAGGCGGGGAAAGCGTTGGAATTCGCTGTCCCAGTCTTCCTGACCGCGCTCTTCGACCATGCCGCGTGCGACGTCGGACATGATGATCTGATCGGCGCCATAGGCAGAGGCACCCAAAACCCGCACTGCATGATAGTGGGTCAATACCACGTGACTGATGGGCTTGTCGGTGACGCTGCGCACCCGCTCGATCACTTTTTCAGCGAGGCGGGGGGTGGCTTGAGCTTCAACGATCATCACGCTGTCATCGCCGATGATGATGCCTGAGTTCGGATCGCCCTCGGCGGTAAAGGCGTAGAGGTCGCGCCCAACTTCGTCGAAGGTAATTTTCTTTTCGGTCATGTCGCCTTGTGATGCGAATGCTTTTGCCATGGGTAAGGTCCTTATTGGGCCGCCAGAGGTCTCTGGCGGGAATATTCTGAACAAAGCGGGGTGTTACGGGTACTTGATTGCAGGCCGGATCGTTCCGGTGCAGCTGCCAAAGCCGATTTGATAGCCGTCACCTTTCGCCGCGCCGTGCAAAGTCAGCGTGTCGCCGTCTTCGATGAATGTGCGCGTCTCGCCGGTGTCGAGCGTCATGGGCTCCTTGCCGCCCCAGGTGAGTTCCAGCAGCGAGCCGCGCTCGGATTTTTCGGGGCCGGAGATCGTGCCCGACCCCAGCAAATCGCCCGCTGTCATGGCACAGCCAGAAGAGGCGTGGTGGGTCAGCTGCTGGGCGGCTGAGTAATACATCTGGTTATAGTTGGTCCGCGCAATGGTCGTTGGCGTCTTTCCGGCGGGGGCCATCGTGACCGAGAGGTCGATGTCAAACAGCATCGGCGACGGCTCCTGCAAATAGGGCAACAGGTCTTTTTCGCGCTCTGGCGTTGATGTGCGGAACGGGTCCAGCGCCGCTGTCGTCACAATCCATGGGCTGTTGGATGTGGCAAAGGCCTTGGCCTGAAACGGCCCGAGCGGCTGGTATTCCCAGGCCTGAATATCGCGCGCGGACCAGTCATTGAGCAGCACATAGCCAAAAATCATCGCATCCGCCTCAGCCACGGTTATGGGCTGGCCCAGCTGCGTTGACGTGCCGATGACGGCCCCCATTTCCAGCTCGATATCCAGTCGCTTGCAGGGGCCAAAGCCCGGCATCTCGGCATCAGGTGCCTTGGTCTGCCCGTTAGGGCGGATGATGTCTGTGCCTGAGATCACGACCGAGGAGGCCCGCCCGTTATAGCCAATCGGGATGTGCAGCCAGTTGGGCGGCAGCGCGTTTTCGGGGCCACGGAACATGGTGCCGACATTCATCGCGTGGTGCTTGCCTGCGTAAAAGTCGGTGTATTCGGCAACAAGGAACGGCATGTGCATCCGCGCCTTTGATTGCGCGACAAGGAGCGGGGTGAGCTGTGCTTCTTCAGATGCGCCAGCCTTCAGCAAGTCTGTGAGGCGAGCCCGCAAAGCCGCCCAAAGCGCGGGGCCCTGCTACATCACATCGTTCCAGAAGGGCACGTCGAACAGCAAATCCTCGGAAAGCTCCAGCAATCCCGCCGCCTCGGTCGCGGCAAGGTCAAGGATCATGTCCCCGATTGCCACGCCGCAGCGCGGCTCATCCTCGCCGACCGAGAAGACGCCGTATGGCAGGTTGTTCAAAGGAAAAGGTGTCTCGGCGCTGTTGGCGCTTGCGACCCATGATTTCATCAGGCTCATGTGGTGACTTTCGCATCTGGTTGTTGATCGGGATGGGCGGCGGCGATTTCCGGTAGGGCGAGGCATGCCGCCTCGATCCGGGTGAGCTTCGGGAAGGCCGTCAGATCGACGCCCCATCGGTGGGCATTGTACAGCTGCGAGGTGATGCAGATGTCGGCAAGATCGGGCGTGTCGCCAAAAGCAAACGGCGTGTCCTTTGACACCATCGCCTCGACCGCCGCGAAGCCCGACTGCATCCAGTGCTGCATCCAGCCCTGCGCGTCATCGGCGCTGGCCCCATGGGTCTTGCGCAGGTATTGCACGACCCGCAGATTGTTGACGGGGTGGATATCCAGCGCGACCGCATGGGCGGCTGCCATGACTTTGGCGCGCATCAACGGATCTTCGGGAAGCAGCCGAGGGGTCGCGATGGCATCGAGATAGTCAAGGATCGCCAGCGATTGCGTCAGCACGGTCCCGTCATCCAGCACCAGCGTAGGCACTCCCAATCCGGGGTTCAGCGCGGCATAGTCCGCGTCGCGCTGATCGCCTGCGACCAGATCGACCGGGACGGTCTCATAGGCCAGTCCTTTGAGGTTCAGCGCGGCCCGCACCCGGTAGGATGTGGTCGAGCGCCAGTAGGAATAAAGCTTCATTTCTTCCCCGGCGTCCAGTCGAATTTCTTTTCGATATCCGCCCAGCAGTCGATGTAGTCGTCCTGCAATGGCGCCTCATGCGCCGCGAAGGTCGTGAGGTGCTGCGGGAAGCGGGTTTCGAACATGAAGGACATGGTGTTTTCCAGCTTCTCCGCCGTGAGATCGGCATTGGACGCACCCTCAAAGGCGTTCTTGTCAGGCCCGTGGGGCAACATCATGTTGTGCAGCGACATGCCGCCGGGAACGAAGCCTTTGGGCTTGGCGTCGTAAATGCCGTAGATATTGCCCATTAGCTCGGACATGACATTCTTATGATACCATGGCGGGCGGAATGTATCCTCGGCCACCATCCAGCGGTCCCGGAAGAGCACAAAGTCAATGTTCGCCGTGCCCTCAACGCCGGATGGCGCGGTCAGCACCGTGAAGATGGAGGGGTCTGGGTGGTCAAACATGATCGCGCCGACCGGGCAATAGGTGCGCAGGTCATATTTGCAGGGCGCGTAGTTGCCGTGCCACGCGACCACATCCAAAGGGGAATGACCGATCTGCGTTTCATGAAATTGGCTGGCCCATTTGACAGTCACCGTTGACGGGGCATCGCGATCCTCAAAGGCTGCGACGGGGGCTTTAAAATCGCGCGGGTTTGCCATGCAGTTCGCCCCGATGGGGCCGCGACCGGGCAGCTCAAACTTCTGGCCGTAATTTTCGCAGACAAAGCCGCGGGCCGGGCCTTCCAGCACTTCGACGCGGTAGACCAGCCCGCGAGGGATGATCGCGATTTCCTGGGGTTCGATGTCGATCACGCCAAGCTCGGTACAAAAGCGCAAACGGCCCTCCTGTGGCACGACAAGCAGCTCGGAATCGGCTGAGTAGAAATAGGCGTCCACCATGCTGTCCGTGACCAGATAGATATGGCTGGCCATGCCCACCTGGGTGTTCACATCGCCCGCCGTTGTCATCGTGCGCATGCCGGTCAGCCATGTCAGGCCTTCGGTGCTATGGGGGACAGGGTCCCAGCGGTATTGACCCAAAGAGACGACATCCGGGTCCACATGAGGGGCTGATTTCCAATAGGGCAGATCGATTTTTTGGAAGCGATGTGTGTGCTTTACAGACGGGCGGATGCGATAGCACCACGTCCGTTCGTTCTGATGAATTGGGGCAGTGAAGGCAGTGCCGGAAAGCTGTTCGCCGTAAAGGCCATAGTTCACCTTCTGGGGCGAGTTCATGCCTTGGGGCAGCGCACCGGGCAGCGCCTCGGTTTCGAAGTCATTACCAAAGCCAGGCATATAGCCGGCGACGGTGCCGACAGGGGTTGCCGCAGACTTCAATTGGGACGGTGAAATATCTTTGTTCATCAGATAGTCATTTTCGTAACTAACATCATCAATAGTAGTTGCTTTTGTAACTAACAAGGGCTAATTTCACTTTATGGAAGATAAAACGTCATTCGACTTGGTCGATTTCATACCCTACCTTTTGAATCAGGCGGCAGACATGACCAGTCGCCGGTTCGAGGCCTATTACAAATCAAAATACGGCATGTTGCGCACTGAATGGCGGGTGGTGTTTCATCTGGGCCGCTACGGCGAGATGACGGCCAAGGAAATCTGCGACCGCGCCCGCATACATAAAACCAAGGTCAGCCGCGCGGTGCGTGCGTTGGAAACCAAAAAGCATCTTAAACGCGCCCAATCCCCCGATGATCGCCGTCATGAGGTTTTGGGCCTGACCGCCTCAGGCAAGCGGGTTTTTCAAGACCTCTACCATGAGGCCGCACGGTTCGATGCAGAAATGATGTCGGAATTCACACAAAGTGAGCAGGCTGAGCTGCGCAAGTTCCTAACCAAAATCGCAGGGCTTTAGGCACCCAGATAGGCGCGTTCCAGAATTTGGCGGTCGCTTTTCAGCTGTGCAGGGCTGCCCTCGAACCTGATCTGACCTTGCGACAGCACATAGCAGCGGTCGGCAATGTCCAAGGCCAGCTGGGTGAATTGTTCAATGAGGAGGATGCCGATCCCCCTCGCCCGTAGGTCGCGGACCACGCCGATGAGCCGGTCGATGATCACAGGTGCCAGCCCAAGCGACATCTCGTCGATCAGCAGGAATTGCGGGCGCGAGACCAAGGCTTGCCCGATGGCGACCATCTGCTGTTGCCCGCCAGACAGAGAGCCCGCCGCCTGCCCCTTGATTGCGCGCAGTTCGGGGAAAATCTCGAAGGCGTTTTCGACCTCTGCCTGCCGGTCTGGCGGGGTCAGGGTTGGCCCCGCCGCGCGCAGATTGTCGATGACGCTGAGGCCGGCCAGGACCTGATGGCCTTCGGGCACGGCGGCGACGCCCGCGGCGCGGATTGCTTGCACCCCTGCTCCGTTGATGAATGTGTCATTAACCGCAACAGCACCCGAGGCCAGCGGCATGACGCCTGCGATGCCCAGCACCAGCTCGGACTTGCCGGCACCGTTAGGGCCAAGCAAGGCGACGATTTCGCCTTTGGCAAGTTCCAGTGACACGTCGCTGATCACGGTCCGGGCGCTGGATTTTATTGTGATGTTGCTGACCTTAAGCATGTCTTTCACCCTTTCACCGGCCCAGATAGGCGGTTTTCACGGCCTCATCCTGAAGCACGTCGCGTGTTGGCCCGAAGGCGATGAGCTTGCCGAAATCAAGCACGGCGGTGGATGTGCAGACGTCGCGGATCAGGTCAACATCATGGTCAACCATGATGATATGTGCCCCGAAGCGCGCCTTCACTTGCGTAATGATCCGCCGCAGGTCCAGCATCTCGGTTTCAGACAACCCTCCGCCCGGCTCATCGAGCAGTACGATCTTGGGCTGGCCAACCAGGCATTTCGCGATCTCGGTCATGCGTTTCTGGTAGGGGTTCAATTTCTCCCCGATGGTATCGGCGCAATCGGCGATCCCCACGAAATCAAGCGCGTGGTTGATCTGCGCCGCGCGGTCCTTGCTTTTGACCCCCTTGGCATCGCAGACCGCCTTGAGATGATCGGCGACCGTCAGGTCGTCAGCGATCTGTACCTTCTGAAACGACCGCGCGAGCCCCCAACAGGCCCGCTTATGCGGCGGCAAGGCCAGCAGGTTCATCCCGTCAATGACGATGTTTCCCTCTGCAATTGACGCAAAGCCCGAGAAGGCGTTGGTCATGGTCGTCTTGCCCGCGCCGCATGGTCCAATCAGCCCCACCACATCATCTGCAACGCTTAGTGTCAGGTGATCCAACGCGACCACGCCACCGTATTTCACGGTCAAGTTCTCGATATTGATCATGTCGGTTTCCTTTGCAGAGTGCCCATCAGCTGCCCGGCAATCCCACGCGGTGCCGTCATGATGGCGTGCAGAAGGGCGGCACCAAAGATGATCAGGGCAATGTCCGCGCTGACGCCGAAGTCGTTCAGAAGAGCAGGCAACAGCTTGTAAAGAATGCCGGCAATCACCGCACCGACCCAAGAATAGGCCCCGCCTACCACCGCCAAGGCGAAGAGCAGGATCCCTTCGGAGGCCAGGAACGAGCGCGCGTCCAACTGCCCCAGAGCGTTGCTGAGCAATGCACCCGCGACTCCGGCCAGCAGCCCGGACAGGGCGAAGGCCCAGATTTTGTAGAAGGTCACGTTGACGCCTGCGGCCATGGCATTGGCTTCCGACTGCCGGATCATCGCCCAGGCGCGGCCCGGTGCCGTGACGCGGTGCAGCGCGACGAGGCCGAAGCAAAGGCCCACTATCACTATGGTATAGCGCAGGTAGCCAGCGTCTGATTGCACCATGAGGGGCGACCGGATGTCAGCCGCTGATTGCCGGGCGACGCCCCAGAACCCCTCCCCGCCATTGGGGAATTGGAATGCGTTGAACAGGATCTGAAACGCGCCTGCCGCCATCAACGTGACCAGCGCCAGGTAGAGGCCGCGCATGCGCAAGGCAGGCAGCGCGAGGATGGCACCGATGATGGCTGTTGCGACGCCCGCGATTGCGACGATCAATATGACCGGCAGCGCGGTGCCGTAGTTCAGCCGCAGCGCGATCCAGCCGCCGACGCCGACAAGGGCGATCTGCGCCAGGTTGATCAAGCCAAGCTGCGCGAACAGGACCGAGATACCGGCAGCTGCCAGGGCAAAGATCGCAGCGGACGTCACCACCTTGACCCAAAGCGCTGACAGCACCAGCGGCAGCCCGAACAGGCAGAGCGCGAGAAAGATCAGTGGGGGGATGAGGGATTTGGACATCTCAGGCCTCCTTCGCAAAGGTGAGTTTCTGGCCGCGCTGCATCCACAGGATCACAAGCGCTGCAATGACGAAGGGGGCCATCGTGCGCAGCGGGGCGGCGGGTTTGTACAGCGTGAGCATGGATTCTGCGACACCGATGAACAGTCCACCCGCCAGCGTCATTGGCAGTGAATTCAACCGTCCGCAGATGGCCGCAGCCGTGGCCGGGATGACCATGAAGGTGATGACCGTCGGCTCGAGCCGCACAAGGCTGCCAAAGATCAGTCCTGTGAACCCAGCCAAAGCGCCTGAAATGCCCCAAGCCAGCGTTTCGGTTTTGACAATCGGAATGCCAAGCAATGCCGCGTGGTCACGATTGTCGGCCAGCGCGCGCATGTTCAGGCCAGTGTGGGACCGGCGCAGGTATTGCACCATAATGATGACCGCAGCGATGCTAACGGTGAAGGCGATGATCCGGGTCATCGTGACCCGCACGCCCAGAATGCTGATGGCGGCCTTGTCGCTGGGCAGCTCAATCTTTCGCAGCGCGTCTTCCCAGATGAAGCCGATCAGGCCTAGCAGGATCAACATATAACCAAGGGTCGCGATGGCTTTGACCGCAGGCTCGCGCCACGCCAGTGACGGGGCGATCAAACGACCATAGGCGACAGAAAGGGCGATGCCCGTGGCAACCGCAGCGATCCAAGAGATCACACCGGGCAGCCCCCAATCCGCGATCTGCCACGCAAACATCGCGCTGAAGGCCGCTATGGCCCCGTAGGCGAAATTCAACACGCCGGTCGAGTTGCGCAGGATCACCAGCCCAATGCCGCCAAGGGCGTAAAGTGACCCGACGGCCAGACCTGAAACAAGAAAGAGCCCGTAAACCATTGCTTCAATCCTTTGGAAAAAACCGGCAGGCAGGACTGGCCTGGCCACCGGCCAGGGAGGTTACTGCGTGATACCGAGTGCGGCTTCTTGCGCGCGGATCGGATCGAGGTAGCTGCTCTCAATGTCGTAGCAATCGCGGACCACTTCAAAGGCACCACCGGTGTAGGACACCATGCGTCCTGCGTGGTTTGGCATATGCCGGTCGGCATCGCCCACATAGTATGGCGCGCAAAGCAGATCGAATTCAGCGTTTGTAATCCCACGGATTGCGGCACTTACGGAAGCGCGGTCGATGCTGCTTGCGTCAAGCTCCAGCAGTGCCTCGACAAAGAACTTAGCCGAGATGTAGCCGGACTGGCTGAACGTATCGCGACGGTCGCCGTCTTGACCGTAAGCATCCATCACCTTGATCCAGTTCTGGTTGTCAGGGCCGTCACTGTCGAAGGGGGCCAGCTCGATATGGATATGCAGTATGGATATGCAGATTGTCGTTCCAATAGTCGCCCAGCACCTCGGCCACCCCCGGCTCATAGAGCGGGGTTGGCGAGACCCATTTGAACAGATCGCGACCGCCCTGTTCTTCGGCAACTTTCAGCAGCCCAATCGCGGGGCCAGCGGGCAGCATCAGTAGGATCGTGTCGACCCCTTCGGCAATCGCTTGCAGATAGACCGAATTCAGGTCGACCGCTGTGGGATCCATCAGGATCGACGTGCCGGTGAGCCCTTGGCTGGACATGTAGTCTTCCATCCAGTCGCAGGCCCAGCCGCCATTGTTGGGGATGTTGAACCCGATACAGGCCGCACTTGTCGTGCCCAGCTCTTCAACCGCGTAGGTCAGCGCGCCTATGCCCGAGGGCAATGGGCCCTGGTTGGTCGAGACGATATTCGTGGACTCGTAACATTCCGAGATCGCACAGCCCGAGGCCATGACCATCACGTCCTCGTCCTTATAGAGGCCGGCGTTCACGGCCATGGACACAACCGAGCCGTTCCCGACAAGCGCCACGACGCCCTCATCCTTGACCAGCTTGGTCGCGACCTGCCCGGCCAGCTCCGGGTTCCACTGGTCGTTCTCAACGATGTATTCGATGGGACGCCCATTGATGCCGCCGTTGGCGTTCACGCAGTCAAAATAGGCCGCTGCCGCATCCGTGCCGCCGGAAAAGTCACCGGGAGGGGCGTTGCCGTTGATGCCGCCGACTTTGATCGGATCGCCACTTGCGGCCTCGCCTGTGTTCAGACCGCACGTTGGGGCCTGGCCATCGGCAGCAGCGGTCGTGCCAGTCAGGGCAAGGCAAAGCGCCGCCGCCCCTGTGGTCAGGGTGAATTGCAGTTTCATTGGTCGTCTCCTGTTGGATATGTTGGGGCTTAGGACGTGCCGTCCATGACTTTGCCCATGTATTCTTCTTCGATGATCAGCCCGCCGTGTTCAGCGGCTTTGCCACGATCTTTTTCGGGCAGAAAATCCTGCAAGGGGGCGATGCGTTTCCAAGCCGGGAAGGGCTGTTTGCCTTCGGTATCGGGCACATAGATCGAATGATCTTCGACCCGTTTGTGCTTGTGGATCATCCGGGCGCAATTCTGGAACACGCGGGTCACATCGACCGTAGCGACCATGTTGCAGCCAGGGAAATGGGCCATCAGCTCGGGGTCTTTAGACAGTTTCGCATCACCCTGTACGCGAATGCGCCACGGGGTTTCAAAATCCATGAACAGCATGCCGACCTTGCTGGCCGCATCAATATTGCCCATCGAAAGCCACATCCCGTTGCCGTCGTAATTGGGGAAGACCAGTTTGCCGTCGCCCAGGTGTTTGACAAAGCCCACAGGCCCACCCTTGTAAGACACCGTCGGCTCGCCATCTGCGGTCACCGTAGACAGGAAAAAGTAGTCGCGGCTTTCAATATAGTCGATGTGGTAGTCTTCCAGCTCGTCGCGCACGATGGCTTGCACCACGGCATGGGACAGCTTGGTTGTGCCATTCTCATCCTGCAGCTTGCGCTGCGCGTCGGTGTAGAAATCGTCATGGGTCGGAATGGCTGGTGTTGGGTCTGACATGTTGACCTCCCTGAAAACATGTGCGGCCCCGCTGTCACGCGGGGCCACGGGGCTTTATTCTGCGGCTTCAGCCGGGGCGGAGGACATTTCAGTCACCTCTTCCCATCCAGATGCGTCGTCGAAATTCACCACCGCAGACTGCTTCTTGCGGTTGATCAGCAAACGCGTGCTGTCGCGTTTGGCGTAATGGCCCGCTGGGTCGGCTGCAGCCTTGGCGTAACCAATCATATGCAGATCAATGTCGGCATACATGATGCCCTCCTGGTCATGCGGGATATGTTCGGCCAATTCGGACCCGTCAGGGCCGAAGATGCGGGTATGACCACCACCGATGGGACACATGGCCTCCATCTCTTTATTCCCGTCGCACAGCTGGTCCTGAATTTCCTTGCTGACCAGCGCACATGGAGCAACCACGAAGCAGGACCCTTCGACTGCGTACAGCATTGAGGCACCGTTATTGACTTCCGGCCCAAGTGCGTAGGCCATGTCTTTGTAGAGGTGCAGGTTCGGCCAGGCGGCCACGTGGATCTGTTCGTTCTGGGCGTACATGGCGTATTTGGAAAGCGGCTGTAGGTGCTCCCAGCAGGCCAGCTGACCGACACGGCCGATGGATGTATCGACGACGTTCAGGTCAGACCCGTCGCCTTCGCCGTAAACCGTACGTTCCACATGGGTTGGCTTCAGCTTGCGGCGGCGGTTTATGACCTCGCCCGTTTCGTCAAAGTGCCATTGCGCAATGTAAAGTGAACCGCCGTCGCGTTCGGACACGCCAATGGACAACTGAATTTTGTTGTCGCGACAGGCTTTGGCGAGTTTTTGTTCATGCGTCGAGCCGGCCACAATGGAATTGTCAAAATAACGTCCGACAAATTGCATCTGCCACGCAACAGGGCCAAGCCAAATGTGGTTTGGATAGCCAGGCAGCCATGTTTCGCTGAACGCAACAAGGTTCGCGCCGTTCTTTGCGGCCTCTTCGATCAGTCCAACGGCCTTTTGAACGCCAGCGTCCAAATCCAAGAAGCAAGGGGCAGCCTGAACAGCTGCGACTTTTGATTGTGTCATGATTTCCTCCGGTAACTGAAGACAGGTTGACATAGTTACGAATGGGACCGCTTTTGGGTTTCGGCGGAAAAACTTGTGTTTTTGGGAAGTACCGGCATAGTTAGTTAACTTTGGGAATAGTGTTCATGGATATCCAAACACGCTACAATACGGACGACGTCGCACCGCAGGATCGCTTTGCGTATTGGCGAGAATCCGTATGTGACAGCTATGTGCAGCTTGGATGTGACACCGAAAATCGAAGCAATTTCCGGGGATTGATTGATATCGCGCGACACTCGGTGGTGTCGATATCAAAGGTTTCGGGCTTGTCGCATACGGTTGAGCGGCGCAAGCGCGATATCCGCGCGACCACGGACTCCTATTTCCTGTTGAGCCTGCAAACCGCCGAATCATCGCAGGTGACGCAGTTTGGCAAAACCGCCGTTTTGAACCCAGGCGATATGGCGCTGTATAGCAGTACAGACCCCTACACGCTGAAGCTGAGCGATGATTTTTCCAAAACTGTGGTGCAGCTTCCATCGGCAAAACTGATTGAGCGTTTGCCCAATGCCGAGATGCTAACGGCGCGCAAGATTGACGGCCAATCGGGCATCGGGAAACTAGTCCGCGAAAACATTCTGGCGTTTGCTGAACATGTGAATACGGCCAATCCCATGGTTCAGTCTTTGCTGCAGGACACGCTGATTGATCTGATTGCGACGGGGCTGGCGTCACATGGGGCCGATAAGATTGAGCTGTCATCGCCCGAACAACACGTCATGCTGCGCGCCAAATCATATATCAGGGCGCACCTTGGTGAGCCGGGCCTTGACCGCAATATGGTCGCTGCTCAAATCGGAATGTCCGTGCGTAGGCTCAATGACATCTTTTCAAAAGAAGACACCTCAATCAGCGCGTTTATTCGCAAGACGCGACTTGACGCCGTGGCCAGCGATCTGCGCGATGCACGGTTCCAGCGGCTTTCCATCAGCGAAATTGCGTTTCGGCATGGGTTTTCGAACTTGCAGAATTTTTCAACTATTTTCCGGACGCGTTTTGGGCAGAGCCCCAGAAGCTACCGCGCATAGTTCGGCAACACCGCTGAAACATATCCGTTTCTAAATGATAGCAGACCCAGAACAGCCAGGCAGATGCCAGGCTCTACTGATCTTTTGCTACTGAACTGGTCCCTAATACTATTTTGGAGGACGGGGGGCAGTGATAATCAATCAGCGATCAAGGCTCGAAGAGAATGCCACGAGGTCACGGTGAGTCAAAATTCTGATTGGGAACGGGACCCCGCACTGATAGCAATCAGATTGTTCGGGGTGACTGAAAAAACGTCTTTCTGCTTGAAGAAGTGGTACAGTCGAATAGGTGCACACCAGTTGAAGAAACCGAAGACTGAATAGCCCCTGGTTTCCCAAACACCAGCTTTTACAATTTGTAGAGACCGAAGAAAACTATCTCAGTTGGCCTGTACGGACGAGCAAAAAAAAAGAAACTTATCGCTAACTCAATGACATCACTTTCAGATCTTGTGATACCAGAAAGTCTGCTTCAGTTGCCTCGCGAACCCCTCCCACGCCAATCTCCATTGAATGCTCGACCAAAACCAGTCCTTGCGGTGAAACTTGAAAAACGGCCAAATCGGTGACGATCAGATCGACAGGACGCGTCGATGTGAGGGGAAGTTCACATGTCTGAACAATTTTCGATTGGCCTCGGTTGACGTGCTGCATGGCGACAACGACCTTTTTCGCACCCGTGGCAAGGTCCATGGCACCGCCCATTCCGGGTGTCAGTTTTCCCGGTATCATCCAATTCGCAAGAAGCCCCTTTGCATCAACTTCCAATCCACCAAGCACGGTCATGTCGATGTGTCCGCCTCGGATCAACCCAAAGCTCATGGCGCTGTCGATAGCAGCGGCACCGGGTACCGCAGTCACGAACCCGCCGCCTGCATCTGTCAGGTCCGGATCTTCCATGCCTTCCGGTGGACGCGCGCCGAGCCCTATCACTCCATTCTCTGATTGAAAGAAGACCCCCATCTCCGGCGGAACAAAAATTGCGACCAGGCTCGGCAAACCGATTCCGAGATTGACGAGAGTTGCTGGCGCAATTTCTTGCGCGACACGGCGAGCAATGCGTTCCTTTGGGTCCATCATAGAGCCCTTTCAACCAGGTGATCGACTAGGGTTGCTGGCGTGCGCACCGCGTCAGGCGAGATCATCCCAACCGGGACAATATGCTCTGGCTCAGCGATGACAATGTCACCTGCCATTGCCATGATTGGGTTGAAATTCTGTGCTGTCAGCGCGTATTCGAGGTTTCCAGCATAGTCAGATTGACGCGCTGCAATCAGCGCGAACTCAGCTCTGATGGGCTTTTCGACAAGAAAAGGCACACCATCGACCTCAAGAACTTCCTTTCCCTCAGCCACCGGAGTTCCGATGCCCGTTGGAGTGATGACCGCACCAAGACCAACCCCCGCGGCGCGGATGCACTCCACAAGCGTGCCTTGCGGGACGAGATCGACCGCGAGATCGCCTGCATTCATTTGCGCCTGTGTTTCAGGGTTCAGTCCGATATGGGACGCAATTACGCGTTCCAAACATCCCGCTGAGACCAATTTGCCGATGCCCTTTCCCGGCATGGCAGTGTCATTTGCCACAAGCGTCAGATTTCGTTTTCCTGCCGCAACGAGTGCTTTGATCAGTCGGTTGGGTGATCCCACACCCATGAAACCGCCCACCATAATGGTGGCCCCGTCAGGGATGAATTCGACTGCTTTGGCTGGCGTTATGGATCTTTTCATTGCGGGCATATGCACCTCGGCGTCAGATTCAAAGGCGGCAAGGTAGGGAGAGAACCTCGCCGCCAATTGAGCGCGTCATCGATCAAACAAGACCGGTGTTTCGCGCTTGTATATGCCGCTCTTGGGCACGTCACCGATCAGCCGACGCGCCTCAGCATGACCGGAAAAGACTGCGGCCTGAATGATGCCCGGCGCAAGGCAGTCACCGATGCCGGTGACTTTGCCCTCAAACGCGCTTTGCGCGCGCAGTTCTGACAGCAACGCATCATCCGGCAGCCGCGCCCCGACAGCGACCAGATGTGCGCCTTTGATCGGCGGCAATACCCGTCCGCTGTCCGAACGGGACACCTCAAGTGCGCCATCGTTCCAGCCATGAACAGTCGTGTTGGGGTGCATATGCACGCCAAGTTCAACCATCTCATCCAGCACACGGGGGCTTTCCAGGGTGTAGCCCATCCATTCGGCAATCGAGGGTAGCGGACATACCAGATGCACCTCATGCCCCTTGGCCGCCAAATGCCCTGCCAGGATGTTGCCCATATAGTAGTGATCGTCGTCATAGATCACGATAGGCCCGGAAATCTCGCCGCCGTTCATGATGTCGTCCGGCGTCAGCGCATGTTCAGCAAAACCTTCGATCGCACTGAAGGTCGTGGCACCAGCGCCATCGTTGCGCCATTTGGACCCTGTCGCGACGACGATGTTGTCCGCCTCGAAGTCGGCCACATCCGCGGCACCGATCTCACTTTCGGCATAAAGCGACACATTGCCCATCTGTTGCAGTTGGTACAGGCGATAATCCTTGACCCGCCCCCAGGCACTCAAACCTTTCAACGCGCTTTCCTTGATCACACGGCCACCAAATTCGGAGGCCTTCTCAGCAACCGTCACGTCATGGCCAGCCTTGGCCAGTGTCAATGCGCATTCAAGACCTGCAGGACCGGAGCCGATGATGAGCGTGTTTTCTTTCTTCGGCGCTGCCGGGATGTTCTCGGGGTGCCACCCACGACGCCATTCCTGACTGATCGTGGGGTTTTGTGTGCACATCAAGGGAACAGAATAGGCATCCGAGGACACACAAACATTGCAGCCGATACATTCACGAATGTCGTCGATGCGGCCTTCTTTGATCTTGTTGGGCAGGAAGGGGTCCGCAATCGATGGTCGCGACGCGCCAATCAGGTCAAAGACGCCCTTCTTGATGAGGCCTACCATCGCATCGGCGGAGGTATAGCGCCCTACCCCGACAACCGGTTTTGTGGTTACTTGCTTGACATAAGAAGTATATTTCTCCTGATGGCCTTCGTCGTCAAACCGAGACGTGCCACTGTCGCGCGGCCAGCCTGCGACGTTGACATCCCACAAATCGGGCACCTCGGCGAGGCTTTCGATCACCGCGCGCGCCTCGTTGTCGTAGGTCAGCGGGCTGCCGGATTTGAAGTCGTGGGCAGGAATACGCACCGCTACGGCCACATCGCCTGCTGCGGCTTCGACCGTGTCTTCCAATACCTCGCGGAACAGGCGCAGACGATTTTCAAATGACCCGCCGTATTCATCGGTGCGCTGGTTGTACATCGGATTGAGGAAGTGCCACACCAGTGACGCATCATGGGCCGCGTAAACATAGACCATATCATAGCCCGCCTGCTTGGCGCGATGCACCGCACGTTTGTGGCTGTCGCGGAACGCCTTGATGTCCTGCTTGTCCATCGCCTTGGACTGGATCGGGTTCTGCGGTTTCAAAATCCGCATCGACGATGGGCCAAGCACGGGCGTGCCGGTGTCCATGTTGCGCGCGCGGATGCCGGTGTGGGCCAATTCAATCGCCGTCAACGCACCATGCTTTTTGATCCGCTCGACCAGAAGCGCGTGGGACTTTACATCTGTGTCGTCCCAGAACTTCTCAATTGGCAGGTTGGAGATGTCAGAGGTTGGATCGATCTCTGCCAACTGCATCGACACAACGCCCCAGCCGCCCTCGGCTTTCATCTCGCGCATCCCGATGGACCCGTTGGGCATCAATGGATTGTGCCCCGTCGCATGTGGCACCGAGAAGAAACGGTTCGGCGCTGTAATCGGGCCGATCTGAACTTCCTCGAAAAGAATATCGTACCTTGCGTCGCGTTTTGGTGATCCGTCAGCCATATCAGTTCCCTCCTGCTTTAACCGTCCCATCCGCGATCCATCCATCAAAAACTTTTAGAACGGTATCGACAAACGCCTGATCGTTGATGTGACAGTCCAACTCGGTAAACAGTATCGGATCAGTCATCTGTTTGCGCATCTCGTCACAGAACTCCGCGAAAGCCTCCGGGTCGTGAGCTTCTTGCCCTTCGCGGTCCCATTCCTCAATCCCGCCGTTGGTCAGAATAACATGCGCAGGTGTGTCCGATGATTTCAGACGCTTCGCCATCTCACGTGCTGTTTCGCGGCGTTCCTCGGCATTAAGGCCAGAAGATTTGATCAGCCGGTTGTGGGCATGAAACGGGCGGTCCTGATATTGCGCCGGAATATCCTGCCAGCCTGCAAAATCAATCAAATCAAGACAGCCCGGTGCCACGATCTGCGGAATGCCGGCGGCACCCGCATTCATCATCCGGTCATCGCCGCCATTGATCACAGACCCTGCCAGAAGGTTGCCCAATTCCGGCAGGGCAAAGTCCATCACACAGGCAAACCGACCTTCGCGAGCGATGCTTTCATAGGCCATGCCACCCATGCCGGTTGCGTGAAAGATTGCGACTTCGAAGCCCCGTTTTTCCAATTCTGGCTTCAGCTTCTTCATGTATTTGAGGCATGAAGATCCCAACGATGTCATACCGACCATTGGGCGATCATTCGTTGGTCGTTCAACAGCGCGCGCAGCCCCGAGAACCGCACCTGCCGCTTGGCTTAGCGAAGATTTACAGACAGAGTTCAATCCATAGAGACCACCGGCCCAGAGGATCATCTGGATATCTGCTGACAAGCGCTGAGGTTCAATCAGGGGCGAGAAGGAAACCGTAGAAACTACGTATTTCGGCACACCCAGTGGCAAGGCCTGACAAATATCCAGTGCAGCATCCGTCCCCATCGTACCGCCTAGAATGACCACCCCGTCGAACTTGCCTTCCTCAAAAAGCTTACCTGCCAGCGTGCTGGCACCCTTTGCCATGATTTGCATCGCATGGTTCTCGTCACCACTGTCGATGGCGGCCTGAATCGAGCTTCCACCTGCCTCGGCCACATCATGCTTGGAATAGTCGGTAGGCTTTTCGGGGTCCCCCAGCACAGAGATATCCATGCTCAACGTGCCACCGCCGAGCGATTGCACCCGTTCCACCATATATTCCAGTTCGTCGTTTTTGGTGTCGTAAGTGCCGACCACCAGAATTGTTTTATCAGACATATGTTTCCTCCCTGTCGTATTCGATTATCCGCGCATGATTTCGCCTTTGGGGTCGTAGAACGGCCCAAGCTGCGCTTCGATTGGATACATTTTTCCGGCGATCTGAACCTCGAAGCCTCCTTCGTCGATCCAGGCCTTCGGCGCGCCGCCATCCTTTTCGATGGTGGCCAGACCGACCATAGCTTCCACCCGGAACCCCCAGTCGCCGGACGTCACATGGCCCACAATCTCGCCACCTTTCCAGATAGGTTCATTGTGGATCAGGTATGGCCCCTCCTCGGCAGTCAGACCGGGCACCCTGATGGACACCATGCGGTGTTTGTAGGCCGGCCCCTCATCCGCTTTTTGCTGTGCCAGACGCGCCTTTCCAAGGAAATCATCTTCCTTGTCCAGCTTCACGGCAAAGCCAAGGCCCGTCTCATAGGGTGTATCATCCTCGGCAATGTCATGGCCAAAGTGGCGGAAGCCCTTTTCGATGCGGCAGGCGTTCATCGCGAACATGCCCATGTGGCGCAGCCCATGGGGTTCGCCCGCCTCCAGCAGCGCTTCATAAACGCCTTGGGTGAACTCGGTGGGGAACATCATTTCGTACCCCAGTTCACCCAGGAAAGACCGGCGGATCACCCAGCCGCGGGCGTGGGCCACGTCCATTTCACGCGCTGCCCCGAACGGGAAAGCCTCGTTGGACACATCATCTGTGCTGAGCGATTGCAGAATCGCACGCGACTTGGGGCCGTGCAATGTCAGCAAGCAATAGCCCGAGGTCGCATCGAACACTTCGAAGTTCCAAGACGGGTCTGCATTGGATTTCAGCCAGAATTGGTCGCGCATCTGGCTGGGATGCCCGGTTACAACCATAAATGATTGCGGTGCGATACGGGTGACGGTCACATCCGCCTCAATCCCGCCATTTGTGTTCAGGAACTGGGTGTAGACCGAGGTCCCGACCTCAACGTCCATCTGAGCACCGCTCACATGATTCAGCGCCCGCACCGCATCCGGCCCCTGAACCAAAATTTTGGCGTACATGGATTGATCCAGCAGAACGGCATTGTCGCGCGCGGCCAGACATTCCTGTTTGACCCGCTCCGACCAAGGCTTCCACCGCAGCGACGGCGCATCCGACCAGGCGGGATTGTCGGCGTCATAATACATCGGCACTTCCCAGCCGATCCGTTCGGCCATGACAGCGCCTACCGCCTTGAACTCATTATGCAGGGGCACACGGCGCACACCGCGCGCGGAGTGAACCTGCCGCCCGGCCCAGGCGATGCCATAGTGGAACCCGACGCTTTCTGCCGCCCGTTCCTGATTGTAGCGCGTGTTGGCCTGAAACGGATGGGCGCGCACCGCCAGCAACGGTGCCATGGACCGTGACGGCATGCCGTCGATCATCCACTCAGCCATGGTCAGCCCCGTCCCGCCGGAATTGAGGATTCCGTTGGAATTCATGCCCGTTGCCAGAAACACCCCTTTGATATCCGGCACAGGCCCCATGTAGGGGCGGCCATCAGGAGTGAAACTTTCAGGACCGTTGAAGAACGTCTGGATGCCCATGTTTTCGAGCGATGGCATCCGCGCAAACATGCGCATCAAGTCCTCTTCGACATGCTCCATGTCAAAAGGCAGTTCGTCAAATTCGAAATCATCGGGGATCCCGTCCTTGGCCCAGGCCTTGCCCTGCGCCTCGAACCCGCCAATGAGGATCTTGCCTGCATCCTCTTTCCAGTAGTTCCGCTCTTCCATGATGTTGAGAATGGGCTGCGTTGACGGCAGGCCTTCCACCGGTTCGGTGACGACATAGAAATGCTCCGCCGCATGCAGCGGCACAGTGATCCCGTGCGATTTGCCGAACAGATGGGACCACATCCCGCCCGCTATCAGCACCTGCCCCGTAGCAATGGTGCCTTTGTCCGTGACAACGCCGACCACCTTACCGTCGCGGATTTCCAGCTTTTCGACCGTCGTTTCCTCAAAGACCTGAGCGCCTTTTTGACGCGCGCCCTTGGACAGCGCGATGGTGACATCCAGCGGGTTCACCTGACCGTTTGACGGCACGAAAAACCCTGACTGTACGTCGTCAATGACCAGTGCAGGCCAATGCTCTTTCACCTCTTCTGGCGATAGCATCCGACTGGGGATGCCCATACGGGCGGCATGGTCATGGGTGCGCAAAAGCTGTTCGTGACGAACATCGCTGAGCGAGATGTTGATCGTGCCGTTTTGTTTGTAACCTGTGCCCTGCCCCGTTTCCTCTTCCAGATCGCGGAATAGGCGCGCGGTATATTTGCCAAGCTCTGTTTGCGCTGTGCTGTCACGCAGCTGACCCACGATGCCCGCTGCATGCCACGTCGTGCCACTGGCAATCTTGCGCCGCTCAATCAGGACGGCAGGCACACCACGATGGGCCAAATGATACAACGTGGACATCCCGATGATGCCACCACCGATGATCACTGCAGGGGCGGTTTGGGGAAATGTCTTGCTCATGCTGCGGCCAGCCCCGCGTCGAGAGCGGACAGGATGTCCTTGACGTCCTCAGCCGTTAGCACAAGAGGTGGCGACAGGATCAGGTTTGGTCCGGACACCCGCACCATCACGCCATTTGCATGCGTCGTGTCAAAAACGGTCTTTGTCCGTGCAGCATCCAATGGCTTTTTGGTTTCTCGATCAGAAACAAGTTCTAGCGCGTTCATCAAACCTTCGCCGCCCCGAACGTCACCTACAATGCCATGTTTCTTTTTCAGGGCTTCAAGGCCCGCCATCATTTCGCGACCGCGCGCTGCGGCGTTCTCATTGACCTTTAGCCGCTGGGTTTCCTTGATGCAGGCAATTGCGGCAGCTGCGCCGACCGGATGGCCGGAATAGGTATAGCCGCTCGCGATATTCGCCTTGCCGGTTTCGTCCTGCTCAAAGGTCTCGGCGATATGGTCCGCGATCATCACGGCGCCAAATGGGAAGTACCCGTTGGTGATGGCTTTTGCCGTCACCGAAAAGTCCGGCTTCACCCCCCAATGCCGTGAGCCTGACCATGACCCGGTGCGTCCATAGGCGGTGATCACCTCATCCGCGATCAGCAAGATACCGTTGCGGTCACAGATTTCGCGCACACCCGGCATAAAGCTTTTGTGCGGCGGGATGACACCGCCTGCGCCGAGCACCGGTTCCATAATGAAGGCCGCGATCGTGCCTGCCCCTTGGAAAGCGATTTCATCCTCCAGCGCGGCAAGACACATCTGCGCAAGCTTCTCGGGATCTGTTTCATTGAATGGATTGCGATAGGTGTAAGGGGCGGGAATGTGAAAGCAGCCCGGCATAAGTGGTTCGTACTGAGTGCGGAAGTTGGCATTGCCGTTGACCGAGGCACCGCCCGTATGCGTGCCATGGTAGCCCTTTTTGAGGCTCAAGTATTTTGTGCGGCCGGCCTCACCACGGACCTTGTGAAATTGCCGCGCGAGGCGCAAAGCGATCTCAATTCCGTCCGAACCGCCGGAGGTAAAAAACGCACGGCTCAGTCCGTCAGGTTCGAAGAACTCACGCAGCATGAAGCTCAGCTCAATTACCGCATCATTGGACGTACCACGGAAGGTCGAATAGTACGGCAAATGTTCAAGTTGAGCCGCAATGGCTTCCTTAACCGGCGCACAAGAGTAGCCAAGGTTCACGTTCCAAAGACCGCCTACCGCATCAATCGTCTCACTCCCGTCCACATCAACGATACGAACACCTTTGCCACTAGTGATAATTTTCGGTGGGTTAGCCAGGCTGTCTGCAGGATGCGCCATAGGATGCCACATATGGCGCGCATTGTTCTCTTTCAGAAAATTGTCGTCCTTCATTTTTCTATCCTTTCATGCAGCCCCAATAGGCGTTCCGCCTCGGCGTAACTCTGTTGTGGGTTCAATACGTCAAAATGTACGGTGGCCATGCCTACAGCCCTTGCGCCAACGACGTTGCGCATTTGATCATCCACGAAAACACACTGATCAGCGCGCAGGTCGAAGTCCGCGATCAGATTGTGGTATGCCTCACGCACGGGCTTTAGCGTCTTGGTGTACGTAGCATCGTGTATGACGTCGATCTGAGGCAAGAATGTCAGCTTTTTTCGGAACTCTGTTCCATAGAACAGATCAAGCTCATTGGACAGAATGGCCACCAAGCATCCGGCATCTTTGGTGCGCGCCAGCGTTTCCAGAAACTCGGGGCGGATAACTTCATTTGGCACGTCGCCGCGTGCTGCGATCAGCAAATCTGACATTTTGGTCCAGTCCTGACCGACCAAACTTCCAGTTTCTTTCGAGCGCGTCAGCCAGTAGTCCCGCTCGGAAATCTCATCAGCTTGCATCGAAACCCACAGTGGATCTGTTTCCGGAGCGAACGGTCCTTTCCAGGTCAGTTGCCCGGGTACGAGACCAAGCGCTCGTTCTGTATTGGAGTGAGTTTCGAACAGCGTTTTTGAAATCACTCCACCGAAATCAAGAACAAGCGCTTTCATCGGTTCTTCATGGGGCATCTCAGCGCGCACCTTGGAAAAATGGAACGCTGATGCACCAAGATGCCTTCAAATTCGATTCGGGAATCGCTGTTCTTGAAGCGTGGTCGAACCCGCTCAAGAAGCAGTCGAACTTGAACGTGGGCATCTCAGGTAGGCCTGTTGCCCAAAAGAAAACAGCACGCTTTTCATATGGTTGCATGGCTTCTTGAATGCCTCCCCTATCCGTTCGATGCTCGTCATCTGTGACAACCGAACTGTCGATCTTTCCTCATTGTTGACAGATGTTAATTTCTAGATCAATGTATTTTACACCAACGGTGCTAATAGTGTACCAACTATAGGGAGAAGAATATGAAGAAGACGTTGATTGCCGGCGTTGCAGCGATCGCAACAATGCTGCCAGGCATTGCTGCCGCGGAGTATCCAGAGAAGCCGGTTGAGTTTGTTGTACCGTGGCCTCCGGGCGATGCTGAAGATGTCCTGACGCGGATGATCGCCGAAGACTTCCAGAACAAGTATGGCGTTCCTGCGGCTGTCGTGAACAAACCAGGTGGTGGCGGTGGTCCGTTCCCAGGAGCCGTTGAAGTCGCAAATGCACCGGCCGACGGTTACACAGTGGGCTCATTCATTTTGGCGGTCCCCGTGATTGGTCCAAACATCGGCATTCCAGAGCTGAACCCAAACCCGTTTGAACCCTTGGGCGCATTCCTCACTTACCCATTCGTCATCGTGTCCAGCAAGGACGCGCCTTACGCAAGCGTAGACGAGTTGGCGGCACATGCGCAGGACAATGACGTTGTCCTTGGCCACTTTGGTGCCCCGCTGATCCCGACAAAGGTCACGTTCGCACTGGCCCAGCAAAAAGGCTTTTCGTTTGCTGCAGACGCCGCGTTCGACATCCTAGACTGCAACTCACTGGCTTCTGGTGACGTCGATGTCATGAACACAACACTGCAGCTGGTTCTGCCGTGCTTGGACAAGATCAACGTTTTGGCCTCCATTGGCGGCGAGCGGATTGGTCTGACACCAGACACGCCAACAGTTGGCGAACTGGACCCCAGCTTGTCCCTCGCACTCTGGAACGGCTTGTTCGTCCACAAGGATACCCCCGCCGATGTGCGCGAAAAGATCATCGCAGTCGCTGAAGAAACGATGGCATCTGAACGTGCACAGGACTTTATGGCGAAAACTGGTGCCTTGGTTTACTGGCAAAACGCCGAAGATACGGCGGCCCAGATCGAAGCCGATGCGGAAGCTCTGGCAAAGATCAACGCAATGCTCGAGTGATCTCGATCACATGTAAGGAAATGAGGCGGGTCTGAAATGCTCGCCTCATTTCAAATTCGATCAGAGTTGCGGGAGGGGCAAATGATCAAAGCGCGTACATTACAAGACCTGTTCAAACGGTATCGGAGACCAGGCGATCTACCATACAGCGTCCTTTGCGTCGTTTTCAGTCTCTTTTTGGCTTTGAACCTGTCAGCACAAACGACTTGGGTTTCCAACACCAAGCTGTTCGCACAGCCCGCATTTTGGCCCTATGCCGCGGTCATCTCGATGGTGTTGTTTTCGGTGCTACATCTTATTTCGAGTATGGTTTCACCGAAATTGGACGGCCGTTGGCAAGAAATCGGCTTCTGGTTCAAATCCGTAGAGTTTGCCGGCTGGTTCATGATCTATGTGATCACAGTTCCGCAACTTGGCTATTTGCCGACCACAATCCTCTTTGCGGTCGCGCTGTCCATTCGCCTGGGATACCGGGGGTTAAAATTTCTCGGCTCAGCCGCGCTCTTTGGCGCGGTAGTGGTGATCATCTTCAAGACGCTGCTACAGGTCAAGGTACCGGGTGGGGCAGCCTACGAGCTCTTGCCCACGGCCCTTCGCTCTTTCTTCCTGACGTATTTCTAGGAGCCCGAAATGGAAACCTTCTTTTCAGGTGTAGAACTCCTCATGCGTTGGGATGTTGTCCTGGCGCTCTTTATTGGATCAGTCGGTGGCGTGATCATCGGCGCAATTCCGGGCGTCGGTGCTGCGGTTGCTATCGCCATTCTCCTTCCAGCGACCTTTTCGCTTGATCCAATTGTTGGACTGACAATGTTGTTGGGAATCTATGGATCGTCCATGTATGGCGGTGCACTGCCTGCCATATTGATCAACACGCCCGGCACTGCGGTCAATGCCTTGACGACTTATGACGGCTATCCCATGACCAAACGCGGACAGGCACGTCGCGCCTTGGCATTGGCCTATTCCGCCTCCTTCTGGGGCGGCATGTTCGGGATACTCTGTCTGATCTTTTTGTCCCCGGTTCTGGCGCTTGTTGCGCCTCATTTCGGAAGTCGAGAAATCTTCTTAGCGGCTCTTCTTGGTATTATCCTTGTCGTACTTGCTCACCGAGGCCAAGTGTTTGCCGCGGGCGGATTGGCTGGTTTTGGCATCCTGCTGCACACGGTTGGATTGGACGTCAAATACAACCAGCGCATGACGTTTGAGCAAACCTGGCTGACGGGTGGCTTCGACCTGATTGTCGTGGTCTTGGGCCTATTCGCGCTGTCGCAAGCGTTTCTCTTGCTGACAGAAAAGGACAGCTCCCCCGATCCGCAGCCAGTGGAAGGTTCGCTCGCAAGCGCCATGAAAGAAACTTGGCTCTACAAACGCGTTGCCACAGTCGCTGGCGGTTTTGGGGTGCTGATGGGCATGATCCCGGGCGTCGGTGAATTCACGGCGCAATTCATGTCCTACACCTATGCGCGGCGAACCTCGAAAACTCCGGAGCAATTTGGCGATGGATCTCCTGAGGGTTTGATTGCATCGGAAGCTGCGAACAACGCCGTTCCGGCCGCCGCGATGATCCCCCTTCTCGCGTTGGGTATTCCGGGTGAAGCACTGACCGCCATGATGCTGTCTGTGTTCTATGTGCACAATGTCATTCCGGGTCCGCAGTTGTTTCAAAATCAACTGGATTTTGTTTATGCGCTCTATATCGCGATGATCCTGCTCAATGTGATCGTCATCATCTTCTTGATCTTCTCAACGAACTTGTTGACCAAGGTGATCCAAGTTCCGACACGGTTTCTTGGCATGATCATTCTGACGCTCAGTTTTGTGGGGGTATATTCCCTGCGCAACTCTGTGGTCGATTGTGCGATCGCCTCCGGCTTCGGTGTTTTGGGTCTTGTCCTGAAACGCCTGAACCTGCCCATTGTCCCTATCGTTCTTGGTATGGTTCTCGGTGGCATCATGGAGGTCAAGCTCCGCTCTGCGATGATCCGGGTAAAAGATCCGCTTGATTTCGTCGAACGGCCCATCGCCGCAATCCTCGCCGTTCTGATCGTTCTCGTGATCCTGATGCACATTCGTACTTTGCGCAAAGAGCATAAGGCTCGGCTGGCAGAGTCAGAGATCGATCACGACCTGCATGACACTCAGCAAAGGTAACATCTTGTGACAGATCAATCCCAAATCGACGCCCTTCGTGAGAAGGCAATTGCGCCGCAAAAGCTGCTCATTGACGGCCAGTTCAGCGACAGTGCCTCCGGGCAGAGGGATGAGGTGATCTCACCTCTGAACGGGATGGTCTTGACCACGACGGCGGCAGGCACAAAGGAAGATACCGAACGTGCTATTTCCGCCGCGCGGCGTGCATTTGATGACAAGCGTTGGCGGGGTATGCCCCCCGCTGCGCGCAAAAGGATAATGCTTAAGTGGGCCGATCTGATAGAAGCAGAAGCGCTTGACCTGGCAGTTCTGGGCGTGCGGAACAACGGCACAGAAATCGGCATGGCTCTGCGGGCCGAGCCCGGCTCAGCCGCCGCCACTTTGCGGTTCTACGCTGAAGCTATCGACAAGATTTATGGCGAAATCGCCCCGACAAGCGACGATGTGATGGGCTTGATCCACCGGGAACCAATCGGTGTTGTCGCGGCCATCATACCGTGGAATTTCCCATTGATGATCGGCGCATGGAAACTGGGCCCGGCCATCGCAGCAGGCAATTCCGTGGTTCTGAAACCGTCCGAGACCGCGTCCCTTACCCTCATCCGCATGGCAGAGCTTGCACATGAAGCAGGTCTGCCGCCTGGCGTGCTGAACGTTGTCACCGGCGAAGGTAAGATCGTGGGTGAAGCCTTGTCGCATTCCATGGAAGTGGATGTTATCGTGTTTACAGGGTCCGGCGGAACGGGACGTCGCCTGTTGCAGGCGTCTGCCACATCGAACATGAAACGGTGCTATCTGGAACTTGGCGGCAAATCCGCCAACGTCGTTTTTGCAGACGCCAAAAACCTTGCCGAGGCCGCTGCGGTCAGTGCAGCGGGTATCTTCCGGAACTCCGGTCAGGTTTGCGTTGCAGGCTCCCGACTGCTCGTGGAACGCTCAATTCATGACGAATTTGTTGCTGAATTGGCCAAGGCGGCAGCTGCGATGCGTGTAGGCGACCCATTGGACATGAACACACAGGCTGGTGCGATCAACAACGAAGTCCAACTATCGCAAAATCTGTCTTTTGTTGAAACTGCCCAAGCAGAAGGTGGCACGCTCCGCCACGGGGGCAACCGCATACTCCAAGACACCGGCGGCTTTTACATGGAACCTACGATCATAACGGGTGTCAAAGAACAGGACACAGTCGCTCAGAAAGAAGTTTTCGGGCCGGTGCTTGCTGTGACCGCCTTTGAAGACGAAGACGATGCAATCCGTCTTGCCAATAGTACAGACTTTGGGTTGGCAGGCGGCGTTTGGACCTCTGACCTTTCGCGCGCTCACCGCATGGTACGCGAAATGCAGACCGGGGTGGTGCACGTCAATACCTATGGCGGCCCTGATGTCACCGTCCCGATGGGGGGCATGAAGCAATCAGGAAACGGCCACGACAAATCATTGCATGCCTTTGACAAGTTCCTCGATCTTAAGACCGCGTGGATCAAGCTCTAGCACACTTCACCACTTAAATTCGAAAGGATTTCAAATGAAGGTTCTCGTCCCCATAAAACGTGTGATCGACTATAACGTGAAGGTTCGCGTCAAAGCGGACGGTAGCGGCGTCGATTTGGCCAACGTGAAAATGTCCATGAACCCCTTTGATGAGATTGCTGTCGAACAGGCAATCCGCCTGAAGGAAGCCGGTCAGGCTGACGAAGTCGTCGCCGTGTCCATTGGCGTTAAACAGGCCCAGGAAACACTGCGCACGGCGTTAGCCATGGGTGCGGACCGTGCCATTCTGGTGGTAGCTACCGACGATGCGCACAACGACATTGAACCTCTAGTGGTTGCAAAGATCCTCGCCAAGGTCGTTGAAGAAGAGCAGCCGGGCCTCGTGCTCTGCGGCAAACAAGCGATCGACAACGACATGAATGCGACCGGCCAGATGCTGGCAGCGTTGATGGGCTGGTCACAGGCGACCTTTGCGTCCGAAGTGGAAATTGCTGGCGACAAGGCCAAGGTCACACGCGAAGTGGATGGCGGCCTGCAGACCATCGAGGTTTCCATGCCCACCGTTGTAACAGTTGACCTGCGCCTTAATGAGCCACGCTATGCCTCGCTCCCCAACATTATGAAGGCCAAGAAAAAGCCTTTGGACGAGAAGACACCTGCCGACTACGGGGTGGATGTCACGAACCGTCTGGAGATCGTGAAAACGGTTGAGCCTGCGGAACGTGCGGCGGGCATCAAGGTCGCATCGGTGGATGAACTGGTCGAGAAACTCAAAGAAGCGGGGGCTGTGTAATGGCTGTTCTACTCCTTGCAGAAGTAACCGACGGCGAATTGGCGATGGATGCCACGGCCAAGGCCGTGACCGCTGCCAAGGCACTGGGCGATATCACTGTTCTGGCGGCGGGCGGCTCTGCTGCGGCGGCAGGTGAGGCGGCGTCGAAGATTGAGGGCGTGTCCAAGGTACTAGTTGCCGAAGACGCGACACTGGGCCACCGTCTGGCGGAAGCCACTGCGGCGCTGATCGTGTCACTGGCCGGTGATTATGACCACATCGTCGCCCCGGCCACCACAGACGCTAAAAACGTCATACCGCGGGTTGCGGCATTGCTCGATGTGATGGTGATCTCTGACGCTTCCGGCGTTGTAGATGCCGACACGTTTGAGCGTCCGATCTATGCGGGCAACGCGATGCAGACGGTAAAATCATCGGACACCAAGAAAGTCATCACCTTCCGCACTTCAACATTTGATGCGGCTGGCGCGGGTGGCTCCGCTTCGATAGAGACTATCGGTGCGGCGGCTGATCCCGGTCTTTCCTCCTGGGTTGAGGACAAGGTTGCGGCCTCTGATCGTCCCGAGTTGACCTCGGCTGGTGTGGTTGTCTCCGGGGGTCGTGGTGTTGGCTCCGAAGAAGACTTCGCGCTGATCGAAAAGCTGGCCGATAAACTCGGCGCGGCCGTCGGTGCTTCTCGTGCTGCGGTTGACTCTGGCTATGCGCCGAACGACTGGCAGGTTGGTCAGACCGGCAAGGTTGTGGCCCCTGAGCTTTATGTCGCGGTTGGTATTTCCGGTGCGATCCAGCACCTTGCAGGCATGAAGGACAGCAAGATCATCGTCGCCATCAACAAGGACGAAGAAGCGCCGATCTTTCAGGTGGCGGATTACGGGCTGGTCGCGGACCTGTTCGACGCCGTGCCGGAGCTGATCGTGAAGCTCGGTTAGGTCGGCGGGAAGATTCCGTCCTAGCGGTTACCGCAAAAGCCAGGTTTGGTTGACTGGCTTTTTGCGTCCTAACCAATATCGGCAAGCAGTATGCGGAGATCGAAGATTGATCACGTACTTCCGCAAACCTTGCCCAACGTTAAAGGATTTGTGACGTTCCGACGTAACCATTCGCAAACACAAAGGATACTGATCTTGACCACCAAACAAAAACAGCCCCGAAAACTGATCGAAGGTCGGCCCGCGCTGATCGTGATTGATATCCAGAAAAGCACATTCATTGATGATAGCGAAGTACGCTCCATCAACAACATGCCAGGTTACAAGGACCGCATGACCGCAGCGCGCGGTTTGGTCGATGCTGCCCATGAAAACGATGTACTGGTGGTGTTTATTCAGGAGATTCATCGCTCCGATATGGTAGATTTTGGCCGTGAATTGGACGGCGACGAAGACGTACATTGCCTGGAAGGTGACCCACGCACCGAAGTGGCCAAAGACGAAATGGGGTTTCGTGACGGGGACTATGTCGTTCCCAAACGTCGCTACTCAGCTTTTTTTGGCACCGATTTTGAAATCTTACTACGGGGACTAAAGGCGGAAACGCTCTTTCTTTGTGGCGGACTGACAGATGTGTGTGTTCACTACACATTCGTAGATGCGCACCAGTCAGATTACTTTTGTAGAGTGGTAGAGGATTGCGTGGCCGGATCATCAATCGAAGCGCATAACGCGGCACTCAAAGCGATGGAGTATCTTCAAACTGGCGCTGTTCAGAGCAGATCCACGGTTGTTGATGCTTTCGCTTCTCGCCAATAGCCTAATTAGACATTTAAAATTACCGAGAAATTCTCATACCATTTTGGAGGATCGATCTGCTTGCTTGAGCAAATACAGGGAATGTAGCAGATTTCATTTGAACTCGTCTTACCTGCAGTCATTTCGGATCAAATAGGCACCGGAGAAATTTCTTGAGAACTGTGGCAGGCAAATGTGACTGAACGCTGGCTTAACATATGCGTGCTTATGCGTGTTGGATCACCTTCGGCACCCCTTAAGTCGCTGCCCGCCACATCCGAAACCGCCCCTGCCTCGTAACTTCACGGATGAGGCCTCGCGCTTCCATCCACGCGAGGTTGCGCTGAACGGCCGCTCGGCTGGCACCCGTCAGAGTTTGGGCCATCGGAGCGGAAACCAAGGGCCATTCGGTTAGGGCTGCAAGCAAAGCGGGCGGGGTTTTACCCGAGAGTGGGGACATCTCGACTTCCGCCCGTGTTGACCATGCTTCGATATCGTCAAGGTGCCGCATTGCTGTCACTGTGCCCTTAATTCTTGGACGCTGATGTATTGGCAGGGATTAGGACGAGTCTTGTGCCTTTAATTACTGGATATCCACAGATCGCTGTCTGGCAGATTGAAGGATACTTTCGGCGTACTTGAGCAGTTCGCCGCGGTCCGCATTTACACCGAGTTGTATGATCGCCAACTTTGCCGCTGCGAGATACTCGGGCGGAGGCGAAGCGCTGATATATGCGGGTTGTCGCTTTGGTTGGCCTTCGAGATTATCTCCGCTCCAGAATCTGAGAATCCGTAGTTTGCCGGCAAGGCTTGCCAATCGATCCACCAGTTTCCGTCTATGCGGGAAGGCAGCACGGAGTTTGCGTTCCACGGTGGGATCGTTCTTCATCAACAACGCAACCGCTAGCAAAGGCCGGGTCATTCCGAGATTGATGGCGGCGAGGGCTTTGAAGCGATCTATTCGGTTCTGGGAAAAGAGCGCACCGTGACGTATTTCTGGCGCGAGCACACCAGCGACTTGCAGCGTCAGATCCATCCGTCGACCAGAATGGTGGCCCCCGCGTCGATTGGCGAGCATCAGCCGCTTCGCTCCCGCCTTGGCGCGGGTGCAGAGCCGGGTGCGCAGGTGCACATATGCCGCTGGCTCACCGCGCATTGGCACCAACTCAGACCCGCAGACTTCGCATTGCAGCGACCACGCGAAGCGCCAGTGGCGCAACGATATCCCCGGTACACTATGAGTGCATTCGGGACAGTTCTGAAAATCCGACCACGAAATGCACTCAACCGGGAACTGAACTCGTCGCCTGAGCAACATGCTATCGAGCTCCGCAGGAAGCAGACGTAACATTGCGCAAAACCTGTCGCGGTTTACGCCAGCCAACTCCGATTGCGTTTCCGGCGGACGTTCTTGATCAAGCCCCAGATGTCGGCAGAGCTCTGGGACCGAACAAAAGTTGGCGTCTGCCAGACGGGTGATCCAGCTTGACAGCAGTTCGTCCGGACAAGGTGCCGGACGTCTTGGCAAAGGTTTGCGGTACACTAAAATGCCGGTTGTGGTTGGTTCCGAACGGTCCAACTGTGTTTGGCCCAGATTGGCTGCCAAGATTGGACGGCCTCGTCAGTGATCCGCTCTTCGCCCGTTTCAATCGCGTCGATGGAGAGCGCCTTGATCAGCGTGAACACACGCGACGTGATGCCGCCAGTAATACCGAGAATGGTGCGCAGTGACTGAACACTTAGACCGGACCCGCGCTCCAACTGCATTGCCGCGATCAGAGTCTGGACCAGCCGGGAAAACTCTACATCATCATCCCAGAGTGGCAGAAAATGTTCGTCCAGCCGGCGCGCAAGTTGTTCGTCACCGCGAACGGCCTCAGCGGCTTCGTTAACACCAAAAACGACGAGTGAAGCGCACAGATCATTGGAAAGGAAGCGCAGCATGTTCAGGAAACGGCGTTGTTCACGATAGCTTCCGGCCAAAAGATTGTGGACCTCGTCGATCATGATCATCTTCAGATCCATGCCGCGCAAATGGCTGAGAGCCCGCACCTCCAGTTCGGAGATGGTGTGACGGCCCCACATTGGCGCGCCGATCGACGCCAGGATATGTTGATAGAACCGCCGCTCATCCGGTGCAGGCGGCGCCTGCAGGAGCAGGATCGGCGTGCGCGTCACCCCGAGGTCAGAGCGATAATTACTCGGGTAGAGGCTCTCCATCCGCTTGGCGATCATGGTCTTGCCGATGCCGGAGCTGCCGTAAACCATGAGGCCCGGCATTCTGGACTGCCGAGGCATTTCCATCAGGGATGTCAATCTGTTGAGAACAATGGTTGCGCGGTCAAAGGCGATCCAGCGATCGCTGCGAATGAGATCAAGTCTTTCGTCGAGGTCCATCAAAGTCATCTATCGGGTAAGTTGGAAGGTTGGGGTTGCTTGTATCAATTGCGAACATCTCTCGGGACGGATCCCGCTTCGGCTTGTCGTTTGGCAGGCGTGCTTTGCGTTCTTCGTCCAGGCGCGCCGTAAGCGTCCGTTGCCGCGACGCATGGGCGATGCGCCGCTGCTCTTCAATGATCCCGAACAGAATTGCTTCCGATATCCTTCCGCCGTGCCGCTCATGGAAGATTGCATTGGCGCGCCGCGACTCCCAAAGGGAAACTTTGGGCCGCGAAAGATCCTTGTAGCGCGCCGCAATTGTTCGACCATCGTCTGTGACCACCCAAATCCGGGACATATCTCGCGGGTCGTACTTGACTGTAACCTTCCCCGCGCCGCGCCCGATCATCAGCGCGAAGGCGTCACTCCAATAGCCGATAGAAAACAGGTTGATCCCAGTCCTGCCAAGTTGGCGGCGTTCTGACGGAAGGAAACTGATCCGGAAGGCATCGGTGTCCACGACCTGCCGGCCAGCATCGTCGCCCCCAAGATCGGCCCAGGCGGCGAGCGGGGTTCGCCGCAATCCGCTGTGGCGTGTATTATGGTACCGACAAATCTCCAGCTGCAACCAATCCTCGAACTCATCCAGGGTCATTGAGGCCTTGGCAGCGCTTTCATACTCGCCCTTGTCTTTTGGCGAAGATTGCGTCGTTCCCGGCAGTACATGCACAGCACCCATAGTCGTGCCGATCAGGCGCTCGATATGTCCGCCAAAGTGCACTCGGCCCGGCGGCCGGTAGTTGATCGAGATGCCCCATTCCGCACAGGCCGATCGGAAGGCGTCACTGCGAAAATCCCGCCCGTTATCGACATGGATGGCCTGTGGAATCCCGGCTGTCGGCCAATATAGTTGCTCCAGCGAACTCGGTGTCCGGATGGACTTCGGCCGCACGCAGTGGTCAAGGCAAAGGCAAATGGACAAGACGGATGGAGCGTCGAAAGTGACATAGGCACCCAAGACCACACGTGTCGCAACGTCGATCGCGAGTGTCAGCCATGGTCGCGCCAGAGGTTTGCGTTCAACCTGGTCAACTAGAATAATATCCGCCAACGTGTGATCGATCTGGACGACGTCCAGTGGCCGTTCTACTTCCAACCGCCCTGCCCTCGCTTCGAAAACCTGTTTGGCGGCCTTCGCCCCCTTCCGCTTCCGCAACACCTCACGCTGGTCCATGGCATCAAGGCGGGCCTTGATCGTTTGCCGTGCCGGTGGTTGAAAACCTTTGGCAACGCACTCAGCACGGATCTCGCCCGTTATCCTGCGAAAGCTCGGGCGTTCCGGAACCAGATATCGTTCACGCAAGACCCGGGCGATCATGCTTTCAACTTGTGCTGGCAGACGGAGGGAGCCGGGCTTGGGGCCGCTGCGTTTGGGAAGGAGTGAACTTGCCCGACCATCATTCTCACGCAGCGTGCTCAAAATGCGCCAGGCTGTGCTCCGCGATATGTTCAACTGACCCGCGGCCGACTCCACCGCCCGCCCGATACTCTGGCCCTGAGCAAGCGGCGACAAGAGTGGCCGGAGCACCTCTGCCCTTTCTAGCGCTTTGTCACTTGCTTCTTCCGTCAAAATCTAAAGCTATCCACAATGAAAACTGTCTCACGGTTAGAATTACCATCTCATAAATAACTTTACCATCCCAAAGTTAACCTTACCAAGTCGCCGCTCAAAACAAACAAGAAAATCAATCGTGAGTCTCACGAATTACGTGACCATGACACCCTGCCTTGCTGGAAGGTGTAGTGGCCCATAAGCGGCGTCACCGTCAGAGCAAGGAGCCAGGACAATAGAAGCGAAATGCCGATGACTGCGAAGAGAGAGAACATGAATTCACCCGTCGAGTCCGGACTCAATCCGATCGGCGCGAACGCTAGGATGCCGATCACCGTCGCCCCCAACAAAGGCACTTGTGTTTTTGCTGCGGCCTCGGTTGCGGCCTCTCGCGACGACTTGCCGCGCAGCATGGCGATTTGCATCCCTTCGGCAACAACGATCGCATTGTCGACCAGCATACCCATGGCAATGATCAGCGCGCCCAGGGAAATACGTTCCATCTCGATTGAAAAAGCGTACATAAAGACAAGGATGCCCAAAACCGTCAGAAACAAGGTAACCCCAACCGTTAGCGCAGCGCGCCATCCCATAAAGACAGCGAGCACGACCACAACAATCGCGACCGACATAGCCAGGTTCACCAGAAAGGCGTTTGATGCTTCGTCGACGACCTTGTGCTGTTCGTAGATCGGATGCAGCGACACACCAATTGGCAACTCTTCAAACATTTCAGTCAGGCGATCTTCGACCTGTTGACCGACTGCGACGATATTTTCAGATGGCAAACCCGCAATACCGATTGTGAATGCATCCTGACCATCGAAGCGCACCATAAGGTTTGGGTCATCCACACGTTGCCGCGTGACCTGCGCCAGGTCGCTGATGGTAACAACAGTTCCGCTGACCCCAACAGATAGGCCCGCAATATCGGCAACACCGCCTGCCCCTTCGGGAATTTGCAGTCTCGTCTGCCCCTGTTTTCCAGCATCTGCCATGGAACTTGATGAACCGATAGTGCCAAGAAATGCATTTATCGGGATGTTCTGGTTCGCGGCTATTGCCAGATCAGGTTCCACAAAGACTGCTTCTTCCGGCAAGCCAGCCAAAGCCACATCTGAGACACCATCCACCGCTAAAAGTTCCCGGCGCAAATAACGCGCAAGATCATGTTTTTCACGGTCACTGAAACCCTCGGTCGTCACGGCGTAATACATTCCGAAGACATCTCCGAACGCATCATCAACATATGGCTGACTTGCGCCTTGTGGCAGCGTTGGGGCCGCATCCGCAACCTGGGCACGTAGCTTCGTCCAGATTGGTGGAAGTTCCGAGCCAGTGATGTTGTCAGAAATTTCGACCTCGATCAGCGAAAGCCCTGGGGTGTTGCGCGAGGTGATCTTGCCAACCTCGCCCATTTTCTGAATGGCGCTTTCGAGCGGCTCTGACACTTGCGTCGCCACCTCCTCGGCCGAGGCGCCGGGGTACTGGGTCGCAACCACCGCTACCTTGATCGTAAATGCCGGATCTTCAAGTCGTCCCAAAGACGTAAAGGCTCCGATGCCGCCAAAAAGAAATGTGAGAATCAGTATCCAGGTAAGGATGGGCTTTTCGATGCTAATGCGTGCGATATCCATTGTCAGACCCTCAATCAAAATCGTGGACAAAACGCCGAACAGCTTGCCCGTCGGTCAGCACGTTGACGCCACTGGTGACGATCTCCGCACCCGCTCCGACACCGGACAGAACTTCAATCTCTCCGGATGGAGAAACAGACAGGCTCACTGGAACGCGTTTGACGAACGCCTCATCCCCATCAGCTATCAATTGCATGACAAAGGTTTGCCCCGATGCATCCATGCCAATCGAAGATGGCGCAATTGCAATCCCTGCGGACAGATCTTTGAAGCGCGCATCAACGGTCACGGACGCTCCCGGCAAAAGGAGCCGGTCGATGGGCGCCTGCATCGCAAGCGTTACCTGGAAGGTCTGCCCCACCTCGGACGTCTCGGCATTCGCTTCCTTGAACGCCAAAGGATAGCTGTCTTCACTTCCCGGAAACCTGGCCGAAAGCTCGACATCCGGACCGTCACCGAGGACTTGTACAAGTGTTTCGGGCACGCGAATTTCAACTCTCAATTCCGAAAGGTCCAGAAGCCGCACAACTTGTGTACCGGCCGCAACAGTTGAGTAGTTTCCAACAGCGCAGGTCGCGATTAACGCATCAAATGGCGCGCACAACGTTGATTGGCCCAGTGCATATTCCGCACTTTCCAATGCCACGGCTGCAATTCTTGCATTGGTTTGCGCATCAAGGACTTGGGCTTCGCTGATTGTCGCGCCCGCCAACTTCTCGTACCGTGCGACCGTTCGGTCGGCCTGCTGTTTGGCCAAAAGAGCGCGATCTGCTTTGATCTGAAACGGTGTCTGGTCCAGTTCGGCGATAACCTCGCCCTCGCGGACCAACTCCCCCTCAGGCGCGGTGAAAGTCATGATCCGTCCTGCTACCTGGAAACCCAGATCCACTGATTGTCGAGCTGCAACCTTCCCAAAGAAACTACGATCGGTGCCGTTCGGGGCTGGTTCAACAATTGCTGTTTTTACCAGAACCGGGCGATCTTGGGCAAAGGCGGTAGAGTTGGTGCTCAAGTACAAAGCCAAGACCATCAAGCCGATGATAGATTTCGCCAGGCTATTCAGTGCCTTCGTGTGCATTTCAGATCTCCACTTTCAAAATGTGACGATGTGTCAGCTTTTGAGTGCGCATGCTGAAAACGTCAAGTGAAAACTGATTTTACGTCAGGTATTTTCAGCAAGTTTGCGAATTTCCAGCTTGCGGCAAGTCATTTTTCGCTATATTTTGAGAAAAATCGGATATGTTTATCTGACATTTAGTCATGTATCGGGTGTAAAGATGCCAGACAGTCAAATTGAAGTCATCCGCAACCCCGTGCAAGCGCGCAGCCAAATGCGTGTTTCTCAAATTCTTGAAGCCGCGCGGGCACTCATCGCACATCGTGGGGCCGCAGCATTAAAGATGAACCAGATTGCAGAAACCGCAGGTATTTCGATGGCCTCAATCTATCAGTATTTCCCCAACAAACGTGCCATCATAGCCGCCCTGGCGGAACAAATTCTTCAAGAGAACGCCCGCCGCAATGAAGACATCCTGACAGACAAGCCACGTTCCTTGGTTCAATTGGCCAGCACGGTCACGGAACTCCTCGATCAATATTATAGACTTCAAAAACAAGATCCTGTCGTACGCGATATCTGGGCCGGATATCATGCTGACAAAGAGCTCCGCGACATCGATGACAATGATAGTGTTCGCAATCGCGACTTCATCTTCGAAGCATCACGCCATTTGTTCCGGCCAGAGGTTCATGAGCAAGCGAAAGTCGCGCTCTTGATCCTCATCAATTTCGGCGGCGCGGCTGTCACAACTGCCGTCAGCCTTGAGGACGATCTGGGCGATTTCGCAATGGAAGAGGCCAAGACAATGCTCTACGCGGCTTGGGAGGCGACTATTCTTCCACTCGGCCGAAAACGCTGACGGTCTTAGATGTGACATCGCCAGCTGTTTCGAACCAAGCACGGCTAGAATGACCACCCGACCTTGAGGCCAAGTGCGACTGCATTGTTGTCCGAGAAGCTCACCGGCGCACCACCGATGCTCCCATTGCGATCATAAAGATCAACGTATGTGATTGATCCTGTGATCGTCGCATTTCCAGCGACATATTGGGCGCCGAGCGTCAGTGCACGGCTGTTGTCGTCGACGTCAATCGGACTGGATGCCGGAAGATTGGTCTTTCTTTCGAATTCGGCAACTGCAAACCCTGTCCAGCGATCATTCAAGACATGTGCAACACCAATCGTGTAGGTCAGGCCGTCACGGAAACCAAATTGGTCTGGTCCACCTCCGTTTCCTGGATCGAGCGTGACCTGGTCCCAATCGGTCCAACGTATTCCACCGAAGACCAGAGTATCTTCCCGCACGCCAGTTTGAAACTTCAGGTTGACCGATTGTGGGGTCTCAATCGAAGTGTTTGTCAGCCCCGGAACGCTGGCACCGTTGAAGCGCGTGTTGTGTTCAGTTTTGATTGCGGAATCATATGTGAGAGAGGCTCTTAAAGCGATCTCAGGAATCTCGTAAGCAACACCCAGCGAATATCCAAATCCCCAATCATCTGAAAACCGGATGCGTGTAGTCGGGTCCGACAAGACCCCGTCGAGCCATTGTGCGCGGAGGCCGGCATGAACGCTGACACGGTTTTCGAACTTGTAGCGCAGATAACCTGTTACGGCCAAACTCGACAAATGGGCTTCCGTGCCCGCAAAAGGTCCCACCCCATATGTCAGGTCGCGGGCAAAAGGTTGGTCGATGATCAGCGCATACGACAACTCACTTGATAGATCATTTTTGAGAGCGAGACTACCTGTGAAGAAATCGTCACCCACATCTCCAGTTGGAAATCCCGCAGCCGTTCCTGACACCGACACATCCACCGAAAAGGTGGAAATTTCGGCATAACCACCCTCCTCAAACAACGGGTCAAGCGTGCGCTCTCCCAACTCGAAACCTGCCGCAAAAGCGTTTCCGCCAAACGTAATCGTTGCCATGAAAAATGCGGTCTGTGCGATCCGTCTCATAACTTCCCTCCCCTGGACTATCGCAGGAGCGTGATCGCTATAGACATCGTTTTCAATAACATTTACTATCGTTTTATGAACCTGTAGTGTCAGACTGCCTTGTTAACCATGAGATGCCATCTGCGACACAGAGGAGGAGCCGTTTGTCGCAACCAAATGTCGGATCAACTAGGAAAACGGATCCCACCACGCGGTGGTTTTTCGACACTTTAGAAATCGCTGTCCGCGATAGACAAGCGTCTCCTTCCTCTGTTTTTGGGGCACTTGCACGAGGCGCGGTAAGGCCGGAGCGCTCATCATCTTACCCACCATGTAAGCGTGAATTTGGATCTCACTATCGCGCTGCCATCGCATATTTTCAGGACGAGTTCTTCGGATTGCCGGGAACGAGAAATGTTCCCAACGGGTCTTTTCGAGTGTTGTGCCAATGTGCGCTGTCAGGTGGATCGGTCCGTCAAGGGCTGACCCGCGCGATCCGTTTTCTCAGTATCATAAAGGGTATTGAGAGATCACCGGTGGTGCATGAGGGAGATCGGCTTATCCGTTTTCAACTTCCGCCGGACCCGAACACGTGTGATGATGTTGGATATCTTGCAAATTTTGGAATGTTGATCTGGTGTCGGTTCGCATCATGGCTGGCAAACACCGAACTGCCCATTGTCCGGCTCGAGCTTGTCGGATTGCGCGACGTGCATGCGGTTATTTCTCCTTTGGTGACGGCTGAACATATTGTGTTTGAGTCCAAGTGCGCTGCAGTCACATATCGTGTAAAAGATCTGGAACGCGTGTCGTCTCAAGCCGAAAACACAATCACGGACCTGATTGCCAACTACCCGCTGAGCCTGCTGCGTTTGCAATTAGAGCCCGGTGACACTGCTGCCGCTGTCCGCCATATTCTGGCTCGGCACGCAGGAAGTTCGCCACTGACAACAACTGCAATTTCCACAGAACTTAACACATCTGTATCGACTCTGCATCGTCGCCTCAGCAGTCAAGGCACATCTGTTCAACAAATCAAAGATGAACTGCGAACACAAAGCGCCTGTGTATTGCTTCAAGAGGCGCGATTGGATCTCATGGAGATTGCAGAAAAGTGCGGCTTCAGCGAAGTAAGCTCTTTCCATAGGTCATTTCGGCGATGGACAGGTATGACCCCTGTGCAATATCGCCAGAAAATGACCCTTGCACCCCCCGAAATTTCACCTGCCAGATATCCTCAAGTATAACAAAAAAAGGCCCGGCGGGACAGCCGGGTCAGTTCAGGGAGGTATTTCTTGGTTTAAAGAGCCAAAGCCGTGCGCATGCCCTGTTCAATGGCCCGCCGCGCATCAAGTTCAGCCGCGACGTCCGCACCGCCGATCACGTGGACCGGGCAATTTTCGATTTGATCTGCGAAAGACCGCTCGCTTCGCTGTCCCGCGCAGATGATCACATGATCGACGTCAAGTATGTGCGCTTCGCCCGCGATCGTCAGATGTAGCCCAGCGTCATCAATGCGATCATAAGAACAATCCGCCAGCATTTTCACATCACGCTTGGATAGATTTGCACGATGGATCCAGCCTGTTGTCGGACCAAGACCTGCACCTGGTTTTTTGGCCTTGCGCTGCAACAACCAAATCTCGCGTTCCGACGGCTCAAAGTCGGGCACTTGGCCTTCTATGCCGCCCCGTGCTTCGCGGGAGACATCAATCCCCCATTCACGCAGGAATGCGTCGGCGTCTTGACTTGTCGAGGGCCCAGCATGCGCGAGCAGTTCAGCGACATCAAAGCCAATGCCGCCGGCGCCGATAATCGCAACCTTCGATCCGACGTCGGCGCCGTTGATGACATCAACATAGGATAGCACCTTCGGGTGATCGATCCCTTCAATCTCCGGTGTCCGCGGTTGAACGCCCGTCGCAAAGACAATCTCATCAAAGTCAGACAGATCATCTTTGCTTGGCGCGCGGCCCAACTTAAGGACAACACCGGTTCTATCAAGACGGCCCTGAAAGTATCTGAGAGTTTCGTAGAATTCTTCTTTCCCGGGGATGCGCTTTGCGAGATTAAACTGTCCGCCGATTTCGGACGCCTTTTCAAAGAGCGTGACCTTATGTCCCCGTTCCGCAGCGGCAGTTGCGCAAGCTAATCCGGCCATACCCGCCCCAACAATTGCGATCTGTTTGGGTTTGGTCGCGAGCGGAACATCGAATTCATCTTCGTGACACGCTCTCGGATTGACCAAGCAACTGGTGACTTTCCCCCGGAATACAAAATCAAGGCATGCCTGATTGCACCCGATACACGTGTTGATATCATCGGCTTGATTATTCTGCGCCTTCCTGACGAAGTCTGCGTCTGCGAGAAACGGGCGCGCCATCGAGACCATGTCCGCATCTCCACGCCGCAGGACGTCCTCGGCCACATCTGGCGTGTTAATACGATTGGAGGTGACAATCGGAATGCTGAGATGCTTGCGGACTTGCGCAGTGACCCAGGTAAATGCGGCTCTCGGCACCGACGTGGCAATGGTGGGAATCCGCGCTTCATGCCAGCCGATGCCCGTATTGATGATCGTGGCACCTGCCCTTTCGATTGCCAGGCCGAGCTCTATGACCTCCTTTGCGGTGCTGCCGCCTTCAACCAGATCCAACATCGACAGCCGAAAAATGATGATGAATTCCGACCCGACCGCCGCGCGCATGCGTTTGATGATCTCGACTGGGAAGCGAATGCGGTTTTCGAAGGCACCGCCCCAACTGTCGGTGCGCTGATTCACACGTTCGGCAATAAACTGATTGATGAGATATCCTTCGGACCCCATTACTTCTACGCCGTCATACCCCGCCTTCTGCGCAAGCTCGGCACAGCGCACGAAATCAGAGATCTGTTTTTCAATACCGGCTTGGTCAAGTTCCTTGGGGGTAAATGGATTGATCGGCGCTTTGACCGAGGACGGCGCAACCTGGTTGGGATTGTACGCATAGCGACCTGTATGCAGAATCTGCATCGCGATGGCACCACCTTCGGCATGAACGGCATCGGTAATGAGGCGATGATGCGGGATTTCTGATTCGTCATTCAGTATTGCACCACCTTGAATGACCGCCCCTTCCGGATTGGGCCCAATCCCGCCCGTTACGATCAGCCCAACACCTCCGCGCGCGCGCTCAGCATAAAAGCGGGCCATTTTTTGAAAGCCACCATCCTGCTCCTCAAGGCCAAGATGCATAGACCCCATCAGCACACGATTCTTTAGGGTGCGAAAACCCAGATCGAGCGGCGCAAACAGGTGGGGATAAGGTTGATCGGCATTGGCATCAAACATTGAGGAAATCCTCCGCTTTGGATTCTGTGGTTGCAATCGGGCTGGGCCTAAGGAAATTTGGCCAACGCTTTGAGAGGTTGAAATTCTGCATCTTTCTTTTGGGTGCGGGCACCAAACGCAGTCATGATGTCCTCCGGCTTCCACAGCGCTGACTGCAAAAGGCAAGTGTGTGCGAGGCTCTCTTGCGTGCTGTGCGATCGGGCGTAGGTAATCGATGCTTTGCTTCCTGCAATCGCAAGTGGCGCCTTCAGCGTGATCTGCTTGGCGGCGGCCATCGCGAGGTCCAGAGCGCCAGCCGCATCCTCTGCCAGTCCGTTTACCAAACCAAAGCGATGGGCCTCTTCCGCGGGTAAGGATTTTCCGAGATAGGCCATTTCCCGTGCAATGCCTTCTGGCACAAGTCTGGGCAGTCGCTGCAACACGCCGAGATCAGCCATCATACCGATATTCGTTTCCTCGATACGGAATTTTGCATCCCGACTGGCAAACCGAAGGTCACAGGCAGCCGCAAGATCGAAGCCAGCTCCCAGGCAAGCCCCTTGCACGGCGGCGATGACGGGAAACCGCGCCTCTTCAAGCGCAGAGATGGCGATCTGCATCGTTCGAACAACCTCAACAAAGGCTTCTCGATCGTCCGGTGTCACGGTTTTTGGCGTGTCCCCCATGAACATCGAGACATCCATACCTGAGCAAAAATGCCTCCCCTCCCCCGAGATCACGAGCACACGGGTTTGACCGTCTCGATTCAGCTCGGCAATTGCGGGATGGAAGTCGCTCCAGAACGCATGAGCCATCGCATTAGACTTGTCTGCGCGTGTAAACTTAAGATGAGCAATTTGTGCAGAGTGTGATATTTCAAAAGCATCGGACATGGATGGCGCCTCCCAAAAAGATAGTATATACTATTCTTATGAAATGCCGTCTGTCAAATGAGACCGGCGACCAAACTGGTCTGACCTAACGTCACAGGATCACGAGCAATGCAAGAAGAAGACCTGAAAACCAAAAAAGAACCCTCTCAGAAGCGAGCGAACAAAACCTTTGACCTGATCCTCAGAACCGCTGCGGAACTCTTGGAGGATGAAGGTTTTGAAAAGCTGACAACCAACAAGATTTGCGCCGCAGCTGGTATGACACCGCCAGCACTCTATCGTTATTTTCCGAATAAATACGCGATTTTGTCCGAGCTGGCTCTCAGACTCATGAAGTTGCAGAATTCAGAACTTGTTCGGATTGGCTCCAAAGTGAGGGAAGAGGGCATTTCCCGTGAATTGATGATCGACGTCTTGCGCCAACAGGTAGTGGTCACGCAGGAGCATCCCGGCGGCGTCGGCATTCTCAAGACACTTTATGCCACGCCACAATTGGCTGAAATTCGTCTATCGTCACATAACGATGCGACGCAGTCGATCCTGGCTATTCTGCCCGAGCTATCCGAGCGCCTTGGCGAGCGCGCGGCCCATTTGCGCGCAAGGCTTCTGGTTGAGATTGGGAATGGCTTGATCGAGATGATCGCTGAGAACCCTGACCTCGATGCTAACGTATTGATCGCTGATACCGCTGATATCTTTCTGTTTCACCTTGAAAAATAGGACGAAGCACGACTGATGCGCCATTTTGCTTGACCGATCTATTTTGATAGTATTTACTATCCTAAATTGGAGGTGGCAAAGATGCTCGACTCACAAACCGCGCAAGGTTCTGAAATGGATCGTCTTCTCACCGGTCAACGGGCGGCCTTTTTGGCGCGCCCGGACGTTTCTGCGGAGGAACGAATTGATCGTCTAAGCCGTGCAGTGTCGCTCCTCGTCGATAAGCGTGCCGCCTTTGAGGAGGCTATTAGCCGAGATTTCGGCTACCGTTCCGCCGACCTGTCGGCTTTCGCGGACATTGGGGCCTCGGTGAATGCCCTACGGCACGCACGCAAGCACGTTAAGTCCTGGATGCGGCCCGAACGCCGCCATACTGAGTTTCCCTTGAACCTCACGGGAGCGCGGTCCTTTGTCCAGTACCAGCCCAAAGGCGTTGTTGGCATCATGGCCCCGTGGAATTTTCCGATCTCGATGGTGTTTTCGCCCCTTGCCGGTGTCTTTGCGGCCGGCAATCGCGCCCTTGCCAAGCCGTCCGAGTTTACCCCCCGCACCTCTGACTTGATGCAGGACGCAGTCGCTAAGGCATTTAAGCCGGACGAATTTGCCATCATCACAGGCGAAGCCGACGTTGGCGCAGCATTCTCCGGCTTACCGTTCGATCATATCATCTTCACCGGCTCGACTGCTGTCGGGCGGCATGTGATGCGCGCAGCCGCCGACAATCTCGTACCAGTGACGCTGGAGTTAGGGGGGAAGTCGCCAGTGGTTGTGGCACCTGACGCCGACATCAAGACTGCTGCGACGCGGATACTTCATGGTAAGATTTTTAATGCTGGCCAGATTTGCATTGCCCCGGACTATGTTCTTTTGCCCAAGGGCAAAGAGGATGAATTCGCCGACGCCGCTGCCAATGCGACCCGGGACATGTTCCCAGAGGGCCTTGGTAAATCAGGGCACTACACCGCGCTTTTGGGTGAACGCCATCACAAACGCATCATTGCCATGATGGGCGACGCTGACAAAAAAGGCGCAGAGGTTTTGCCTCTTGGAACCGCATCGGGTGGTGGGACAACGCATCAACATATGATTGCCCCGACGCTCATCTTGGGCGCGACGAGTGATATGGAGGTCATGCAGTCAGAGATCTTCGGACCGTTGCTTCCGATCGTGAATTACGACACCCTAGATGGCGCACTTGCCTACGTGAACGAACGTGATCGGCCGCTTGCGCTATATTTCTTCGGCAAGAACCGGGCCGAGCGGAAGAAGGTACTCGCGCAGACGACATCGGGCGGCGTGACGATCAACGACACGATCATGCATATCGCTCAGGATGACCTTCCATTTGGCGGGGTCGGTTCGTCCGGGATGGGTCATTATCATGGTAAGGATGGTTTCAAAACATTCAGCCATCAGAAGGGTGTCTTTCAACAATCACCTTTCGATGTCCTCAAGATGGTGCGGCCACCATACGGAAAACTGTTTCGCGCTTTCGTCAATAGCAAGATCAAGAAGTAACCCATTACCGAGAACGGCTTGGGCGGCGGGCGCCTAAGCAGGATGTCGGTCCTTCAGCTACCCTCGGAACAAGGACGAGCGTCATGGTCGATCACAAATTTAGCAACCCAAACCGAGCAACGGTTCTTGATCAATTGATGGGGTTTGGTGCGCGTTGTGTCTGCCGTCTGCCCGAACCGCTCATAAAGCGATTGGCCGGGCCTGCGATTTCCATCGACGGCCAAAAACTCGATCCGCTTATTCAGCTGACGCTGAGATGGTTTGCTGACCCACCTGGTAAAGTGCCCGAACTTCATACCCTTCGCCGCACCTTCGATATTCAGGCAACCTGGCTTTCAAAACCGCTTGACCCGTCAATTGGCATCCGGACCATTCAAATCGATGGCCCACATGGGGCGATCAACTGCGAGGTTCATCAGCGCGTTGGTCAAACAAGTCCTGCGCCTGCTTTCCTTTTCTTTCATGGTGGCGGCCATTCGGGCGGGTCCTTGATGTCGCACCGCCCCGTCGCTCACAGGCTTGCGAAGGAGCTTTGTTGCACGGTGTTTGCCATTGATTACCGCCTTGCCCCGGAAAACCCGTTCCCTGTCGGTATCGAAGACTGTCTGGCCGCCTATGACCATATTGCGGACCACGCACAGACCTTTGGCATCGATCCACGGCGTATCATCATCGGGGGCGACAGCGCCGGTGCAAATGTTACAGCGGTTCTTGCGCAACAACGGCGCGATGCACCTATTCCGCCAGCCTTGCAGGTGCTTTGGGTTCCCTGGATGGAAATGCGGACCGATACGCGTTCCTACGAGCTCTTTGATGTCGGCTATTTTCTCGAAAAACCGACGATGGACTGGTACATCGACAACTACGTCAAATCAGCCCAAGACGCCGAAAACCCCAAAGCTTCGCCTCTTTTGGGTACCACCGAAGGGTTGTGCCCGGCGGTGGTCCTGATCGCAGGGTTTGATCCTCTTAGAGACGAAGGACTTGCCTATGCCCAAAAGCTGCAGGACGCAGGCGTTACGACCCATGTGAGGGTTTTCGACGATCTCGTCCATCCGATGGTGAACTTAGTCCCATTTGTCCCGGCTGCCACGCGCGCTTGGGACGAAACAATGACGCTGATCAAGGCATCGCTCAGCGGCGAGCATGTGGCATGCCAATGATCGAAACCAAACCAAAACCACTCAAGCGCGGCAATGCCGACACGACGAAAAGCAGTCGAATTGATGCCCACTTTGAAGTCGAAATGCAAAATGAATGCGAGAACCGTCCAGGACGGCACCCTTATTTCGAAATGGTGCGCCAGGCCTTGAAGTCCGAGGGTGTTACCCAACCCACAATAGTTGTTGATCTTGATCTGTTTGATCGCAACCTTGATCGCCTTCTGTCGATGCTTCCGGCGGACATGGCATTTCGCCTTGTGGTGAAATCCCTTCCGATACCCGATCTCATCCAGCGCGCATTAGAACGCGCAAACACGAAACGCGTCATGACGTTCAACCTGCCAATGCTGCAAACGCTGGCATCGACAATGCCTCAACTCGACCATCTTTTGGGCAAGCCCTTTCCTGTTGCCGCAGCGAAGGCCTTCCTCACCCAGGGTGGAGACGCCGCCCAGGTGCATTGGCTGATCGATACGCCCGAACGCCTCGCGCAATACGGTCAACTCGCGCAAGACACAAAGACCGTTCTGAACATCTGCCTTGAACTTGACATCGGATTGCATCGCGGTGGTTTTGCCCGCAAGGACGCTCTTGTTGCGGCGCTCGACCAAATTGCGGACTGTCCGCAGCTCAACCTGACTGGCGTGATGGGGTATGATGCCCATGTCGGCAAGGCCCCAACGGCTTTTGGCCTTCAGCGCAGCGCGGAAGCCAAGACCAAAAAGCGGTTTGAAGCTGCGCTTGATATCATTCGCGCTGTTTTGGGCAATGACGTATCTGAACGGATCATCAGGAATGGGGCAGGCAGCCCCACCCTGCCCTTCTACAAGGACGCAGACATCGTAAATGATATCTCTGCGGGCTCCGTATTGGTGAAGCCGACGGATTTTGATCTGCCCCACCTCAGTCATTTTGCGCCGGCTGCCTTTATCGCTACACCAGCGCTCAAGGTGCTGGACGGTGTGCAAATGCCGGTGCTCGAATGGCTTGATCCAATACGGAACTTGTTCGCACGCCAAAAGCGCAAGTCGGTCTTTATTCACGGCGGATACTGGAAGGCGGTCCCTGTGGACCCCGCCGGTTTGAAACACGCCTCCTTGATTGGTCGATCTTCGAACCAGGAACTTCTTGTGGGCCCCTCAGACATGACCCTCAAGCCAGATGATTTTGTGCTCTTCAGGCCGACACAGAGTGAGGCGGTCATGCTCCAGTTTGGACCGATCGCAACCATCAAGGATCACAAATTTGCAGGTTGGATGGACCCGCTGCCCATGAGCGCGTGATGTCATCCGAATTGAAAAACGGGAGGAATTTTCAATGAACGCACATACACACCCATCAATCACGAACGCATCTACCGAAGTCGCAAGTTGCGCATCACTTTATGAGCTGTTTCTACGTGCTGTACAGAAGTGGCCAGACCAGACCGCGTTTAGCTGTATGGGCGTAAGCTTTAGCTATCGTGAGACCGACAATGCTGCCCGCGCCTTTTGCGGTTTTCTGCAATCGCGGGGATTGAAGCCGGGGGACCGCATCGCGGTCCAATTGCCGAATGTTCTCCAGTATCCTGTCGCAATGCTGGGTGCATTGCAGGCCGGCCTAACCATTGTGAACCTCAACCCGCTTTATACAAAGACGGAGCTTGTCCACATCCTGAGAGACAGCAAACCCAAAGCGCTCGTGACGCTCGCCAATGTCGCTCATGTGGCGGCCGAGGCGCTGAGGGAGGAACCAATCGACACGGTCGTTGTGACAGAGCTCGCAGATCTTCACCCGCCCGCAAAGAGAGTTCTGATCAACGCGGTCGTGCGTCACGTCAAAAAGATGGTGCCAGACTATCAGATCGACAGCGCCATTTCCTTCCGCGCCGCCATGGCGATCGGGCACCGCAATCTGGCGATAGTCCATCCCGGGGCACCCGATGATACCCTGTTGCTTCAATATACGGGTGGGACGACGGGTCTGCCAAAGGCTGCAATCCTCACCAATGCCAATCTTATGGCCAACATCACACAAACCCTGGAACATCTGGACGGGTGTATCAACGAGGGGTCCGAGTGCTGGATCGCTCCTTTGCCACTTTATCACATCCTGGCATTCTTTGTGCACAATGGCTTGTTGACAGCCCTGGGTGGTCAAAGCGTCCTGATCCCCAATCCGCGTGACATTCCCGGATTCGTAAAGACGCTGAAAACCACGCGATTTTCCGGGATGGTCTGCATCAATACGCTCATGGTGGCCTTGATGAACGACAAGGGTTTTCGGGACCTCAATTTCGATGCGTTATCTCTCACGATCACAGGCGGGGCCGCAATGACGCAAGATGTGGCGGATCGTTGGCGTCAGACCACGGGATGCACAGCGACTGAGGGCTACGGTTTGTCCGAAACATCGCCCTTGGTGGCGGCGAACTTGCCAGGCCAGGAAGTGATCGGGTCCATTGGCAAACCGATCCCCGGAACAGAGATAAGCCTGCGTGATGAGGATGACGCGGTCGCTGCGCCGGGCGAAGCGGGCGAGCTCTGGGTTCGGGGTCCACAGGTGATGCAAGGGTATTGGAACAAACCTGAAATCACGGCAGAGACGCTGACTTCGGATGGGTGGTTGCGTACAGGCGATATCGCGACACAAGACGAAAACGGCATTCTGAGGATCGTTGACAGAAAAAAGGATATCGTGATCGTGTCAGGGTTCAACGTCTATCCTGCTGAGGTGGAAAACGCTGCAGCCTTGATGCCTGAAATCGCCGAATGCGCGGCGGTGGGCATCCCTCACGAGAAAACCGGTGAGTCGGTCTGTCTCTACGTTGTATTGCAGACATCAAACGTCTCCGCAGAGCAAATCCAGGCACATTGCCGAACCCACCTCACGCCTTACAAGGTTCCGAGCGAAATTCGGATTGTTCCCGACCTGCCGAAGTCAAACATCGGAAAGGTCTTGCGCAAAGAGTTGAGAGGCATGTCCGCGCATGTCTCTCAGGGCAACTGATCGCCGAGGCTGGTTTCGAATACATCGGATGCCAGCCTCGCCCATTGCGCATAAATCTCAGGGCCGGGATGAAAGCCGTCACGTGCCATCTTGGTCGTATCAAGCGTGAAATCAATCGGAATATAGTGTGTGTTCGCGCGCGTCGATACAATTTGACGAAGATGCACATCGAACAGTTCGGCCCGATCCCCCAGAACGGTGCGGAGCGGTCGCGGAAGGATCGGGAAATGCCGAACAGGTGGTAGACCTGAGGCACAGATCTGCGGCGCATCAAACTTGTCCGAAATCTCATCCAACAATTTGCGGTAACCGGTCTGCCACTTTCTGAGTGAGACGCCGTTCTTGCTGTCGTTCACACCCAAAGCAATCAGCACGAAGTCAATCTTCCGCGGGGGTATGGAGCGCAGGATTTTGGTTGTACTCCGCACGGTGCCACCTGACTTTGCGACGATATCCCACCTCACAGTGAAACGCTTTGCCAGTTCTGCGGCCAGTCGCCCGCCCAGTGCGTCGCGTTGATGTTCCACGCCGACACCAGCCGCCGAACTGTCACCAAGTGTCATCACGCTCAAGGCTGGCCCGGTTCCAGATGCGCCGGTCCGTTCTCCAGACGCTTCGGGTAGCCGTGCCGCACGGGCGGCCACCCATGCTGCTTGTGGCACGATGATGAATCCAAGCGCGCAGGTTTTCAAAAGCATGAAACCAGAATACCAAAAATTGCGTATCATTGTCCGATCATGGATCGCGTCGCCAAGGCCACTACAACGCCCAGATAGTTTCCTAGGGCATACCCAAGCACAGCAATGGCCATACCTGGGATAAGGAGGTCACGATTTTTCAGCGCGCCAGCGATCACCGGAATGAAGGGTACCGACATAATCGAGGCACCCGACGCGATAAGATAGGTGTCGCGATCAATATCGAAGAGACGACATAGGACGATCTGGAGGATCATTGCACCAATCAAGATTGCTGCGAAGTAACCTCCGAGCGCCCAATCCATATCGGTAAAAATGGACGTATCGAGCATCGTTGCTGTTGTCAGGCAAAACACCAAGATAAGATACATCCCCAGATGGAAGCTCGTCGAAACGCGATGCAGCGGCCCGATGAAGGACCCAACAATACCCAGACTGGTGAGGCCAAGGATGATGAACAGGGATTCATAAGCCCGCGGCGCAAAACCGGCCAAAGCGACGGCAATGCCAACCGCAACCCCGGAGGCAATAAGGACCAACAACGTACCGGCAATATTTTTGCGATTGATCAGGCGATTGTAACCTGCGGCACTTTCATCGGATAGATGCTCGAACTCTTTGGATGTATCGGAACCGCCGACGGCGACTGGCGCATATGGTCTTAGCACCAAACCGGCCAGACGTTGGCCGACGCTGAGAATAACCAGCATGTAGATTGCCGAAAAAACAAGATCATAGGTTATCATCTTGAGGAAAATGTCTTCACTACCGTCTATTGCCGCCTTTACCGCGCTCAAATTCACCCCGCTGCCAGTATAGGCACCGACCGCCATGCCCGAAACTTGCCAGACCTCCGACACGCTGCCGGCAAAGACAAGCGCGCCCAGAAAACTGGCAACGCAGACGGACACCATTGCAAATCCCATGGCCAGCAGGGCGCCCTTGGATCGCCGCAGTGCCATCAACACATTTGTCGAAAAGATGATCAATGGCAGGCCAAGCGCCACGCTGACTTCTGACAGAGTTCCTTGAATGTCTCGGACCTCCGCAAGCTTGTCGCCAGCAAAGATCGCAATCAGAAATCCCAAACCAAAGGTGAGCATGACGACACCGAGGCGGTCTAATGCAGGAATCCTTTGTGCAAGAAAGATGAGTGCGGCTGGCAGCGTCAGCATGAGGATGGCGAAAAACATGGTGTGCCCCACTGTTCGTGAATTTGTCGAAAGAGCAGGCCCCCTGCCCTGGCCGGAACGCGTTGTGCGCAAGTGAACCTGTGTCAGATCCTCAGGAGGTCTGGTCTTCGAAAAGCGCTGAAAGATGGGGGTTTAGCATCCGCCCGGTTGGATCAAGCTCTTGCCTGAGCGCAATGAAGTCATCAAACCGAGGGTAAAGCGCTTTGAGGTCAGTCGCGGTGAGCGAGTGCAATTTGCCCCAATGAGGACGGCCACCATATTTTTGAAAGACAGGTTCGATGTCCTTGAAGAAATGCGCGTAGCTTTCCGTATGGGCGGCGTGGACAGCGATCGAAACACGTGGCCCACCGTTGAATGGACTAAGCCACGCGTCGTCTTCCGCGATCTTGCGGACTTCCATCGGATAGAAATTGTTGGGGTTGCTGTCGAGGATCACAGCAATCTCCCGCGCCGCTTTGATCCCGTCCTCGGCGGGCAGGTGATATTCCATTTCATTGAATTTGAACGGCCGTGAGGATGTCAGCATCCGCCAGTATTGGTCGCCCACATCTTCCATTTCACCTTGTGGGAAGAGCGCATTCACAGTCTGCCGGCGGAGCCAGGGGAACCAACCCAAATGGTTGCGAATGCCTTCCAACGCATCGAGCAACTCGTTGCTGTCTTCGGTCTCAGTCAGACCGTAGGGTTCGCCTTGATACTCGTCATGAACAACCTCCAAGCCCAACGGTGATGATGGTCCGTAGAAAAACTCGTAGTGCCTATGTGCGCTGAACTTTTCCTCGGCGCCGTCAAAAATGTCCGCCATCGGTCGGATATAGAGTTTTCGGTTGAGATTGTAGTTTTCCCGGAGCTGGAGCGTGTATTGGGTAATGATCCCCAACGCACCAAGAGATACTTTGGCCGCAGCAAAGAGGTCGGGGTCATTTGTGGCGGTCAGGTCGCGCACGTCGCCGGAAGGTGTGACAAGACGCATCCCGATCACATGGTCATGGATCGCCGGAAGGTTTGCGCCGGTCCCATGCGTTGCCGTCGAAAAGGATCCAGCAAAGGTTTGCACATCAATGTCGGGCAGATTGTGCAGTCCAAGCCCCTTTTCTGCGAGTAAGCCCGCGCCTCGGCGCAGTCGCGTTCCTGCCCATATGCGTGCGGTCATTTGCTCCGGATCTGTCTCAACGAGTCCTGCAAACTTGGCCAGGTCGACGATCTTTCCATTTGTTGGCACCAATCCCGTGAAGGAATGACCGGTTCCGACTGGCCGGATCTTGCCGCCACCATTGGCGAGCAGGTCCGCCAATTCGGCCTCATTCTCCGGCACTGTGATCGCTTCCGGCGTGGCGCTTTCAACGCCTGACCAATTGTGCCATTTGGCTGGATCATTAAGCCTCTGCGCCGACTCTTGATACTCCGTGCGTTCACGATCATGCGTAGACCATCTCACATACGGTACACCGGGGATCGCAGCCGCGACACCAACGGCAGCGCTCGTCTTCAAAACAGTACGCCGTGACATACGCATCAGAGTTCCTCCCCGATCATGAATTCGATAAGGTCAACGATCTGACCCTCTGAGCAGTCATTGCACAGACCCATACCGGGCATGTTTTCGTAACCTTCTATGGCGGATACGGTCAGTGCCCGCAGTCCACCGCGCTCTTCAGCGCGGGCGCGCCAATCTGCTGCATGGCCTGTCAGCGGCGCCCCGCCCCCGTCCAACGCATGACACGCGCGGCAGGATCGGTCATAGACCGCCGCCAGCTCAGCATCAGAGGGCGTTGCAGTCTCTGCAAATGCTATCTGGTCCAGAGTGGGCGGTGCTGGAGCGGAAGCTGCGTTCTCTTGCAGCGCGTTCCACGCAACTGATCCAACGACAAGGGCAGCAGCGGCGCCAATTCCGAACAAATATGAAGTTTTCATGATGCCCTCCAGATAAGATAGTAAATACTATCACTAAGCATCAACCACTTGTCAACAACCCTGTCGCAGATTCCTCAATGACGGCTGTACAACCTATCAAAAATGTCCAATGAACAGATCATAAACAGTTGTTTTTATGAGTTATTTCCCAAAAAGTAGAAAAATAGCTTGTCTGACGTCAGCACCAATGGGACAGTCTAGGTCGATTTGATAAGAGAGGGTTTCTGGCACATCGTAACCACCAAGGAGTGGAGATGAGACAGAAACCCGGAACACGTAAGAGCCACGGTGAGAAGGTTGTTAAGGACATCCGCCGTGCGACGCGCAAACAGTATTCTGCCGAAGAGAAGATCAGGATCGTGCTGGACGGCCTGAAGGGCGAAGACAGCATCGCGGAGCTGTGCCGCCGCGAGGGCATTGCTCAGAGCCTGTACTATAGCTGGTCAAAAGAGTTCCTAGAGGCTGGCAAGAAGCGCCTGGCAGGCGACACGGCCCGTGCTGCGACTTCGACCGAAGTCAAAGACCTTCGTCGGGAATCCCGCGATTTGAAAGAGGTCGTCGCTGAACAGGCCTTGGAACTTCGACTGCTCAAAAAAAGCATGATCGCAGATGGGGAGGACGACGAATGAGATACCCCGCATCCGAAAAGCTGGAGATCATCCGTCTTGTCGAAGGCTCGCACCTGCCAACGAAGCGCACGCTGGATAAGCTCGGCATTCCCAGAACCACTTTCTACCGCTGGTACGACCGCTATCTGGTCGGCGGTCCCGAAGCACTTGAGGATTGCAGCCCGAGGCCATCCCGCGTCTGGAACCGTATTCCCGAACCGGTGCGCGAGAAGATCAAAGATTTGGCTTTGAAGGAAAGCGAGCTGTCGCCGCGCGAGTTGGCCGTTCAGTTCACTGACACGGAAAAGTATTTTGTATCAGAGGCTTCCGTCTATCGCATTCTCAAGTCTTATGACCTGATCACCAGTCCGGCCTATGTCGTTCTGTCCGCCGCTGATGAGTTCAAGGACAAGACCACGCGTCCTAACGAGCTCTGGCAGACGGACTTTACATACCTCAAGGTCATCGGCTGGGGCTGGTTCTATCTCTCAACAATCCTCGACGATTACAGCCGATACATTATCGCCTGGAAGCTCTGCACGACGATGAAGACCGAAGATGTGACCGACACCCTCGACTTGGCGTTGCAGGCATCGGGGTGTGATCAGGCAACGGTGCTACACAAGCCGCGCCTGCTCTCGGATAACGGGTCGAGCTACATCTCTGGTGACCTGGCTGATTGGCTTGAAGATCAGAAGATGGAACATGTTCGAGGTGCGCCATATCACCCGCAGACCCAGGGCAAGATCGAACGTTGGCACCAGATCCTGAAGAACAGCATCCTGCTCGAAAACTACTACCTGCCCGGCGATCTCAGACAGAGGATCGGTGCCTTTGTCGATCATTATAACCACCGGCGCTACCACGAGAGCCTGCAGAACCTCACGCCTGCCGATGTCTACTTCGGACGTGGCCAGACCATTCTGAAACAACGAGAAAGGATCAAACGAAAGACAATCGAAAACCGGCGCTTGCTTCACCGCAAATCTGCCGCATAATCAAAACAAACAGATGCGCCAGATCCTCTCTTAGCTCCGGCAAACTTCTGTTCCAAAATCACTGACGACGGACAGTATCGTGCGTTGACGGAAGGAAGTCCGACATATGGACCTGCCATCGCAGCAATGATCGCAAAGGGCGGTATCGTCCCAAAAGAGTTTTTCCCGATCATCTCCGGCGCCTCCATCAAACAGAAGAAGAAGACTGGAAGCGACGCGGTGCTGGCGCGGCTTAAGGGGATCGGGTTTGTCGACGAGCTTGATCTTGGTGGCAGTCCAGCAATCGCTTTTCATCATCATTTGTAAAACTTCAGACTTGATCTGACGGACATCTCAGCTTGCGACGCTGAGAACGGGTTGCGCACTGTCCGATTGGTCGTGCGTTTTGATCGTCTTCTCGACAGCGATGTGTAGCGTTTCGCGGAAGGTCTGCATAGGTGTTTTGCCATAGCAGTGACGTCCCGAATGTGGCCGCTGTTCGTTGTACTTTGCCAGCCACGCATCCAGATCGGCCTGCAACTCTTCGACTGACCGATACAGTTTCTTGCGGAATGCGATGTCGTAGAACTCATCCTTGATGGTGCGATGGAACCGCTCGCAGATGCCGTTTGTTTGCGGAGAATTGGCCTTGGTTCGGGTGTGGTCCACGTCCTCGACGGCCAGATAAAGCTGGTAGGCGTGGTTCTCGACCTTGCCACAGTATTCCGTGCCCCGGTCTGTCAGGACGCGCAGCAGGCTGATCTCATGCTCTGCAAAGAACGGGATCACGCGGTCGTTCAGCAAGTCGGCCGCGGTGATTGCCGTCTTTTCAGTGTAGAGCTTGCAGATCGCCACGCGGGCATAGGTATCGACAAAGGTCTGTTGATAAATGCGTCCGACGCCCTTCATTGTGCCCACATAATAGGTGTCCTGGCTGCCCAGATAGCCAGGGTGGTGGCTCTCGATCTCGCCATGGGCTTCTTTCTTGGCCTTGGCTTTTTCCAGCGCGGCCAACTGATCCTCGGTGAGCAAGATACCCTCTTGGGCGGCACGGGCCTCCAGGGCCTTGAGGCGCTTTTTCATGGTTTCCAGATCATTACGCAGCCAGATCGACCGGACGCCCGACGATGACACCATGATGCCTTTCTGCTGCAGCTCCCACGACGCCCGTTTCTGACCCAGAGCCGGGTTGTCGATGGCCAGTTCGATGACCGCCTTCTCGACATGTTCTGGCACGCGGTTTTTCATCACCGGCTTGCGGCGGCTGAGATCCATCAGGGCTTCTTCGCCACCCTGATCGTAAAGTTCTCTGAACCGGTAAAAGCTGTCCCGCGAATAACCCATCACTTTGCAGGCCTGCGACACGCTTCCGAGCTGTTTGGCCAGTTCCAACAGCCCCAGCTTCGGCTTGATGATCTTCTCTTGAATACTTGTCATTGATCGACACTCCTTGATTGCGCTCCAGAAGAGCAGAAATGTCAGATCAAGTCGTGTGTTTTACACATCATTCCAGTTTTCACGTGGATTTCGACGGGTACGCGGCTCAGCTGACCGTCCAGCAGGTGCTTCTTGAAGCAATCGCTGATTGGGCCCGAAAGCTTGGCATGGTCAGCTACAACAAAGTCGAGATCCGCGAGCGCGGCGTGCCCCTCCCTCAATTCGGAACACACGCCTTTGATCTGGTCGCCCCCAGTTACCTCACACCAATGGTGAGATACAAAGATGGAAAGCCAGCGCCCGGATTTCTCGTTGTCGATGCGTATGTTGGCGAAATCGACGCCGCAGCGGCCCAAGCGTTCCTCCGCAAATGCGAGAGTTCGCGCGCAATGCGCCGCCTGCCCTCCTTCCTTCCAGTGATCATCGCCGACGGCTTTCACCACGATGCCTTCCTTGCACTACGCGCCAACGGGATCATCGCTACAAAACCGTCCGCACTCTTCGGACGTGATGTAGCACGCGGCCTCGCGGGCCTTCTTGAGACTCTGCGGCATGCGAGTGCAATTGCAGCCAAGAACCCAGAGGTCATCGAGCAATTGTTCGGCCAGCTTGGCCACATTGAAGGTGCAGCTGGCAACCTGCGTGGCGCGCTCTTTGAACTTATCGTCGGGCATATCGCAACATTGCAGGGCGGCGGTTCGATCGACATCGGAAAGAAAGTGCAGCTTGGCCCCAGCGACAGCTACGAAATAGACGTCTTTTGCGTTTCGGCCGAAAACGTCCGGCTCATTGAGTGTAAGGGCTACGCGCCAACACATCGCGTGGATGCCGACGAGGTCGAAGCATGGATACGTACGAAAGCACACCGTCTGCATAAACACTTCCGAGCACAAGAGACGTTGCAGAGTCGCGCATTCAGCTTTGAGTTTTGGACCTCCGGTTCCTTTACCGAAGATGCGCTCAAACTTGCTGAAACCATTTCAAATGAGACCGAAAGATACTGCGTCGACCTCAAAACCGGCCCCGACGTCCGTTCCCTGATCACAAAGGTGAATGCGAAGGGTCTCGGGAAAGTATTCGATGAGCATTATGCCAAGCATCCCATCACCAAAGCGCAACGCAAGTACGAACAGCAAGACGATCTTGGGTCAGTTTTTGACGTGTTGTGACGACTGCTTTCCTTTTTAAAGGTGAGGCAACATTAAGTGTAAAACACACGACTTGATCTGACATTTCTGCTCTTCTGGAGCGCAATCAAGGAGTGTCGATCAATGACAAGTATTCAAGAGAAGATCATCAAGCCGAAGCTGGGGCTGTTGGAACTGGCCAAACAGCTCGGAAGCGTGTCGCAGGCCTGCAAAGTGATGGGTTATTCGCGGGACAGCTTTTACCGGTTCAGAGAACTTTACGATCAGGGTGGCGAAGAAGCCCTGATGGATCTCAGCCGCCGCAAGCCGGTGATGAAAAACCGCGTGCCAGAACATGTCGAGAAGGCGGTCATCGAACTGGCCATCGACAACCCGGCTCTGGGTCAGAAACGGGCGTCGTGGGAGCTGCAGCAGAAAGGCATCATGGTGTCATCGTCGGGCGTCCGGTCGATCTGGCTGCGTAATGATCTGGAAACCATGAAAAAGCGCCTCAAGGCCCTGGAGGCCCGTGCCGCCCAAGAGGGTATCTTGCTCACCGAGGATCAGTTGGCCGCGCTGGAAAAAGCCAAGGCCAAGAAAGAAGCCCATGGCGAGATCGAGAGCCACCACCCTGGCTATCTGGGCAGCCAGGACACCTATTATGTGGGCACAATGAAGGGCGTCGGACGCATTTATCAACAGACCTTTGTCGATACCTATGCCCGCGTGGCGATCTGCAAGCTCTACACTGAAAAGACGGCAATCACCGCGGCCGACTTGCTGAACGACCGCGTGATCCCGTTCTTTGCAGAGCATGAGATCAGCCTGCTGCGCGTCCTGACAGACCGGGGCACGGAATACTGTGGCAAGGTCGAGAACCACGCCTACCAGCTTTATCTGGCCGTCGAGGACGTGGACCACACCCGAACCAAGGCCAATTCTCCGCAAACAAACGGCATCTGCGAGCGGTTCCATCGCACCATCAAGGATGAGTTCTACGACATCGCATTCCGCAAGAAACTGTATCGGTCAGTCGAAGAGTTGCAGGCCGATCTGGATGCGTGGCTGGCAAAGTACAACGAACAGCGGCCACATTCGGGACGTCACTGCTATGGCAAAACACCTATGCAGACCTTCCGCGAAACGCTACACATCGCTGTCGAGAAGACGATCAAAACGCACGACCAATCGGACAGTGCGCAACCCGTTCTCAGCGTCGCAAGCTGAGATGTCCGTCAGATCAAGTCTGAAGTTTTACACATTAAGAGTGGTCTCCGCGTCAGTATTCAATCCCCGACCGTCAGGCATGGTGAAATGATCGCGGAGGATTCATTTTTGAGGTCATCACGATTAAGATCAAAGGTCTGCCAATTTTCTGTTGCTCAAATTACATCCGTCTGCCAACCCAGCTGCTCCCGGTCCGGCAAATCCTGCAGAGTCTCCATGTCGAACGCGATCAAAAAATTTTCGGTCGTGACATAGGTGTATGGCGCCCCACGTCGCGGCGAACGCGGGCCTGCCGCGATCAAACCTTGCGCGTGCAACCGCCCGATCAAGTCGCGGCTGATCTCCTTACCGAAGATATCCTTGAGCCCATCTCGCGTGATCGGCTGGTGGTACGCGATAGCCGCTAAAACCGCGACGTCGTATTCGCGCAGGTCGAAGTCCTGCTCGCCCACATCCGCCGCGGTCCGGATCGCCGCCGCATAGGCCGGCCGCGTTCGCAGCATCCATCCGCCGGCAACTTTGGCGACTTCAAAGGACCGCCCTTCAAGATCGGCCATCAGATCGTCGATCAAAAGACCGACAGAGGCCCCCTGCCCCACAACACGTGCCAGGTCTTCGGGCGGCACAGGCGATGCACTCGCAAAAAGCACGGCTTCAATCCGGCGCATCCACTCGCGCCAGCGCAGCTCAGGCGGCAACTCCTCCAAGTCTCGATCCAACTCGGGGTCGGCATGATCCTTCGCCATCACTCAGACCCCGTAGAGACGGAAAGTGTCGCGCCCGGTCAACTCGCGCACGGCCCCCAACTCGACCAGCCGGTCACAGAACCGGCGTGCCGCACGACCAGACCGGAGCGAGTTGAGCGACGTCGGCGCGACTGCGTCCCGGCTCAGAAAAAGCGCGACGGCCGCGTCGGCGCCCTTCGCCCGAAGCTTCGGTGCGACCGTCTTCAAGCGGGCCACGCGTCGGGCAAGATCAGTGGCCTCCCGCGTCACCTGGACTGTGGCCGCCGCGATCGCCCGATGGCAGGCCATGCGCAGGTCCACGCCGGTCTTCCGTAAATCGGCGCGCTTTAGGCCAACGGCCAGCAGCGGCACTACATGGCTCCACCCGAGCGCCTGCGCCAAAGCCGCGTCGGCATGGACTAGAGCGGCGGTCTGGTCGCGGGGTCGGTCTGCGAGAGCTGTCTGCAGAACGCCTGCCACCCGCGAGATCGGCGCCCCCTGCCCTGCGCCGCGCGGGTCGCACCCGTCGAGCCAGGTCGCAATCTGCTCTGGTTCCAGATCAGGCAACGCCCGGTGAAGTGCATTGACGGACACAGGTCTTTCTACGGACCTTTGCCAAGACTGGTAGACCGCGCCCGCAGGACCAGGGTGATCGCCCGGCTGCAGAAATCCCACAGCATCGCGCAACTCCCCTGCCCGTTCCGGGCGTCCCTGATGTGTCATACATACCTCTGCCGCGCGCAACGCCAGCCGCGCGCGCAGCAAGGTCTGGGGGACCTCCTCCCGCTCCAGTACAAGATGCAGATGGCTCAGCGCCGCGCCCGACAAAAACGCCACATCTTCAGGGGTTTCAGGTCGCGTAGAGGTGACCCAAGATGGCATTCTGGGTAATGTATCGAAGCGGTCAGCGGCATAGGTCATACCACAAGACTATCGCACGGCGGCGCTTTCCGCTACAATATAGTGTACAAACCGCCCCACTCTGCGGGTCTTTTCTATGTCCAATAAGTTTGCATTATCGGACATAGAAAGATATGCCCGAAAACATGGGCAGTCTCACAAATAGCAGCACCAAAATCGAGGGTTCCGGCACCCCAGAGCGCGAGACTTCGCGTTCAGCGTCCGATGACGCGCCGAACGGTGGCGAGCACAACGAGAGAGAACAGGTAGAAAGTGCATCAATCGTCCTGCCTGCTCATGTCGCCGGCTCCGGCACCCTCGACCAGCTGATCGATACGGCGCGCGGATACGCCGAGGCCTCGACAGCCGAGAACACAAACAAGGCTTACGCTGCCGACTGGAAACACTTCAGCCGCTGGTGCCGGTTGAAAGGCACGGAACCTCTGCCCCCCGCGCCCGAGATGATTGGACTTTATGTGGCTGATCTGGCTGCACCAGCCGGGAAGGCCCCTGCCCTTTCAGTCTCCACGATCGAGCGCCGTCTCTCTGGACTTTCCTGGAACTACACACAGCGCGGGTTCACGCTCGATCGCAGGGACCGGCACATCGCGACGGTCCTGGCCGGGATCAAACGCAAGCATGCGCGCCCGCCGGTGCAGAAGGAAGCAATCCTGCCGGAGGATATCCTCGCCATGGTCGCCACCCTTCCTCATGATCTCCGCGGGCTTCGGGACCGGGCGATCCTTCTCATTGGATTTGCTGGGGGACTTCGGCGGTCGGAGATCATCAGTCTCGATGTGCACAAGGACGACACACCGGACTCAGGCGGTTGGATCGAGGTATTGGATGGGGGTGCCCTATTGCCACTCAATGCCAAGACCGGATGGCGCGAGGTTGAGATCGGGCGCGGGTCCAGCGACCAGACCTGCCCGGTGCACGCGCTGGAGCAATGGCTGCACTTCGGACGCATCGACTTTGGGCCGGTCTTCGTGCGCACATCGCGGGACGGCAAACGTGCCCTTGAGACTCGCCTCTCCGACAAGCACGTAGCTCGACTGATCAAGGCAACCGTTCTGAAGAGTGGCGTCAGATCCGATCTGCCGGAAGCCAAACAGCTGGCAATGTTTTCGGGCCACAGCCTGCGCGCCGGGCTGGCCTCGTCGGCGGAAGTCGATGAACGGAATGTGCAGAAACAGCTCGGCCATACGTCGGCCGAGATGACCCGACGGTACCAGCGCAGGCGCGACAGGTTCCGGGTCAACCTCACCAAGGCAGCGGGGCTTTGAAGCTTTCGATCCTTGCTGCCTTAGTGAAACGCTAAGGTGAAATCTGGACGCTTGGGTTCCAGCTTACCGCTTCAATTGAAATCGGGAACTAAACGCGACAACCAAAGATCGTCCTCGGACGACTGTTCCACCTCCTCAGCGTCAAAGAAGTGATAATCCGATTCATCATAAAAAGCAGTCGCTTGAGTCTTCATGTGTGCAAAATACTGAAATTATGCACTTTACCCAAGGGTCTTTTCAGAGTGCACCTATGCTCCTTATATAGGACGCGCGGGCGATGTTCGGCGAGGGCTCTCTCATCGCGCTCAGCCTATGGAAAGCAAGGGCTTTCCGTTGAGCAAGGCCATAGAGAGCGCCATTGCATTCGTTTACAAACGGTCGTTTAATAGCGATACCTTAAATTGGAAACGGCCCGATTTCATGTCCCTGATAGGCTATGCGCGCGTATCCACAGAGGATCAGACCCCCCTGCCCCAGTTGGAGGCCCTCCAATCTGCGGGTTGCATCGAGATCTTTGAAGAGCACGCCTCGGGCGGCAATCGCGCGCGACCGGTGCTGGCACGCGTGCTCGAACGCGTCCAGAGCGGCGATACGCTGGTCGTTGTGCGGATCGACCGGCTTGCGCGATCTCTGTCGCATTTGCTGGAGGTGATCGAACGTCTGGAGGCCAAGCGAGCTTTCTTCCGCTCCCTGCAGGACCCCATCGACACCGCTTCCCCGCAGGGCAAGTTCACATTGCAGGTTCTGGGCGCTGCGGCCGAGTTTGAACGTGCTCTGATCCGCGAGCGTACCAAGGCTGGGCTTGCCTCGGCACGCGCCAAAGGGCGCGTAGGTGGCAACCCAGGGCTTCGCGCCAAGGACCCCGCCGCGCTGCGCAAGGTGCGGCTGGCGCGGCAGGACGGCTACATGGAGCGCCTGAACGAGTCTGCGCAGGATTGGGTGCCCCATGTGCGCCGTTTGCGCCCCGATATGGCTTGGGAAGACGTCCTGCGGATTATCAATGCCCCCCTGCCCCATGATCGTCATTGGACCCAAAGCCGCCTGCTCCGCGCTGTGAAGGCATATGTGCGCAACGAGTTTCTACCAGATGCAGTGCTTGGCCGCGCCGGACGTCGCGAAACCGATGACCGCCTGCCGGCTATCGTGGCTGCCATCAAAGGCTCGGACCCCGAAATCACACTGCAGGCGATCTGCGACCGGCTGGAATCGATGCGTGAGCGCACCCCTCGAGGCCGCACTAGCTGGCAGCCGTCTTCGGTCAAGATGTTGCTCGAACGAGCGGAGCGACTTGGTCTAATTTCATCAGAATCGGCTCACTCCCGACTGTAACTAGCAGGGACTCATTCAACTGAATCTATCGCTCCAGACGCCTTTAGAAGGTCAATTGTGCCATTGGTTGCATGGGTTTAGCTGAAACCATCCAAACAATTCGGATTGGTAGCTTGAAGCGCGATCACGTCGACTTAATGCAATAAAATCAAACGTTTGCGGCTATCCTGATGCGACTGAACGTATTGGTGCTGTGGATAACTTTCACACTACATCTAGATTCTTCTTGCCGGACTCACTGGATCGTGGCATTCCCATTCTGACGGCAAAACGCGTCAGATACGCTGTACACCGTCAGAATGACCAAGAGCCTCAACAGAGGCCGAGAGTGGGCGGCAGGATATGGATGATCGTAACGTTGGATACGCGCAAGGCATAGGCTCTTCCGACATCGGAGCATTTGCCGACAATCTGGCTGAGTCTTTGGATCGCCAGATGAAGATCGCTTTCGAGCCCGAAGAACGAAAGTCCCTGCGCCGTTTCAGTTCTACCGAGGTCGCCAGCCTCCTGCGCGTGAGCACATCTAACCTGCGCAACCGGCACAAGGACGGCAGCTTCCCGGAAGTGCATACAGACAACCGCGGACACCGGTTCTACACAGCCCAAGAGATTGATAAGTTGCGCGATATTCTAGGGCGCACTGGAAAGAACGCAGAAAGTTACCGTCCTGGTCGGCGTGAGGGCGATCGTCTCCAGGTGATATCTGTCGTCAATTTCAAAGGCGGATCGTCAAAAACGACAGCAACGATACATCTTGCACAACGGTATGCCTTGCGAGGCTACCGAGTATTGGTTTTGGATCTCGATCCACAAGCAAGTCTGACCACTTTTTTCGGTTTTCGGCCTGAGCTCGAGTTCGCTGAAGGCGGCACAATCTATGATGCTCTGAGATATGAGGAGCAAGTTCCACTCTCCGACGTCATCCAAACGACCTACTTCCATAAGCTCGATATGGTTCCGGCGGGCCTAATGCTCTCGGAATACGAAACTGAGACGGCAAACGCCCTCGCCCGTCGGGTGCAGCCCATATTTGCGGAGCGCCTCGCCTTAGCGCTTGAGGAAGTTGAGGCGAGTTACGACATCGTGCTGATTGACTGCCCGCCTCAACTTGGCTTTCTGACCCTAACAGCGTTGGCGGCCTCGACGGGACTCCTGGTAACGGTCGTACCAGGCATGCTCGACATTGCTTCAATGAGCCAGTTCCTGAAACTTGCTTCGGAAACGGTAAAGGCTGTCGAAGAAGCCATTGGCCGGCGCGTTACATGGGACTTTGTAAAGTTCTTGATCACGAGATACGAGCCGTCGGACGGGCCTCAGACCCAGATGGCGGGCTACCTGAGATCGATCTTGGCCGGACAGGTCATGACTGAGCCAATGCTGAAGTCTACAGCAATCTCGGACGCCGGTATGACCCAGCAAACCGTCTACGAAGTTGATCCGAGCCAGTTCATCAGGAAAACGATTGATCGCGCTCTGACCAGCGTGAACGGCGTTGGCGATGAGTTGGAACAAACAATCCAAATGGCTTGGGGGCGTCGCTGATGGCCCGAAATATCTTCAATCAGCCTCCAAAGGACGAGAAGGAGAGCGCGGCCCCCTCCCCTACCCCGCCGAAAGCGGCAAAACTGCCAGGATCTGTTGGCGGCTTGCGCGACTCTTTGCGCGAGATCACCGCGAATTCCATTCGGGACATCGAGCCCGATCAGATTGACATGGATGGTCTGCGCGATCGGTTGGTGCTGGAGGATTCCAGTATTGATGAGTTGGCCGAAAGCATTCGCAAGCATGGGCAACAAGTGCCAATTATGGTCCGTCCATCGGCCCAACCGGACAGATACCGTATCATCTACGGCCGACGCAGACTTGCAGCAATCCGCATGGTCGGCGGAACGGTCAAGGCGATCGTTCGAACCTTGGATGACGACGCATCTCTGATCGCACAGGGCCAAGAGAACAACCTCCGACTAGACCCGTCATTCATCGAGAAATCTCTTTTTATCAAAGAGATGCAGGAATCAGGTTACAAGCCAAACGTAATTCAGGATGCTCTAGGCTTGACACGGCAGGGCGTATCCAACCATCGCGTCGTCATAGAGCAACTGCCAGAAGGGCTTGTACAGCTGATCGGGCCGGCACATGGCATCGGACGACGGCAATGGGGTGACCTGGCCGCGTTCTCGAAAAATATAGATCTGGTGAACACGGCCAAAGAGGCGATTGCCGCCCTGCCCGACGACACTCCAAGCGCGGAGAAGTTTCAGGCAGTCTACTCGGCTTGCTCGAACAAGGCGCGTAGCAACAAGAAGCAAGACAACCGCAGCCTAACGTCCGTCGTCAAAGATGGGGACGGTAGCTCTGTGGGAACGCTGACAGTCGATCAGAAAACGATCGCCATCAAGATCGCCAAGAAGGACAACCCAGAATTCGGCCGATGGCTCGAAGAGCGCGCGGAGGCAACACTTTTGCAGCTCTTCGAACAGTGGCGGAATGAGAGCGGCTCTGGGTCCTAACCCAAGCCACACAGAGTAACGCGAGCAGAGGAGAAAAGCGAAGACCAGAAAGAAAAGAGCCCCCCAAAGCTTCCCCTGGAGAGCCCTCATCATTCGATCAGCACTCATGATGTAGCAACCTCCAGCAAACCGGTCAAGAGTCACCGATTCGGTGGACGGATTTTTATTGCCTTTTCCTGAGCGAAATTTTGGGAAGAGACAGGGAAGTTGTGGGCCAAACGGTCGTCGTGAACAAACCATGGCATTTACAAAACTATCGATCGGAACCGCTGGCGCTGATGCATCACGCGGTCCAATTTCTGCGGCTGAAACCGACATTTGGACCATCTTCAGGGCACTGAGAGATGCACGTAGCGTGTTCGGTCTACGTCCTGGCCATATACAAACACTTCAAGCAATGCTCAGTTTCTTGAAACCAGGCCACGGCGAAACGGTTTTCGCGTCCAACAACTCGATTTGCCAGCGCGTCGGCGGTATCGATGAACGGACCCTCCGCAGACACATCAACCGTTTCGTTGAACTCGGTTTCATCAAGCGCAATGACAGCTCGAACCGAAAGCGCTACCGCGTTCGCTCATCCGGCGGTCATTGCATCAGCTATGGATTGTCTCTAGCCCCCCTCCTCCAGCGCGCGAACGAGCTTGTCGCCATCGCACATGAGATGGAAAATAACCGACGGGATCGGATATTTGCCCGCAAACAGATCCTTACAAAGCTCGCCCATTTGGAAGAGCATGATCCCAGCAACACATTCATCAACCACGCACGGAAAGCTCTACGCAGGAAGCTGAGCCTCCCTGAATACCACGCGCTGCTCGCAGACACAGACAGAGAATGCCAGAGTTTGCATACCCCAGATGACCCACCAGAAGCTGTAGAATTGCCCGCCAATGACGGACAAACTGTCCGGCACCAATCTAAGTCTGAAGAGGAAAAAAAAGATTTAGATAGCAACCTAGGCAATGAAGCTCTGAAACCAGACTTGCTAACCTCAGTTTGCGATCAAGCGACATCGTTCTCCACAGAGAGACTTAGAAACTGGTTGGACATTGAAAACCATGCTCGAACACTTGCACCCATGATGGGGATTCACCCAGATACATTCGAGAAAGCCAAGAATGCAGTAGGAGCTCAGAAAGCGTCATGCGCGATCTTCATCATGCTACAACTTGGACAACGTATCAGGGACTTTGGAGCGTATTTTCACAGTATCACCTTGGGCCAACGTCAAGACCAGTTTGATCCAGTGGTATTGATCAAGCGTCTGTCCAAAACTGCTATGCAAACCGCGTAGTGTCCACCGCGGTGGACGTCTGGACGGCAACTAGGGCGATAACGCACGGTCAATCCGTGTTCCTCCGACCCGCTGATGTCCACCGCGGTGGACAGATCAGGCACCAAGTCTCACAACTCACATGCGTGACAGCCGCTCTTCGTCATCCACCACTTCCAAATAACCAGTATTGTCAGTCCAGGCCCACAAAACGATGTTCAAGTCCAATGATGACGCGCCCTTCGCAAAACTCTGGATCAGAAGCCCAGCAAACCGATCCGCTATGAGGCCGATTGCTAAATCCTGTGTCGGCACAGGTTGGCCATCGAGCATCTTCATGCGCCATGCAGGGTCGGCAAGCATTGACGCTGTCACACCATACCGTTCGAGCCTGTCCTGATCGCGGGTATCGAAAATAGGCCCAAGGTCGGCCTTGTAGGACACCAGGATAGTGGGTTGCAGGCTGCCGACCTGGTTGGCTTCTCTAAGAGCGGTCGCGGGATCCAGCGAGGTGTAGAGGGCAGGGGTGCCCTTGGCATTAAAGCGCCCTCCATAGAGTTCAGCGCCTCGTCCGGACAGAGGTTCACGCGCATAGACCGGGTTTAGGGCGCGGTAGAGCGGCCCTGAGTAGCGTCCATCTTTCAGCGGCATCTCTGCGCCCCGCCATTCAAAAATAATGTGTGTGACACCGATGTCCCGAGAACATGAAGTGTGACAGGGTCTTGGTGTCTCATGTCTTGGCGGGGCGCGCTTTAGGCAAAGACGCCCGCATCGACCGCATCGATGTATTCCAGAACTTGCTGAGCTTTGCCTTCCTGCACCAGCTGCATGGCTGTCCGGCCATCAAAGCCGGGCAGGGGCTCTGACCGGTACCATGCATAGGCCATCAGTTCCGAGCCGAAGCGGGGTTCGACTTTGTTGAGCACCTCTACCAATTCGCGCAGGCGGCGCTGCGTCTTGTCCGAACCGATGCGGGTTCGCCTCTGCAACGCGTCTTTGCCCAAGCCGACGGTCAATGCGATCTCTTCTGCTGATGTGCGTAGCACCGCGGCGATCTTGCGCGGTTCGAATTGCCCAGCTTCAGCAAAGTTCGTGATGTGCATGATCTATGCCCCTACAGTGATACTGACGGTATATAGCGACAATATTGCTGAAATTCAAGCTGTCAGGAGGTGCTGTGCCTTCGTTTCCCATGCTAATCCGTAACGCTGTATAGCTCTGAGCGTCGGAAATCCTAATTTTTGGGCCTGAAAAGTCGCAGTAGGCGCGTTTTTTGCCGATCGAGAACATCAGATAAGTTATTGATAATATGACAAAGACTGCTGCGGTCGGGCTGGGGTTGCCGATATACCTTGCCGATCTTGGACCCCAACCGGCACTGACTGCATGAAGTCCTTGTGAACCGCAGTGGTGTCGGATTCTTGTCAGTTTCCGCGGTCCAGTTGGCGGTCGGAAAGTAAAAGTGTCCTTCGGGTTTTGTGACTGACGGATGAGGGCCTTTGGGGTCCCTCAGATGGGTCCGGGCCGGATTCCGGTCTGTCGTTCCGGATGAAGGGCATTCCCATGCAAACAGGTGTCTTGCGCGTGCTGCGCGCGACCGCTGCCTCTTGGTGGCGGCATAGAGAGCTGCGCCGAACCGGCGAGAAGGATCTGGCACGGCAGCTCGAGCGGACAGCCGTTCTCCGCGATCTCGGCTATCTCAAGCAGGCCGCGTCATTGCCAAATGCGCATGTGATCTGCGGAGACGGCGGGACATTCCTCCACCTCGGTTGGACCACCGTGTCGACCCTCGCGCCGATCGAGCGCTTTCCCTTGGCAGGTCCGTCTCGCTGACCGACTACATCGACACGGTCGAAGCCCTCGGTGCCAGGATCATCAACGATCCGAGGCCCCGTCAGTCAATCTGATCACCATTCCCTCTCACCAAAACTCGAAAGGAGGCCAGCCATGGCCCGATCCCGCACGCCCAAATTCGATGCCTCCGAGGTCATCACCAACGAAATCATCCGCATCATCGAGCGCGGCGTTTTGCCGTGGCGCAAACCCTGGACGGCAGGTGGCAGCTCGCGTCCTCTGCGCGTTGGAGGAGAGCCTTACCAAGGGGTCAACAACTTCCTGCTCACCATGCGAACGGTGATGGCGGGTTATAGCTCACCTTTCTGGATGACGCTGCCGCAGGCCAATGCACTGGAAGCAAAGGTCCGCAAGGGAGAGAAATCCTCTGTAGTCGTATATTACGGCCAAAGCCGGAAAGACGCCGATGGCGCGGACGACTGCAGCGACAGGGATGATCGCTCCGAGGAGGCCCGCATCTTCCGATTCCAGAAATCCTACCGCGTGTTCAATGCCTGCCAGATCGAGGGCTTGCCCGACAGCTTCTTCCCCGACCCGGAGCCCGTGCCCGAGCATCCGCCGTCCGAGCCCATCCCGCATATGCAGGCGTTTTTCGACGCCATTGACATCACGACCGTCTTCACCGGGACGGAAGCCTACTACCTACCGCCCGTGGACAAGGTGTTCATGCCATCCATTTCCAGGTTCGAGAACCCGCGGAACTTCTACGGGGTCTGGGCGCATGAGCTCGCCCATAATGCCGAGCTTCGGATTATGCCGCGCTTACATCTGAGATCACTTACTTCATTGAGCTTTCATCAATCTCAGCCTGCATAAGACCCGTCTTGAGGAACAGCGGTCATTCGTGAACAACGCAGCGAATGATGGGAGGGAGCCCAACTTTGACCGATGCTGCAATGTGCACCAAAGTCTGAAGTCTGGTATGAAGCGGTCATTCGAGGATGGTTTTTGCGTCTTTCCGGTGATGGATTGGACATGTTATTTATTAAACTCAATTTGTTAACCGGTGGCATGTGCACTAAATGTGCAACATGAAATCGCCTTGTATCGTGCTCAATCGGATGTTTGGAGTTAGCTTTGAGGTTGGACCGCAGTCCAACAATCCTGGAGCTTCGCTGGAACATGGATACGCTTTTGTTCATAAGATGTCGTATGTGAGTGGCTTATGACCCAACAATCTTCTGTCGAGGTCAGCGAGGCATGAAATGACTGTTTTGCCTTTGAAAAGGTATAAACGAAACCGTTCCAGCGTGGCAGTGAACGACCTGTTATGAGGCAGTTGAGCCCAGACGACAGTTGGAGAAGTCCCCTTAGTCCTGTAGTTGCTGAAGGATCGCGTCTAGTTTGGCCTCTATGCTATTGGCATCGGTCTCATCACCAATTCCCGTGCGTCCGCCCGGCAACGCATCCAACGCAGCCAGCAAAGACGCGCGTTCGTCCCGCGCGACATTGCTATTGCGGGCCAAACGCATAAAGGCCCGATCAACATTCGCCATCTGCTGTTGCAGCCGCGTTATATCTGCTGCGGCCGTCTCAAGCGCATCGAACCGGTCCTCCAGCGCGTTGATCCTGCGTGTCAGATTTGCCAGACCACGCTTTGCCAACGCGATTTCATCAGACACCAACGGGGATGGCACGAGCGCGCCGTTCTCATCCACTATGCCCTCGACCGTGGTCTTCAGACGCGACACACGGCCCGTCTGATTGGCCAGCCCCCGCGTGATCAAATCGATCTCCTGACGCAGCCGGGCGTTGCCAGCATTTTCGGGGATGTCCGCAATGGACGATCCGACCTCAGGTGGTGGGGCATTTTCCAGTGACGCCACCCGTTCTTCCAGAGAGCTGACATCGACTAGGGCTACGGCCCTGTCGTCCGCACGGCGATTGTCCTGCACGACCGGTACGATCCCGATGACTGTTGCAACGGCCAATGCCACGGCAGAGACCACGAGGGGCAGTCGATTGTCTTTGAAAGCATTTGACATCGGTGGTTCCTTTCTGCGGACCTGTCACGGCTGTATTTCACAAGCCTGCCGTTCCTGAAGGGCATCGATCAAGCCGTCAGCGCCCCTGACACCGACAAAAGCAGATGATTGGCAATGCTGTGATCCATTCAGCCATTCACTGGCCCGGCATCTGTGACTGACGCTAGGGCGATCCGCGAACTGACAATGGTTGGAACGGCGGACGCAAGTGGGAGGTCAAAGTGTCATTCATTATTGACGCCGTCTTTATCGGTGTGTTGCAGGCCTCGCCGCTGATCCTCGCAGCCATGGGCTTTACACTGATTTACTACCTCAACGGTTTCATTAATTTTGGCTACGGTGAAGGGATCACCTATGGGGCTTATTTCGCCTCGCTTCTCAACGTTTCACTGGGATTGAGTTTCTACATTTCGATCATTCCAGCGGCGATTATGACGGGGGCTGTCAGTGTTCTGACGTATCTCTATGTCTTTCGGCCCGCGATCCAGCGTGGCGTGAAGCCATCGGAGTTGATCATCCTGTCGGTCGGTCTGTCTTTTGTCCTGCGCTATGGTTTGATCCTGATGGTCGGGGCCGAAAATGTGTTTCTTGACGAGCCTCCAATCGCGTTCTTTACATTCGCAGGGACCGGTGCGACCAGCCTGCAATTCATCGCCCTGATTCTGGTCTTCACTTTCGCTTTCAACCTTTATTGGCTGATCTACAAAACCGGCTTTGGCGAAAAAGTACGGGGGCTGGCGGACAATCCAGAGCTTGCCCAGGTCAGCGGTATCGATCCACATCGCATCTCGATTTATGTCTGGTTCATTGCAGGCTGTGCTGCGGGTCTAGCAGGTATCTTTCAGGGTGTATTTGCCCTTGTGAATCCGCTTATGGGGTGGAACCTGATCCTCATCACCGTGATGGTGTCGATCATTGGTGGTGTCGGCAGTGTACGAGGCGCCCTTATCGCGGCCATCGTTGCAGGTATCCTGACGTCGGCCATCACACTCATTACAAAGCCACTTTATGCCGAAGTTGCCCTGCTTATGGCCTTCATCCTGATCCTGTGGCAACGCGGGCCGAGGGTAGCGTAGATGGCCTATCTGATCTTTTCGCTGTCGCTGCTGCTGATCTATCTGGGCCTTGCGCTGGCCCTTCATATTCAGTTCGGGCTGCTGGGCGTTGCAAACTTTGGCGTCGTGGGGTTTTGGGGCGTTGGCATGTACGCCATGGGCGTGTTTCAGGTGCAGCTGGACCTTTCGTTTGTGGACGCATTCGTCATCGTGGCAGTTCTGTCGGCAGCCGTGTCTTGGTTGATGGGCTGGTTGGTGCTGCGATTAGATCCGCAAGCCACCTTATGCGCGACGATTGCCTTTGCGGCCATCGTCGCCTTGCTCATTGTCACTGAAAAGTGGATGACGATGGGTGTCGTGGGGCTGGGGACCATCAGGTATCCGATCCGAATTGGGGACGGCACTGAGTACCTCTATTTCGCATTTCTGCTTGCCCTTGTCGTCGGTATGCAAGTCCTAGTGCTGCGGCTGCATAAATCACCTACGGGTCGGCTATTGCAGGCGATCCGCGACAATGAAGAGCTTTGCGCCTCGTTGGGTAAGGATACGTTTCGGATCAAGATGTTCTGGTTTGTCGCCGCTTCGGTCGCCATGTGCCTCTTGGGTGCCTTGTCGGCCCCACTGAACCAGTTTCTGACACCCAACATGATCGTGCCTTCCGTGACCTTCGCGGTCTGGATTGCGCTGGTGCTTGGTGGCAAGGAACATTCGCTGGGTGCGATGGTTGGGGTTTTTGTGACATTCGGGATATTCGACATTCTGATCGAGACTTATGCACCGGTTTCGCCAGAGTTTGCCGTGGTTGTGCCCAACCTGAAGCTCTTTCTCTATGGCCTGTTGCTGATGGCTGTGCTGGTTTTTCGACCAACTGGATTTCTTGCGCCGACCACACCACCAGAGCAGGTTTGGGACAGCCTGCGCACGACGATGAAAACAGGCTCAGGTACTGCGCTCACCATCGCGCAAAAAGGGATCAAAGCTCTGGACGGCGCCGTCAATCCAAAGTCACCGATCTCGAAGAAGGACGCTTCAAATCCCGCGGCTGATAAGGCGGACAAAGATGGTGGGGCGGCTTCATGAAGCTGACCGCGAGAAATCTGACGAAATCCTATGTAGGCCACCCTGTGCTGGACATTTCTGCAGCCAGCTTTGGTGACCACGGCATTGAAGGATTGATTGGCCCCAATGGCGCAGGAAAATCGACACTCTTGGGTTGCCTGACCCGCCGCATCGAAGCCACCACCGGGACTGTGCATTTTGCCAAGAACGGAGAAGCCCAATCGCTGATGGATCTGGAGTCGTTCGAGGTCGCGCGGCTTGGTCTGGTCAAAACCAACCAGCGCATTCAGGATTTCGAAAGCCTGACCATCCGCGACAGTCTTTCGATGGCCGCGACATCGCCGGCGCGGCAGGATTGGCGCAGCGTCTGGCGCACGCCCCCCGCAGACGACGCGCTTGAGGACGAAATCGACACCTTGCTGACGCGTTTTCCATTCAGCGACCCGGGTGGTTATGCCAAATCGGGCGGCGAGAAGAAGCTATTGGATATTTTGCGGTGCATTATCGTGAAACCCCAAATGCTGTTGATGGATGAGCCAACGGCGGGCTTACCTGACGAGATCACAAAAGACGTCATGCGCCTTGTTCAGGAGAAGGTCGAGGCGGGTGAGATGACGGTTGTCATTATAGAGCACGACCTTGATCTGATCTGGTCGAATTGTGCATATGTCCATTTTCTCTCGGAAGGATCAATCCTGTTTGAAGGTGGCCCCGAGGAGGTCAAAAAGAACCGCGTAGTCGCTGAAAAGTACATGGGGGTCTGATTGATGTTTGACGTCCAAAATCTCAGCAGCGGTTACGGTGATGTGCAGGTTTTGTCTGATCTGACATTTGGCATCGGCAACGAAGTTCTTGCAGTTCTGGGGGCCAATGGCGCGGGTAAGACCACGCTTCTCAAGACGCTTGCAAAGGTTCTGCCTTTGCGGGCGGGCGCGCTGGAATGGGATGGTCAACAGGTGACACACACACCTGCGCATGAGTTGTCCAACCGCGGCATCGCCTACGTGCCACAGGAAGGCAACGTGTTTCCAAACCTGTCAGTCGCCGAAAACCTGTCATTGGGTGCACTGGTAGGCACCCGCCCCAAAGACGAAAGGTTGGATGAGGTTTACACCCTGTTCCCGCGCCTTGCTGAGCGTAAAGATCAGCGTGCCGGAAGTCTTTCGGGGGGCGAAGGTCAGATGCTGGCCGTCGGGCGGGCGCTAATGCAGGATCCCAAACTGCTGCTGCTAGACGAGCCCTCGGCCGGGCTGTCGCCGCTCTATGTCGACACACTGTTTCAGACAATCGCCGAGGCCCGCGAAAAGCGCGGTCTGGCCATTATTCTGGCCGAACAGAATGCCAAGAAAACAATGGAAATTGCCGACCGGGTTCTCGTTTTGAGCCTTGGACGGATGCACCTGCTGGAGGAGGCAAAATCCCTCAGCATGAAACGGCTGATGCAGGCCTATCATATCTGACATCGGCCCAAACACTTGCCATGCATACGCGTGGCCATTGGGAGGAAGACAATGATCAATAAGGGATTTACGGTAACAACGGCCATGCTTGCCCTCGTTGCAACAGGGGCTGTGGCGCAGGACATCAAAGTGGGTCATTTGACCTATCACACCGGCGAATACGGTGGATTTGGAGAATTCTTTGATGCGGTCACTGATTTCGCACTTGAGGTGATTAATGAAGACCCGCCTTTAGGTCGGGCATTGGCCCCGATCCATCAGGACATCGGCACGATTGGTGAGGCGCGCGCGGCGCGCAAATTGGTCGACAGTGAAAACATCGACATCCTGCTGAACGCGGCCCATAACTATCTGTCTTATCGGGACTACATCCTTGATAAGGTCGGTGACCGTGGCGGCCCACTTTTGCCTTCTGTGCACGGCGGTGCCATTGAAGCTGAATATGGTGGCAGCGGTGCAGAACCGCTTTTCCGCGGCTCACCGATGGACAGTGCGCAGGGTGCTGCTGCGATCCTGCACGCGTCAAATGCTGGGAAAGCGAGCATCGTGATCGTTGCGACTGAAGTTGCGGGCTCGCAGCTTCAAAAGAATGCAGGGGTCATTGCAGCGGAAAGGCTGGGTATGGATGTGTTGGCAACGATCGACATTCAGCCAAACCAGCCCAACTATCGCAGTGTGGTCAGCCGCATATCCGGACTGGAACCTGATGCGGTTATCGTCTTTTCGGCCCCCGCTGATGGCGGTGCTTTCGTCAAGAATGCTGCCGAAGCTGGCAACAGTTGGTTCATTGTCGGCACCCAAGAATGGCAGGAACCTGGCTTTATTCAAACGTTGACAGCAGAGGCTGCGGCCAAACATGAAGAAGTCGTTCTGGCCGCATATTCCAATTCGGGCAGTCCAGCCTGGGATTTCTATGAACCTGCGGTGAATGCCTCGTCCTATGCCGGTAAGATCGGCGATGCAGGCAACTCCTATGCGATGCAGTACTATGACCTGCTTGTTTCCACGGCACTGGCCATCGAGAAGGCTGGAACAACTGAGTCCGAGGCGTGGACGACTGCGATGTATGAGGTGACCGGCGGCGACGGAAAGATCGTCTATACCTATGCTGATGGCATTGCTGCTATTCGGGCTGGTGAGGCGATCAACTATGACGGTGTGACCGGGTCGATGGAATACACCGATACCGGGGTGCCAGCTGGCATCTTTGGCATTTTCAAGTGGCAGGGCGAAGAGGCTCTTGATCAGGTGGCGCTGGTCGATGGCGATGAAGTGCTTAGTCTCGATCAGTAAATCGCAAGCTGCAAATAGGCGCGGCCCTGTATTTGCCGGGCCGCGCCAAAGGCAGTCGGCGCGCCAAATGACACGGGGATATAAAAAAAAGCAGACCAATCGCAATGTGCCCGCACCTCTTGTGATCCCCAAGTCCCGTGCCGCTAGTCTTCAATGTTATCAGCCGACGTAGCCATTGCTGCGTGGTATTAAGGGAGGATCACATGAACAGATCATTGAAATTGGACGTATCAGCCTTGGCGATTAGTGTTGTCGCTGGATCGGCGCTGGCCGATGGGCACACTGGCCCGTTGAAAGTAGGTGTACTGGCCACGCTTGAAGGCACCTATACCGCTTTGGGCGAGGACGGTGTCCGCGGTGTGCGTACCGCCTTGGCGCAGGCCGACGGTATGGCCGCAGGTCGCGAGATTGAGTTGATAATCCAGTCCACTGACACCAGCCCCGATAGTGCCGTTCGTGGTGCCCGCAAGCTGGTCGAACAGGATGGTGTGGAAATCGTTCTGGGGCCGCTTTCGGGGTCTGAGGGCATCGCCATTCGCGATTATTCCAAAACCCAGCCTGACGTCACTTTCATCAACGGTATCTCTGGCGCGATGGAAACCACGTATGTCACACCGTCCGAGAATTTTTTTCGATTCAACACTGACGGCGCCCAGTGGTCTGCCGGCCTGGGTGACTACATCTACAACGAAAAAGGCTACGAGACGATTGCCACAGTGGGCGAGGACTACTCTTTCGTATACACGCAGGTCTTTGGTCTGGTAACTGAGTTTTGCGCGGCCGGCGGTGAGGTAACCGAGCGGCTGTGGGTGCCTCTGGGCACAAAGGACTTTGGTTCGATCATCGCAGCCTTGCCTGATGATGTGGACGCAATCTATCTTGGACTTGGCGGCGGTGATGCAGTCAACTTTCTCAACCAGTACCAGCAGGCCGGGGGTGACGCCAATCTGATCGGCGGGTCCATCATGGTCGATGGCACGGTTTTGAATTCCAGAGGGGACGCCAAGAACGCGCTAGTCGGTACACCTTCGGCAGGGCCACAGGCCGACACTTGGGATAACCCGGCTTGGCAGGACTATGTCAAAGCCTATCAGGACACGTTCCCACCTGATCAGCGGTTCCCCAGTCCGTCACTGCTTGCCACCGGTTACTACAACGCGACCTCTGCAATGCTGCAATGCGTGGATGAAGTCGGCGGCAATCTGGGTGAAGGTCAGTCGGATTTACGCAGCTGCCTGAGCAATCTGACGCTAGAGGCCCCGAACGGAACCATTACGTTGGACGAAAACCGGCAGGCCATTGGCACAAACTTTGTGTCTGAGGTGGTTGAAGACGCCGATGGCAATCTGGTGACCCAGCTTGTGGCGCTGAAAGAGAACGTCAACCAGACCCTGGGTCTGGATGCGGGTACCTTTGCCGCCATCGGTCTGCCGTCGCGCGAAACACCGGCCTGCCAGAGTTCTTATTGAGGCATACCAACCAAGAGCAGGTGGCGCGCCGCGGCGCGCCACCTCACCCAATGCGGACGTGCTCCGCACACGCGGCGTGTCAGACCCTTTTGTGAATTGTATCCAAGATGACCTTGATCACCTTTCAATCGCGGATCCACTTTGCCAGTGACGTGCTGGAAGAGGCATTGCGCGCAGAACTGGAAGAAAGCCAGCACCGCAAAGTCCTGCTTGTGGCGGATGCGGACAAGGTGAACCGGCAGATGATGGAACGCGTCCAGATCGGTATGCCGGACAGTGTGTGGCGCGATATGGTGTGGGTCAACGGTGAGCACACCAAATACGATACTGCCGCACTCGCGCTAGGGCATGACAGTGAAGGGCCATTGGATGCGATTGTTGCATGCGGATCGGCGCGTGCGATTGCACATGGGAGGAAGTGCCGTCATGCGGTGGCACAAGCGCGCCATGCAGAGCTTTCCGAAAAGGACAGGCGCGTAAAGCGTGCGCGCAGTTTTCTTCCTGATTTCTTCGCCATACCGGGCGTTGATGGGCTGCCCGATCCTTGTATGGCCAGCGGCGCGACGGCAGGCGAAAAGACGATGCCGCCCAACGTCATTATCTGTGACCCATCAATCCTTGCAGGTTCAAAACACGCGGATGTTGCCAACGCCTTTGCGATTTCGCTGGGCCGCTGTTTGGCCACCTTTGGGGGATCAAGTTTTAACCCTCTGGCTGATGGCATGGCGGTGGAAGGGCTGCGGCGGCTGGCGATGACACTGCCGCTTTTACCGGATGACGGCCTGATGAGTACCAAGAGCCGCGACCTGATGGCGGCCTCATTGAATGGATCTATCTCGCAGCAAAAGGGGCCGGGCCTCGTGCAGGCGATCGCGGATGCGCTCACGCGTTTGACGCATGGCGATGTTGACAGCGGGTCGTTGCAACGGATCCTGCTGCCGCGTCTGTTGCGGGATCTCAAGCTGATCTCGGGCACGGAAGAGGCGCTTGTGATGCGCGTGCTGGATACCGGCAGCAATACACCGCTATCAGAGAGTGTGGAACGGATGTTGGACCCTCTTCCGCTCAATCGATCTTTGCGTGAAATGGGTTACGCGCTGGCAGATGTGCAGCGTGCCGTCAGTGACGCGCGCGCGCGCGTTCATGTACCCGATCCCGTTGCAAGGCGACTGAACACCATTGTCGAAGAAGTCTATTAGGGTCGGTTCATGAAACTGCTTTTGATCAATGGGGCATGGACAGAAACAAGCCACGCCCTTGCCAACATCAACCCGTCAGACACCGACGATGTGATCGACACCTACGCTCAAGCCGGGACATCGGAAACAGAGGCCGCGATTGCCGCCGCAGCTGATGCATTTGCTGACTGGTCGCACTCGCCCGTCCAACAGCGCCATGATGTGCTGAAGTTCATTGGAGATGAACTGATGCAGCGCAAGGATGAGATTGGGCACCTTTTGGCCCGCGAGGAGGGGAAAATACTGCCCGAAGCCATCGCAGAGGCAGAACGCGCGGCCCGGATTTTTGATTTCTTTGCGGGCGAGGCGCTGCGCCTGGGTGGCGAAACCCTGCCTTCATCGCGCCCCGGTGTCGGTGTGGAGCTGATGCGCGAACCTGTCGGCCCCGTTGGCATTATCACGCCATGGAATTTCCCAATCGCAATCCCGGCGTGGAAGGTCGCGCCAGCGCTATGTTATGGCAATAGCGTGATCCTCAAACCAGCCGAACTGGTGCCCGCAAGCGCCTGGGCCATGGCCGAGATTATCAGCAGATCAGGCCTGCCTGATGGCGTGTTCAACCTTGTCATGGGGCCGGGGCGCGTTGTGGGTGCTGCAATGTTGGAAGCGCCGGCGATCCGCGCGCTTACTTTCACCGGTTCCGTCGGAACCGGTCAAATCGTGGCCGAGGCTTGCCTGCGCCACCGTCGCAAAATGCAGCTTGAAATGGGTGGGAAGAACCCGTTGGTTGTCTTGAACGATGCCGATCTCGATATCGCGACCGACGCGGCGCTGAATGGTGCATTCTTCTCGACCGGGCAGCGCTGTACAGCATCGTCGCGTTTGATCATCGAAGAAGGTGTTCACAACCGATTTGTTGAAATGTTGACAGAAAAGACGCGGGCGCTGCGGGTAGGGCCCGCGCTGGATGCTGCCAGTCAGATGGGCCCGGTGGTCGACCAAACGCAATTGGACCAAGACGTGGGCTTTATCGACAGCGCGCGCAAAGACGGTGCCAATCTGCGGGCGGGTGGCGCATTGGTGAAGTGTGCAACGCCGGGGTTTTACCTAGAGCCGACACTCTTTACCGACACCAGCCCGGCTATGCGGATCAACCGTGACGAGGTATTCGGCCCTGTCGCCACGACCATCCGCGCGCGCGATTATGATCATGCGTTGGATTTAGCCAATGACACTGAATTCGGTCTCACAGCCGGCATTTGTACCACCTCGCTGAAACACGCCACCCATTTCAAACGCCATGCGCAGGCTGGGATGGTCATGGTCAATTTGCCCACCGCTGGCGTTGACTATCATGTGCCGTTTGGCGGCACCAAGGGATCCAGTTTTGGGCCTAGAGAGCAGGGTAGCTATGCCGCTGAATTCTTCACGACGGTCAAAACGGCCTATACCGCAGCCTGACATAAAGGGCGCGAATCATCGCGATTTGTACCAATTCGTCTGATTCTGGACCAAAAAAGTTGATTCGAATCAGATTCGAGGCCCGAATACCTGCACCGGAAAAAAAATATCCGGGCAAGGGAGGAACACCATGAGTACGGCGCTTGCTGTGTCGCATGGCTATTTTGGTCGTGCGGCGCTCTATGAGTTGGATCGCCCAATTACAACCCATGCGCACCGCGAGGGGCACTTGATCTTTATGATTGGAGGTACCAATTCGCGGGTCGCGATCGGTGACAAGGCATTTGAATGTAATGAGGCCATCGCCGCTGCGGTCAGCCCTTGGGCGCAGCATTCGTTCTCACCAATTGAGGGCAAGGCCGCCTTGTGCCTTGTGCTGTATATTCGCCCCATGTGGTTTTTGGAGAATACCGGATCGTCTGATTTTGCACTCAGTTTTGGACGGATGCGGTTGCAGATCACCGAAGACCTGCACAACATTTTGCATCGTTTGGTGCGGCTGATGTTGTCCGATAGCTTCGATATCAATGTCGAAGAGCTGCTGATTGATCTTACCACCCGTTGCTACGAGGCATCATGGGCCGGTCGCACGCGCCCTACCGATCTGCAATCGGTCCGCAGTTTCAGCGACTTTCGGGTACGCCGATCGCAGCAACTGATGAAAAACTATCTGTGCGATCATGGCGGCCTGGACGCGCTGGCCTGCGAAGTTGGCCTGTCACGCCCGCATTTTTTCAAGCTGTTCAAACGGCAAACAGGTGTCACACCGAATGTCTATTTCAATACTCTGCGATCTGAACGCGCCATCGAGGATCTGTTGTCGACGGATAAGACCGTGACCGATATTGCCCATGATCTGGGTTTTGCCAGTCAAGCGTCATTCACACGTTTCTTTTCGCTGAATGTTGGCATATCGCCGACAGATTATCGTCGCGTTGCAAGGGTCAGTTGACCCGCGCGATTTAGCGACCAAGAGAAACCCCTTAATACTTCTGGATACGGCCCAAATCGGAACTGTCATCTAGGCTCTTTCCTACCAAGGCGCAGCAGGCGTCTTGGGTTGGGAGGAACCGATATGACGACAGGTCCGGGCGATATCCTGGCCCGCTCGTGGGTATTTGGAGCGTCGGCATGAGGGCGTTCGCGGGTCGTCATCCGGTCTGGGCCGGGCTTATCGCGCTCTTTGTGCTGATATTGCTCTATTTGGTTTTTGCGATCTGGCCAGAGTGGTTGATCGACGCCATCGGTCGTAAGAAAATCTTCCTCAACGCGCTTTTTAACGGGATCACGCTGGGCGGGCTTTATTTTCTTGTTGCCTCTGGGTTCACCCTGATTTTTGGACTGATGCGCAATGTGAATCTGGCGCATGGATCGCTCTATCTGCTGGGCGGCTATATTGGTTTCTTTGTCGCGGACTGGACCGGGTATTGGCTGTTGGCCTTTCCCGTTGCCTTCATCATTGTGGGCCTTCTGGGTGTGTTGATGCAGATCTTCGTCTTCCGCCGCATGGAAGGGCAAGACCTGCGCCAAACCCTTGTGACCATCGGCATTTCAATCGTCATAGCCGACCTGATGCTTTGGGGCTTTGGCGGCGACTTTTACAACATTTCCCCGCCAGCGTGGTTGTCCGGCCCGGTTGAAACCAATCTGGTGACCAGTCAGCGGGTCCGCAACTCTGGTGAGGTTGTCACCAGCTACCTGAAATACCCGGCTGTCCGGATCGTGATATTTCTGGCCTCGGTCGCCATTGGGGTCGCGATGTGGCTGGTGCTTAACCGAACGCGTATCGGCATGTTGGTACGTGCAGGTGTCGACGACCGCGACATGTTGAGCGCCACCGGCGCCCGTATCCAGTTAGTCTTTGTCGGGGTTTTCTTCTTTGGTGCCGGTCTGGCGGGGTTGGCAGGTGTCGTCGGTGCAACGTTTCAGTCTGCAGCCCCGGGAGAGGATGTGCGGTTCCTTCTTGCCTCGCTCGTAGTTGTGATCGTGGGCGGCATGGGGTCCATTCCCGGTGCTGCATTGGGCGCACTTCTTATCGGTCTGGCAGAGCAGTTTGGCTCTGTTTACTTTCCGACTTATGCTGTGGTGCTGACCTTCCTGATTATGGTGGTTGTATTGGCTTTCCGCCCGCAGGGCTTGTTGGGGACATAGACCAATGAGCATGCAGGACTTCGCCAACAGGATCGATGCAAGCCGCGCCAGTCGCGCCGGGCGCAGGCCATGGATCGAGCGCATTCCCGTTACCTATTGGGTTGTTGGTTTTGTGCTGCTGATTATCCCCGCGTTTTCATCTGATTTTGTGATGTTCCAGATATTTGGCTGGACCTTCATCTTGGGGATGATCGCAACCTCGCTGATGTTTTTGGCAGGTTATGGCGGCATGGTCAGCCTTGCACAAATGACCTTTGCTGGTGTTGCCGGGTATATGATTGCCATCTTCGGTGACAGCGCAATTACCAATATCAGTCAGGGCTGGCCATGGTGGATTGTTATCCCGCTGGCACTGATCATCACGGTGCTATTTGCCACTGCGATAGGCTGGTTAGCTGTCCGTACCGAAGGCATCTACACGATCATGATCACGCTGGCGATCGCTGCGGCATTTTTCTATTTCACCCGACAGAACTACGAGATATTCAATGGGTTTCAGGGCTTTAACTCTATCATCCCACCGCAGCTATTTGGGGTCAACTGGCGGCAGCCCGTGCCCTTTTACTACATGACGCTGTTCTGGGCGGTGTTGACCTATTTTGCCGTGTTGTATCTGTCGCGCGCACCCTTTGGACTGGCCTTGCAAGGTGTGCGGGACAATCCGCGCCGGATGGCGGCACTAGGGTTCAGCGTGACTGGGCACCGGGTGGCGGCCTATGCATTCTCTGCCATCCCAGCGGGCATGGGTGGCATATTGCTGACCTGGCAATCGGCGCAAATTAGCCCCGGGACAGTCAGCATTCAGCCCGCCATTGATATCTTGATTATCGCCGTGGTTGGCGGACTCAGCCACCCTGCAGGAGCCTTTATTGGGGCATTCTTATACGTGCTGCTAAAGACCTTTGCGGTCGATGTGCTGATTGCGCTTGGTCTGAGTGGGGATCGCTTTCAACTATTGATTGGCCTTGGCTTTTTGGTTGTCGTTTATGTCTCAAACGACGGGCTGCTTGGGATTTGGAGACGTCTGCGCGAAAGCCGCAACCGTGATCCCCTAACAGGGGAGCGTCGGTCATGAACACCTCCAACGATACCGCCTATGCGCTTGAACTGCGCGGCATGTCCAAAAGATTTGGTGCTCTGGCAGCCTTATCAGACATCGAGCTCTCAGTGGCGCCGGGCGAACGGCGCGCCGTTCTGGGTTCAAACGGTGCGGGCAAGACGACGCTGTTCAACTGCATCACGGGAGATTTTCCACCCAGCAAAGGGTCGATCCGTTTCTTCGGCGAAGACATTACCGGGTTTCCCCCCCATGAGAGGATCCGCAGGGGCCTGCGCCGCACCTACCAGATTTCGCTTTTGTTCATGGGCTTGAGTGTGATCGACAACGTCTATCTGTCGTGCCTTGGGGTCAGCCGCGGACGGTTTTCCTTTTTGCGGCCCCGCCGCGACGATGCACTCGTGTCGTCTGCCGAAGAGCTGACCCAACGGGTCAATCTGTGGGACGACCGCGACACGATGGTCAGTGATCTGTCCTACGGCCAACAACGCCAGCTAGAGATTGCTATGGCGCTGTCGGGCGCCCCGCGTTTCATCCTTTTTGATGAACCAGCTGCCGGACTATCACCCACCGAAAGGCGTGAGTTGATCGAGATCCTGACCAATCTGCCCGGCCATATGGGATACATCATCATCGAGCATGACATGGATGTCGCACTGCGCGTCTCGGATTACGTCACCATGATGCACAACGGCAAGATCTTCAAAGAGGGTAAGCCGTCCGAGATCGAAGAAGACCCCGAAGTTCAGGCCCTCTATCTTGGGGGGGACGCACATTGAGCGCGCTTGAGATCAAGGAGTTGAATGTCTTTTATGGCCAAAGCCATGCGCTGCAGGGCGTCAACCTGACGCTGGGTGGCGGCGTCGTGTCAGTTGTGGGCCGCAATGGCATGGGCAAGACGACGCTGTGCAAGGCCATCATGGGGTTGGTGCCGGTCGCCTCGGGTGCAATTTCCTTCGGTGGACAAAGTATCGCTGGACTGGGCCCCTCAGAAACTGCGCGTATGGGGATCGGCTATGTTCCACAGGGGCGGCGGCTGTGGCCTTCGCTGACCGTTGATGAACACCTGAAGCTTGTCGCGACACGGGACGGTCCGTGGACCGTTGAAAGGGTCTATTCCACCTTCCCCCGTTTGGGCGAGAGAAAATCAAACGGCGGCGCACAACTATCAGGCGGCGAACAGCAGATGCTGGCCATCGGTCGGGCGCTGCTGTTGAACCCGAAACTTCTTGTTATGGATGAACCGACCGAAGGGTTGGCTCCTGTCGTTGTGGATCAGGTTGCAGAGATGCTGATCCGTCTCGGACAGGAAGGCGAGATCGATGTATTGGTTATCGAGCAGAATATCGGAGTAGCCTGTTCTGTTGCCTCTCAAGTGGCGATCATGGTGAACGGCCAGATCAATCGGGTGATGGACAGTGGTATCCTTGCCGGTGATCGCGACCTGCAACAGGCGCTGTTGGGGGTGGGCCGACATGCCCACGACGAAACCGATGATCAGCCGACCGCAATCGAGGCCCCCACTGAAACCGGGCCGTCGGTCACGCGGATTTATATCTCAAACCCCAAAGTACCGAACCGGTGGACACGACCCGTTCCAGTGCACGTGATCGAACAGCAGGCACGCACGGTCACAGCGGTGGGTACGGCATCGGTAGACGACAAGGTCATACCCTTGAGCGCGGTACAGAGTGCGGCTGCATCAGGTGCGCGTCGGGTCGTCTACGTTTGCGGCACGCTGGATACCAAGGGTGAAGAGCTGCATTTCATGACCGACATCGTACGGGCCAACGGCCTGCCGGTGCAGCTGGTAGATCTGTCCACATCCGGTGCGCCAAGTCATGCCGATGTCCCACCGCATGTCATTGCAGCAGCCCATCCGCGCGGCGCAAGTGCTGTCTTTACGGGCGACAGGGGCACGGCCGTTGCAGGCATGACCGAGGCGTTCGCGCGATGGATGGCGGGGCGCAGCGATGTCGGCGGTGTCCTGTCGGCTGGCGGTTCAGGCGGCACCGCTCTTGTGGCGCCCGCATTCCGCGGTTTGGCGGTTGGCGTGCCCAAGATGATCATTTCTACCGTGGCCAGCGGCAATACTGAACAATACGTCGGGCCGTCCGATATCACGATGATGTATTCGGTCGCGGATGTGCAGGGCATCAATTCGATCACCCGCGATGTCCTGTCGAACGGAGCCAATGCGCTGGCGGGGATGGTACGAGGCCAACAACGGCGCAAACCGGATATTGGCGGTGACAAACCGGCTGTAGGGATCACCATGTTCGGCGTGACCACCCCTTGTGTGCAGACGGTCACTGCTGCACTGGAAGAAACATACGACTGCCTCGTGTTCCATGCCACGGGCGTCGGTGGGCGGTCGATGGAAAAGCTGATGGACAGCGGTAAGCTGGACGCGATGCTGGACCTAACCACGACCGAGGTATGTGACATGGTCGCAGGCGGTGTCTTTGCTGCCCATGAGACGCGCTTTGATGCTGCAATCCGGTCCGGTTTGCCCTTTATCGGGGCGTGTGGTGCGCTGGACATGGTGAATTTCAACGCGCCCGAGACTGTCCCGGACCGTTATCAGGGGCGTCTCTTTTACGAACATAATCCCCAGATCACGCTCATGCGCACAACGCCTGAGGAAAACGTCAAGATTGGCCGCTTCATCGGCCATAAGCTGAACCAGATGACCAGTGCTGTGCGTTTCTTCCTGCCTGAAGGCGGGGTCAGCCTGTTGGACGCACCTGGCCAGCCGTTCTGGGACCCAAAGGCTGACCGCGCGCTGTTCCAAAGCCTTGAATCCACTGTGAACGCGACCGCCAACCGCCAACTTGTGCGCGTGCCGCATAACATTAACGACCCTGCATTTGCTGACCTGATTGTTCGGACATTCCAGTCCTTTCACGGGCAGCAGCGCACCGCCAAAGGAGCCTGATACATGTTTGATCGTGCCAAGCTGATGACGAGATTTCGTGCAATGCGCGATGCGGGTGAGCCGATCATCGGCGGCGGTGCCGGTACGGGGCTTAGCGCCAAATGCGAAGAGGCAGGCGGGATTGACCTGATCGTCATCTATAACTCGGGCCGCTACCGCATGGCCGGGCGCGGATCGCTGGCCGGGTTGATGCCTTATGGCGACGCCAATGGCGTTGTGATGGAAATGGCCGGCGAGGTACTGCCCGTCGTCAGTAAGACGCCTGTGCTGGCGGGTGTCTGTGCAACGGACCCCTTTCGCCTGATGCCAAAGTTCCTCGACGAGGTGAAAGCTGCAGGCTTTTCGGGGGTACAGAATTTTCCAACCGTTGGATTGATCGACGGGACCTTCCGCCAGAATTTGGAAGAAACCGGGATGGGTTACGCCCACGAGATTAAGATGATCCGCCTGGCGCATGAACGGGACATGCTCACAACGCCTTATGTCTTCTCCGAAGATGACGCGACAGCCATGGCCGAAGCAGGCGCGGACATCATCGTGGTGCATCTTGGATTGACCACGGGCGGTGCCATCGGTGCGGATACGGCCGTCACACTGGAGCAGGCACCTGAGCTGACAGACACTTGGGCCGCTGCCGCGCTCAAGGTCAACCCGGATATCATTGTGCTGGTCCACGGCGGGCCAGTGGCCATGCCCGAAGATGCGGACTTCGTGCTCAAGAACACCAGACACTGCCATGGCTTTTACGGGGCGTCCTCGATGGAGCGTCTGCCCACAGAAATTGCGCTGCGCGAGCAAACCGCCGCGTTCAAGAAAATCGGACGCTGAGGAGACATCTCATGACCGGACAAATTATCGGACAACTCATCTTATGGCTGATCATGGCCGTGATCGTCGTGTTCATCCTCTATTGGGTGATGAACTGGCTTTATCGTCGTTCAACCAAGGAAGTAGCCTTTGTGCGTACCGGGTTTCGGGGCGAAAGGGTGGTGATCGATGGCGGCGCATTCGTCTGGCCAATTATCCACGATATCACGCCGGTGAACATGAACTCGCTGGATCTGGCGATCTCTCGGGAGAAGGAAGAGGCGCTTATCACTGCCGACAACCTGCGTGTCGATGTGGACGCTGAATTCTATGTCCGGGTCCGTGGCACCCCCGCTGCGGTCAGTCTTGCTGCTGCGACCATGGGGCGGCGGACGCTGGAACCTGAGAGCTTGCATCGCTTGCTGTCGGGCAAGTTCATCAGCGCGTTGCGGACTGTCGCCGCTGAGATGACGTTGAACGATCTGCATATGAAACGCACCACAGTGACTGCCCGGGTGGCCGAGCTTGCGCAGGAAGGGTTGGACAAGAACGGGCTGGAGCTGGAAAGCGTGGCGATCACTGATATCGATCAGACCGATATTCAGTATTTCAATCCGTCCAATCAATTTGACGCCATCGGCCTGACCAGTGTCATCGAATCCGTGGAAGCGCGTCGCAAGCTGCGCAATGACATCGAACAGGACACGATGATCAAAATCCGCGAGCGCAATCTGCAAGCAGAGAAAGAGACGCTTGCCATCGAGCGCGAAAGCGAAGAGGCGCGTCTGGAACAGGAACGCGACGTTGAATTCCGCCGCGCGCAACAACGCGCAGAGTTGGCCAAGGAACGTAGCGAGCGCGAGAAAGAGGGCGAAGAAGCGACGCTGACCAGTAAGGAAGCGATTGAGAAAGCCCGCATCGCCAATGATGAGATGATTGCTGAGGCGCGTATCGCCTCGGAACGTAAGATCCGTCAGCAGGAGATCGAGCGTCAAAAAACCATCGACGAGGCAGAGGTTTCTGCCCGCGAGGCGGTGGAAAAGGCACGTATCACGCAAGAAAAGGTTCTCGCCGAAACCCGGATCAAGACCGACAAGGACACGCAGGCCGCTGATATTGCCGCCAAAGAGGCGATTGAGAAGGCCCGCATCGCCCAGGACAAGAACCTGACCGAAGCGCGGATCGCCAAGGATCAGGACACGCAGTCAAAAGAAATCGAACGCCAACGGATTGTCGACGAGGCCGATATCGCCGCACGTGAGGTGATTGAGAAGGCCCGCATCGCGCAGGAACGTGAGATCACCGAAGCCCGTATCGCGCTTGAACGTTCGACCCGCGAGCACGAGATCGCTCGCAATCTTGCGGTCGATGAGGCAACAATTGGCGCGCAAGAGGCGGCAGAGAAACTACGGATCGCGCAAGAGCGGACCGTGAATGCTGATCGCATTAGGAGCGATCAGGCCACGCGTGAGCTGGAAATTGCGCGGCAAAAGGCACTGGACGCGGCTGAAATCGCCAGCCAGCAAGCCACGGAAGCCGCGCGAATTGCCCGCGAGAAAGCCTTGGCTGCCGAACGCATCAGCGCCGAGCAGGACACCCGCGCCAAAGAGATTGAACGGCAGCGTGTATTGGACGCACAGCAGATCGAGGCCGCGGAATCCACATCCAAAGAGCGTATCGCGCAGGAAGAGCGCATTCGTGCGCTTGAGATCACCCGCAACCAAGCAATAGACGAGGCCGAGATCGCTTCAAAAGAGGCAGTCGAGGCGCAGCGCATTGCCCAAGAAGCAGCGATTGCCGTGCGCCGGATCGAAAGCGAAGAAACCACCAAAGAACGCGACGTGGCCCGCGTGAAGGCTGTCGAGGGCATGGAGATCGCGCGCGCCCTAGCAACTGAGGCCGCCGAAATTGCCAAGCAGAAAAAGATCATGGCCGACCGCATCGCCTTTGAGAGGGCAACGCGAGAGCTTGAGATTTCACGTAATCAGGCGCTCGATGAAGCCGAGGTTGCCGCCCGCGAAGAGGTCGAAGCCAAGCGAATTGAGCAAGATGCGCGCCTGACGGTGAAGCGCATTGAAAGCGAGGAAGCGACGACCGAACGTGATCTGGCCCGCGCCCGCGCAGTCGAGGCGCTGGAGATTGCCAAGTCCGAGGCAACAGAGGCCGCACGCATCGCCAAGGAGAAAAAAGTTGCGGCCGACCGGATCGCCTATGAGCAAGACTTGCGAGAGCGCGAGATCGCCCGCAACCGAGCCGTTGACGTCGCCAACGTCAGTGCGACCGAAGAGGTGGCACAGGCGCGGATCGCCGAGGAAAAGCGCACCCGCGCTGCTCAGATCGCGAAAGATGCTGAAATTCGATCCCGCGAGATCGAAAAGCAAGAAGCAGTGGAGGCCGCTGAAATCAGCTCTCGTCGTTTGGTGGATCAGCAGCGGATCGAGAAGGAGGCCGAAACATCCGCCGAGAAAATTGCCCGTGACGAGCGGATACGCAGTCTGGAAATCGAGCGCAACAAGGCAATGGATGCCGCACAGATTGCGGCTGATACCGCAATAGAAGCTGCCCGCGTGGCCAAGGCAAAAACAGTCGACGCCGAACGTATCCTAGCCGAGCAGGAAATTGACGCCAAGAAACTGGAACGCAAGAAGGTGCTTGAACAGCTAGAAATCGCGCGGGTTCAGGCCCTGCGCGAAGCAGAGATCGCAAGCCAGGAAGACGTCGAGCGTGCAAGAATTGCCAGCGAACGGGGACTGGATGATGCCCGCATTGGACATCAGACTGAGCGCCGCCGCCTCGAAATAGCGCGCGAAAGGGCAGTCGAAGAGGCCGGGATGGAAAAGGCCATCGCGCTCTACCAGAAATCGCTGGATGAAAGTGCTGCCGCAGTTGAGGCTGAGAATGCCAAAGCATATGCGCTGGAGGCTGCCGAGAAGGCCAAGACTGCTGCAGAGACTGAAAGCGTCAGCCGCGAGAAGAGCCTCGATATTCTACGTGCTGAAAAAGAGGCAGAGCGTACCCGCGTGATTGCCGATGCCGAAAAGGTTCGCACCGCCGTCGAAGCCGAGGCGCAGCGATTGATCAACGAGGCAGAAAACGTACTGACGGACGATGCGCGCCACGCGATCTTCCGTCGCAAGATGCTGGAGCATGTCGAAGGCATTATTGCTGCCAGCGCCAAGCCGCTAGAAAATGTCAGCGATATCAAAATCATGCAGCTGGGCGGGTCGGGCACGCAAGGGCTTGACTGGGCGAACGGCGGTGGTTCGGGCGGCGGTGGCGGCGCCGATGCACCCAGTCCCACCGATGAGGTGATGAACAGCGCGCTGCGTTATCGCGTCCAGGCCCCCTTCGTTGATAGTCTGATGAAGGAGATCGGCATCGATGCCAAGGACATGGGTAAGTCGGACATTTTCCGCAATGCGTCTGACATGACGCGGGCCAATTCGGAAATCGCGCGAGCCAAAGCGCAGCAAGACAAGTCCAAGGGGGATAAATCCTGATGGCCCGTGTCTTTGTCTCATCCGTGATCAATGCGTCTGCCGAACGGGTTTGGGAGCGCATTCGCGACTTCAACGCTTTGCCCAAATGGCACCCGCGCATTCGCAACAGCCGGATCGAGGACGCATTGCCATCTGACAAGGTGGGCTGCATCCGAAATTTCAACCTGCAGAATGGCGACAACCTGCGAGAGCAGCTGTTGGGTCTATCGGACTACGATATGTTCACCACCTATGCGATCCTCGAAAGCCCCATGCCTTTGAGTGATTACGTAGCGACGCTGCGTTTGACGCCGGTCACCGACGGGGCACGCACATTTGCTGAGTGGTCAGCGGAGTTTTCCTGCGACCTCAGTGACGAGGATGACCTGGTCGCGGGCATCGGTGGCAACGTATTTCAGGGCGGATTTGACGCCCTCAAGCGTCATTTCGGCGGTTAATTCACGGATGATCGGGAGGCCAACATGGGCGTGCTAATGACAGAACGGATGGTCGTACCTGATGCCAGTGCGGCTTTCGCGGCGGCGCAGGGCAACACGGTGCCAACTTTCGGGCGCCGTGATCGGCGGATGTGTATGCAGGTCATTACTTTTGATCATGCCACCGTGGTCTTGGCAGAGTAGGCGGGGGTTATCGTGGTCAAGGTTTATCGCAGCACCATACTGGAGGCACCGATAGATGCGGTCTGGGAAATCGTGCGCGATTTCAATGGTCATGATCGCTGGCACCCTGCCGTAGCGGCCAGTCAGATCGAACGCGGCCACCCATCCGACAAGGTCGGTTGCGTGCGGCGTTTCCAACTGCAGGATGGGGGTGAGCTGCGCGAGCAGCTGTTAACCCTGTCAGACATGGAAACTGCCTTTTCTTACTGCCTGTTGGACACCCCCATTCCACTGCTGAATTACGTCGCCCATGTACGTTTGACGCCGGTCACCGACACCGACGCCACCTTTTGGGAATGGGAAAGCCGTTTTGACACGCCCAAAGGACAAGAGGCCGAACTGTCCGACTTGGTGGGTGAGAGCATTTACATGTCCGGTTTTGATGCAATCCGGGCGCAACTGGAATTGGAGCACGCATGACAGAGGTGCAGACCATTCAATCACTCAGCGCCGCCGGGCAGGTAGAGGGTCAGGTTCTGGCAGGTGGCACGCTTTTGATGCGCCAGGTGAATTACGCCCCGCAGGAAGTGCCGAAAATCCTGCGTATTACCGACCCGGCCTTCCGACAGATCGGGCGGGTGGGTGGCCAGGTTTCGCTGGGTGCGGGCGTGAGTATGTCGCAGGTGATCGCCGCACCTGAATTGGCTGCATTGGCACCTGCGGCCCGTGCTATCGGGGGGCCGGCCATTCGGAACATGGCGACTGTCGGCGGTAATCTTTTTGCCCCACATCCCTATGGTGACTTTACGACGGCGCTTTTGGCGATTGGTGCACAGGTGCAGTGGGCCGACGGTCGCACTGAGGATATCGAAGTGTTTTTGGCAAATCGCGCCAACGCGCGCGGCGTCGTCGCCGCTGTGCTGATTGATCCGCCGCGTGGCGAGGCGTTGCGCTTTGCCAAGGTTGCGCGGACAAAACCCAAGGGTGTGTCGGTTTTGTCCATTGCGGTGCTGATCAACGGATCAGGTCGGCAGGTGCTGTCGGCCCGGATCACTTTTGGTGCGATGGGGGCAACACCGCTGCGGGCTAAGGCAGCAGAGGCAGCACTTGCGGGTGCGACGCTTGACGTTGGCGGTGTTGCCGCAGCCTGCGCCGCTTGCACCAATGATCTGAACCCTGCCGATGATGCGCTGGCCAGTGCCTGGTATCGGCGCGAGGTCGCACCCATTCACCTGCGCCGCTTATTGTTGGGAGAAACCTGATGCCAAAGACACCCGTCACCTTTACGCTCAACGGTGCAGAGACCGGCATTTTTGTCGATCCTGGCCAGAACCTGCTTGAGGCGCTGCGCCGTGAGGCAGGTGATCTGTCGCCCAAGTTTGGATGTGGTCAAGGCACCTGTGGGGCCTGCACGGTGCTGATTGATGGCGCGCCGCATCTGTCGTGTCTGGTACTTGCCCAGGCGGCAGAAGGTGCGGCGATCTCAACAAACGGGGGGCTGGCGCCCGGTGCAGATTTGCACCCGCTTCAAGCGGCCTTTGCCGAAGGCTTTGCCGCACAATGTGGCTTTTGTACTGGCGGTATGTTGATGGCTGCAAAGGCGCTACTGGATCACAACCCGCGCCCTAGCCGTGAAGAGGTGATCGAGGCGATCAGCGGTAATCTGTGCCGCTGCACCGGATATGACCCGATTATCGATGCAATCCTTGATGCGGCCAACCGAATTCAGGGGCGGGCAATCGCATGAGTATAGAGTTCCGCAAAGACCTGTTCGCAAATGAACGCGATGACAATCTTAACGAGATTGGCAAACCGAAGCTGCGACAAGACATTGAAGGGCATGTGCGTGGACGCACCGCCTTTTACGACGACCATCTCTTTGACGGGCTTTTGCACATGCGCTGTGTCCGATCGCCCCATCATCATGCGCGTATCCGCGCGGTGGATACTGCAGCTGCGGAACGGATGAATGGCGTTGTGCGCGTTGTCCGCCCCTCGGATGTGCCCCACAACCTCAACACGCTGTTGTCTCTAATCGGCTTTGGAAAAGACGACGAACAAATGTTGTCTGATCAAGTCGTGCGCTACCGCGGGGAACCTGTACTGGCGATCATCGCCACGACTGAGGCTGCAGCGCGCGCTGCCTGTGCCGCTGTGCGCGTTGATTGGGATGTGCAGCCACACGTACTGGACGTGGAGGAAGCAATTGCTCCGGGCGCCCCATCAGTCAATCCGGCCTATCCTAACAACACATTTGAATATGGCCCCTACGATCACGTGAAACTGCGCTTTGGCGATGTCCAGCCAGCCTTTGCTCAAGCAGACCATATTGTCGAGGCCGAATATGAGATGTCACCAATCGAGCAGGCCCCAATAGAAACTTGCGGGGCGATTGCGGCACCAGAAACAGCGGATCGCTTCGTCTGCCATACTGGCACGCAGGCGCTGTTCTTCTCGCTGGGAACGACTGCGAAGCTTCTAAATATGAATTCTTCTCGGTTGCATTTCATCGGCGGCACGGTGGGCGGCGGCTTTGGCGGCAAGGTCGACAGTATTACCGAACCAATGGCCGTGCTGGGCGCGATGTTAACGGGCAAGCCGGTGAAATTCCAATGGGATCGCGAGGAGGAAATGCAAGTTGGCGCGCCCAGGGGTGCCGAGCGTTGGCGCATCAAGGATGGTGTGATGGCGGATGGAACAATCATTGCGCGCCAATTCACAGGTTTCTTTGATGCGGGCGCTTATACCCGGCTCAGCTCTTATGCCGGTACCAAAGGCACTGGGCACCTGCCGGGCCCTTATTCAATTCCCAATGTCGCGGCGAACACATTTTGCGTTTATACCAACCGCACGCCTGCCACAGCCATGCGTGGCTTTGGCATCACGGGTGTTGATTTCGCAATTGAGTGCCACATGGATCGCGTGGCCGAAGCGGCAGGCATCGATCCGGTCAGTCTGCGCATCAAGAACGCTTATAGCGATGGCGATATGAAGGCACACCGCCGTGTTGCAAAAAACTGTGCGCTGGTAGAAAGCTGTCAGGTCGCAGCGCAAAAGGCCGGCTGGGGTTTGTCGGCCGAAGATGGAGCGGCAAGTTCGCTGACCGGATCTGATGCGGCGCGCCAGGCAATCCCAGAAACGGCTTTGGATGAAGAGGGCAAGATTGGCGAACGGCCTGCAGGGCGAACACCGGCTACAGCGCCCGCACCGGGCACAAAGCGTTTGCCCGCAGGCACACATGGCCGCAGCCATGTCGCCGTTCCAGTGCAGCGCCCTGACATGCAGATCTCACCCGAACGTATTGGCCATCACGACCCTGCAGCGACTGGTGCATCGCCACAGGCACCGGTGCCGCCTGCGCCTTCACGGCCAGCGCCACCCGTGCCAAATGCAACTGCAGCGCCACCACCACGTGCCGATGCGCCCTCAGCAGCCCCGGTCCCACCGGCTGTGCCATCACCACCCGCCGCTGCCACGCCGCCCCCTGCGGCAGAACCCCAACCACCGGCATATGCCCCGGAAAAGCCCTTTGATCGGGGGCTCAAGCGCCCGGGTGCGTCGCGGTTCATTTCCGGTTCAAGGAGGCGCTGATGACTGTTCACGCTGGACGCGGCTTTGCCTGTATCAACTATCCAATTGGGATGAACCTTGGCGGCGATCCCAGTCAGGCACTCGTGCACTCAACCCCCGACGGCAAGTTCATGGTCACCTTGTCTGCGATTGATCTTGGGCAGGGCATGAAGTCGGTCTGTCGACAGATCGCTGCGGAAGCTCTCGGCGTGCCACTGGAGGATGTCTATGTCGATACCGCTGACAGTGATACCGGCCCTCATGATATGGGCTCATTTGCTTCGCGTGGTACGCACCGGATGGGCAATGCAGTCATCCGCGCCGCGTCAGAGGCGCGCGCGCAGATGCTGGAGGCTGCGGCAGAAGAACTTGAGGTCAGTGCAGCCGATCTGGACACGGACGGTAAGGGCAACATTCAGGTCAAAGGCGCACCAAGCAAAACCATCACCGTTGCCGATACCGCGATTGCCGCGCAATTCAAGCAAGGCCGGACACTATCGGGGCGCGGTATCTTCTTGATCGAGCCGTCAGGCGTTGATTGGGACACCGGCGAGATGAGTCCGGTCACCACTTATGCCCACGCTGCATTGGTAATTGATCTGACCGTGGACGACGAAACGGGTGAAGTTGAAGTGCACCAGATCAATTCAGCCTATGAAGTTGGGCGCGCGCTCAATCCCAAGCTGGTAGAACAGCAACTCATCGGTGGGGCCTGGATGGGCGTCAGCCACGCGCTTTATGAAACGACAGAGCCTTATTATCCCGCACGTGATCATCTGCCGCAGGACTTTAATACCTACCTGATGCCGGGGCCCGGCGAGACGGTGCCGCATGATATCGCCGTGCTGGAACGACCCGCTGCCGATGCACCCTATGGCGGCAAAGGCCCGGGCGAGATGTGTGCCAATCCGGTGCTGCCCGCTATCGCTAATGCCGTTTATAACGCAGTTGGGGTCCGGGTCGACAAACTGCCCATAACACCCGAGAAAATCCTGCGGGGACTGCAGGCAATCGGCGGTGCCAAACCCGGCCCTCGCCATCCTGGGATGTCTGGTTGATGGTCGCACGCACCAATATCGCGGGGGTCGATAGTCCCGAAGCTCTGGCGGAGGCATTGATAGCGGCGCAGTATATCACTGCACCGGCACTCGCCACGTCTTCTTATCTAGCGCTTGCCTTGGGCAAACCCTTGTTGTTGGAAGGCGCGCCGGGGGTCGGCAAGACTGAGGCCGCCAAAGCGTTGGGTGGGGTACTGGGCCGATCGGTGATCCGGCTTCAATGCTATGAAGGTATTGATGCAGGTGCTGCCCTTTACGAATGGAACTACCCACGTCAGATGCTTGCGCTGAGGCAATCTGAGAACAGCGCGCTGAACCTTTATGGCCCGGAATTCTTGATGGAACGCCCGCTTTTGTCTGCGCTGCGGAACCCGGCGACCTCGCTGTTGCTGATCGACGAGATTGACCGCGCTGATCAGGAATTTGAAGCGTTCTTGCTGGAATTTCTGTCGGACTTCACGATCTCGATCCCCGAAACCGGGACCGAACGCGCCACGCAGCCGCCAGTAGTCGTACTGACATCCAACCGTACTCGTGACCTGCATGAAGCCTTGCGCAGACGCTGTGTCTATCACTGGATCGACTATCCCGATCCTGCATTGGAGGTGCAGATCGTTCTGACACGCGCGTCACGTGTGGCTGAGGAAACGGCGCGGGCCGTGGTTGCCTCTGTCGGGTTGATGCGGGCGGAGCCTTTGTCCAAACCACCTGGCGTTGCCGAAACCATTGAATGGGCCGAGGCGGCGACACTGCTGAACACCCAAGGTGCCGCATGGCCCGATGCCTTTGCCCGGGCCATTGGGGTTGCGCTGAAGGATCATGATGATCTGGGCTATTTGGCACCAAAGCTGGATCAGATACTGCCGGGGCAAGCGGCATGATGCGCGCGTTGGATCCCTTCTTTGCTTTGGCAGCAGCGCTGCGGCAGGCAGGTTTTGCTGTCTCACCTGATCAGACGACGGATTTCATCGCGGGTGTTGGCGTCTTGGGTCCGCGTGGGATCAATGACGTCTATGCCGCCGCGCGCGCACTTTTTGCAATCCCGCCCGAGCGTGTGGATGAGTTCGACGCTATCTTTCGCGCTATCTTTGCTGGACAGATGGTGCAGGCGCACGCAGACAGTGATGAAGACGAGATCGAAGCGCTGGAGCCAAGCGACAACACCACTGACATCGAAGTCGAAGATGCGGATGAACCCGCAGGCGAAGATGCAACTGCCAGCGAACGGTTGACGCAGCGCGCAATTCTTGGCACGGCGGATGCGTTGCGGCAATTTGAAACACAAGCGGCACGGCGCCTGCCACGGCGCCTGTCTTATCGGCGCCAGCAAAGCAAGCACGGCGATCGGATTGACCTGCGTCGCGCGCTGAAGGCCGCTGCCCGTACCGATGGTGATCTGGTCGTTCTGCCTCAATCGCGGCGCAAGACCCGCCAGCGGCGGATCGTTTGTCTGGTTGATGTGTCGGGGTCGATGAAGGACCGGTCAGATGCGCTATTGGGATTTGCGCACGCATTGGCGCAGTCAGCAGGCCGCGTCGAAGTCTTTACAATCGGTACGCGGCTGACGCGGATCACCACAGGTCTTGCCCTGAAAGACCGGCGGGCGGCTTTGACGCGGGTCGCGCAGGCTGTCAGCGATATTGATGGCGGCACGCGGATCGGCGACGGGCTGCAAGCCTTTCTGTCTGTACCGCGCTATGCGGGCTTTGTCCGTGGGGCGCTGGTTCTCGTCCTTTCCGACGGTCTGGAACGCGATGATCCGACGGCCATGATCGACGCGGGCGCACGCATGTCGCGCATGGCGTGGCAGTTCCATTGGCTGACGCCCCTGGCGGCTGATCCGGCATTTGAACCAAAGACGGCCGCGCTAGCTGGTGTTCTGCCTTGGCTTGATGGTCTGGCGGACGGATCAACGGCGCAGGCCATCTCTGAATACGTTCTGAACATAGCGAGGGCAGCATGATCGACGCGCATCATCACATCTGGCGGCAGGCCGATCTGCCTTGGCTGATTGGTCCTGACCAACCGCGCATATTTGGCCCATACGCCCCGATAAAGCGGGACTACAGCATTGAGGAATACCTGTCGGATATCGACGGAACTGGCATCACCGGGTCAGTCTATGTGCAGGCTAACTGGGCACCGAACTGGGCGCTGGATGAGGCAGCTTGGGTACAGGCCGAGGCCGATCGTACCGGTTGGCCTATGGCGATTGTGGCTTACGCCGACATGACACGCCGTGACTGTGCGCGCCAACTGAAGGCGCTGTCGGAGATAAAGGGCGTATGCGGTATTCGGCATCAGTTTCACTGGCACGAAACGCCCGCTTACCGTTTTGCACCTCATGCCGATCTGTGCACGGACCCGCAGGTGCAGTCAAACGTGCGTCTGTTGGCGGATCATGGTTTCAGCTTTGATCTACAGGTATTTGCAGCACAGATGCCCGGCGCCGTGGCGCTGGCGCAAGCCTGTCCCGAGGTGACATTCATCCTGCAACATGCCGGCATGCTTGAGGACCGGAGCAAGAAAGCGCGTGCCATATGGCTGGAAGGGATGAGCGCCTTGGCCGCTTGCCCAAATGTGGTCTGCAAGCTGTCGGGTCTTGGTACGTTCATCCACAAGAATGACGTCAAGCACATCGCGGATCAGGCCAGCACGGCGCTGGATCTATTTGGGGCTGAGCGCTGCATGTTCGGGTCCAACTATCCCATTGAAAAGCTTTGGACATCATTTGCTGATCTTTTCGCGGCACATCGCAAGGCGATCCCGAAAAAGCATCTTTCATCCGTATTTACCGAAACAGCGGCCCGGGTTTACCGGCTGAAATTCTAACCGAAGGGAGACACCAACAATGGCACTTCAAATTCATGTGCTGGACTACGGCGATATCGAACTGGAAACCTCGTTTCTGGTTTTGGGGCATGAATGCGGGCGCACCCGACGTGTGCCGGTCTATGGCTTTCTGATCACCGGCGGGGCCTATCCCATCGTGGTTGACACCGGCTATCGTGACAATGCGATCATGGAAAGCCTGGGCATGCGCGGGTTGCAGTTTCACGACAACATGATCGAAAACCAACTGGCCAAACATGGGCTGAAGATGGGGGATATCCGCTATGTCCTGCACACCCATCTGCATATTGACCATGCGGGCAAGGACGACCTGTTCCCGATGAACACAACCGTGGTGCTGAACCGGCGCGAGCTGGAATTCAGCGTTTCTGGTATCATGTACCCGCAATACCCCAAGCCCGACATCCTGCATCTGGTCGAGCGGGTTTACGAGGATGACGCGATGCGGTTCCTCGATCTGGAACTGACCGGCGCAGAAGAGATCATGCCAGGCGTCTGGTGTGAGCCTGCGGGTGCGCATACCGAAGGATCGATGAACGTGATTGTCGAGACCGCGGAGGGGCTGGCCTGTATCTGTGGTGATGTCGTCTACGACTTCAACGACCAAATCGTGAAACACGTAAGGGTCAACAACTACATGGAGCCGCAGGTTACCGGCAACCATTCAGGATCAAAGCGCGCCGAAAAGGCAGCATTCAAGAAACTGATGAACAATTACACCTTCGTCCTTCCGACCCATGACAAAGGGGCCAAGGTTGAGCATGGGCAGGTTGTGGGACGCACAGGAATGGTCGTACCCGGCCCACTGACTGAAACCTTGCCCAAGCGCGAATGGTTCCCAATGTAGGAGCGGACCATTCAACGCTTCGCTCTGTCCCGTTCTCCCGGGGGCAGGGCGAAGCCCATTGCATCATCACAAATGGAGCCTCTGATGGGCCACGTTGCAACTGATCCAAAATTCCAGACTTTGCTGGACGGACACGCCCCGGTGCGCCAGATCGGAACCGGCTATGTCTTTACCGAAGGTCCGCTTTGGCATCCAGTCGATCAAACGCTGATCTTTTCAGACATGCCCGGTGACACGCGACGTAAATATGTGCCGGGCCAAGGTGTGAGCGAGATCGCTAAACCCTCCAACAAGGGTAACGGCATGACCTATGATGCCGCGCTGAACCTATTGATCTGCGAACACAGTACCTCAGCTGTTGTCCGCTTGCGCAGGGATGGCACGCGCGAAGTGCTGGCGACGCACTTTGAAGGCCGCGAGTTGAACTCGCCCAACGACATCATCGTGCGCCGTGACGGGGCCATCTTTTTCACCGATCCCACCTATGGGCGGATGGAAGGTTTCGGTGTGCCGCGTCCTTGTCAGATGGGTTTCCAGGGCGTGTATATGTTACCGCCCGGACACCAACCGGGGCAGGAGCCGGTATTAGTCTCTGACCGCTATATGTTCACGCAACCCAACGGGTTGTGCCTGTCGCCTTGCGAGCGTTTTATGTGGGTCAATGATACCGAGCAGGCGAACATTCGGATGTTCGACGTGGGCGAAGACGGCATGCTAAAAAATGCCCGCATCTTTGCCAGTGGCATCAAGGAGCCGTTGCGCAAGGGCGTGCCGGATGGGATGAAATCTGACAAGGATGGAAACATCTTTGTTACCGCACCGGGTGGCATCTGGGTCTATGACTTTCATGGAATGAAACTGGGCGAGATCATATTGCCCGAAATGGCCGCCAACCTGCACTGGGGCGATGCAGATTGGGGGACCCTTTACATCTGCGCGGAAACTTCAGTTTATTCGGTCCGTACCCAGACCCAAGGCAGGGCCGAGGCATTCATGACACCCACTGCTGACAAAAGTCCCAGCGCGTCGCCGAAGCCCGCGGCACCAGCCCATATCTTGCAGATCAAGGACCGGATCAGGCGGATCGACGGATCGCGTACGGCGCTGATCTTGCAGGACCTGCAAAATGACGTGATGATCGAGGGCGGGGCTTTTGCTGAAACCGGCAGCCCGTTGCATGCGCGCACCCAGAATGTGGTGGCGAATGCCGCGCGTCTGGCGTCGGTTGCACGCGCCAAAGGCGTGATGGTCATTCATGTCTGGATGGTTTGTGAACCGGGACACCCGCATCTGGCGCAACACGCGGCGCTGATGCAGGGGCTGAAGGGTGAAAACGCGCTCGTGCGCGGAACATGGGGTGTCGAACCGGCCAAGGGGCTTGAACCGCAGGGTGACGATCTGATCGTCGAGAAGATGTCGATGAGCGCATGGGAAACATCTCGCCTAGAAAGCTACTTGCATCACGGGCGGCGTAACACGATCATCAACTGTGGCGCATGGACCAATATGAGCGTGGAACATACCGTGCGCACGGGTGCCGACAAGGGGTTTCATATGATTGTTCCAGAGGACAGTTGTTCGACGATGAACGACGACTGGCATCGTGCATCCATCAACTTCGCCATGCAAAATGTAGCGACGGTAACCAATACTGACGCCGTTATCGCGGCGCTGGGCTGATGGATCAGGTTGCCGTAATCACTGGCGGTGCGCGGGGCATCGGGCTGGCCTGTGCGCAGCATCTGTCACAAAGCGGTAGCAAGGTTGCGCTTTGGGATACTGACGCGGCTGCGCTGGCACAGGCAAAGGACGTTCTGCCCCAAGCCGAAACAGTCGTTGTCGACATGGCCGACTGGGTCAGCGTGGACGCGGCCACGCAGGTGACGCAAAACGCGCTGGGCCCAATCACGCAGGCGGTCAATTCCGCCGGGATAGCCGGGCCGAATATGGTGATCGAAGACTATTCGCTTCAAGATTGGACCGACATCATTCAGATCAACCTTACCGGATCTTTTTACCTGCTGCGGGCGTTGCTGCCGGGGATGAAGGTCCAAGGTTTTGGCCGCATTGTGCTGATCGCATCTGTCGCAGGCAAAGAGGGTAACCCCAATGCCTCTGCCTATTCTGCGTCCAAAGCGGGTGTCATTGGTCTGACCAAATCAGCGGGAAAGGAATGTGCCGATATGGACATCGCAGTGAACTGTGTCACACCTGCCGCTGCAAAAACGCGAATCTTTGACCAGATGAGCCAAGAGCATATCGACTACATGCTGTCTAAAATCCCGCGCGGCCGCTTCTTGCTGGTTGAAGAAGCCGCCGAAATGATCGGCTGGCTGTGCTCTCCTGCAAACAGCTTTACCACCGGAGCGGTTTTTGATCTCTCTGGTGGGCGCGCCACATATTGAGGAGACGGATAATGAAACTCTTGCGTTATGGCCCGATCGGGCAGGAAAAGCCCGGAATGATCGATGGGCAGGGCGGGATACGTGATCTGTCGGCGCATGTGCCCGATATCGCAGGTGATGCGCTGTCTTCGGACGGTTTGGCAAAGCTGGCGGGGATCGATCCCGACAGCTTGCCGCAAATTGACCCCGCAACGCGGATCGGGGCCTGTGTTGGTGGGATCGGTAAGGTCATTTGCATTGGCCTCAACTACTCCGACCACGCGGCCGAAAGCGGTATGGAGGTTCCGCCGGAGCCCGTCATCTTTTCGAAGGCAACAAGCGCTGTCTGCGGCCCCAATGACAACATCGAAATTCCCCGCAGCTCCAAAGCCACAGATTGGGAAGTCGAACTTGCCATCGTTATCGGTACCCATGCCAAATACGTCAGCGAAGAAGATGCGCTCGACTATGTGGCGGGCTACGCCATCATGAATGATGTCAGCGAGCGCGATTTTCAACAAAAGCGGTCGGGGCAGTGGACCAAAGGCAAAAGCTGCGACACATTCGGGCCCTTGGGCCCTTGGCTGGTCACAAAGGACGAAATCACAGACCCGCAAGACCTTGCAATGAAGCTGTCAGTCAATGGGCATAGCTATCAGGATGGGTCAACTAATACGATGGTCTATAAGGTGCCATTCCTGATCTCATATCTCAGCCAGTTCATGTCACTCCACCCCGGGGATGTGATCTCGACCGGGACGCCACCGGGTGTGGGGCAAGGTCAAAAGCCGCCCGTGTTTCTTAGGCCTGGCGATGTCGTTGAATTGTCTGTCGATGGGCTTGGCCAGCAACGCCAGTCCGTGGTGGCAGGCTAATGCGGCTGCAGGGAAACATCGCGGTCGTCACCGCCGCGGGGCAGGGGATTGGAAAAGCGATCGCTGACAGGTTTGCCTTGGAAGGTGCGCAGGTATTTGCCAGCGATGTCAACGGCGATCTGTTAACTAACCCAGATTACGCTGATGCCCGTAAACTTGACGTCACCGATGGGGCTGCAATCACCGCCTATGCCGCCGAGGTGGGCCAGATCGATACGCTTTGCAACATTGCGGGGTTTGTGCATCACGGGACAGTGCTTGATGCATCTGATGAAGACTGGGATTTCTCATTCGATCTTAATGTGAAGTCGATGCACCGATTAATCCGCGCCTTTTTGCCCGGCATGTTGGCCAAAAAGCGGGACACTGGCCTTTCGGGTGGCTGCATCATCAATATGTCATCCGGTGCCTCTTCGTTGAAGGGCGCACCGAACCGCTATGTCTATGGTGCGACAAAGGCTTCGGTTATCGGGCTGACCAAGGCCGTTGCTGCAGACTTTGCCGCCGACCGATTGCGCTGCAATGCAATCTGCCCTGGTACAGTTGAAAGCCCGTCATGGCACGCGCGCGTTGATGAGCTTGGCCGCGCGATGGGCGGAAAGGATAAGGCACGCGACGCCTTTATCGCGCGCCAGCCAATGGGCCGGGTCGCAAAAGCAGAAGAGATCGCAGGCATGGCTGCCTATCTGGCGTCCGATGAAGCAGCTTTTGTCACCGGTGCCGAACTCAAGATTGATGGGGGATGGACGCTCTAGAGCGACCTGCCGGGCAGAACAATCTCTATGGCAAGTCTCTGATCTGAAACTGACGGGAAATGGAAAGGTGCCAGGTGATCGAAGCCACTTTACATACTAGACGATTTTGTGATTGGGCACCTTCGAGAGCTATAGTTTTCCCTGCCGATGGTTGAAGAGGCAATGAAAATGAATAGCCCCGCTGCACCTGCACCTGCACCTGCGCTGCCGGTGCCGGGCGCGCACTCAAAGACAAGCGATCGGTTATGCGGCAAGATAAGGTGGGGCCAGACCAAAAAGAGGCGGCTTTGGCCGAAGGCGATGCGGCTGTCGTATTCTCCAAGAAGACGGGCCACCTGCGGGAATGTCTGGTGGATAGCGTCTCTGAACCATTGGTTGATAACTAGCGACCCAAACCGCACCTCCGTAGCACGGCCAACAGCCCAACGAGCAATTTGGGCACTGACCCAGCATTGACCACCGAGCCAACGAAGGTCAGGTTTTGGCAATTGATTCGAGTATAACTTCGACCAGTCGATGGAGGATCGACCCGACTGTCCTTTTGAATCAGTGTATTAATCGCTGATTGTGTGCGCCTCGTGTGCAATCCAAGGTGAAGGTCTGCAAAGCGCAAGGAAGCAGCCTTTTGCGCAAACGCAGCGAACTCACCCTTTGTCCGCAAAGTTACTGCCCGAGATTGCGCAATGAGCGTCCGCTTCGGTGATCTGCCATAAGTACGCCCTTCAACCACATGAAGGAAATACCAATGGAATATCACTCAAGATCAGATCACTTGGCGAAGCCACCGCAACGCACGGCCAACTATGCGGAGCGATTTGCGTTGCAGATCGAGGCTGAGGGCTATGGCTCAGGCTCACTGGCCAAGTACAGCGCCACTGCGAAGGCCCTTTGGTCTGCGATGGAAGCGGCGAAGCTCAGTCCCGCTAACCTGACCGATGACTGTATGGAGCAGTTTGCTACGCCGATTATCAATGCCGTTTCTGAGAAAGACCGAAAGCACTGCCGCCACCGCCTGAACCGGTTTCGAGATTACTTGATTGAGAACGCCAACGCCGCGCCACGTCTACCACCACAGCTGGATATGTCGCCACGAGCCTGCCTGAAACGTGAATATGAAACCTATCTCCGCGTTCAACGTGGGTTGTACGATGATACGATCTATCATTGCCTGCGCTTCTATGAACGGTTCCTGACGGCGAAGTTTGGCGAGGGCTTAGGTGACCTGCATTCGATCAAACCGGACGATATCACGGGCTTCATCATTCGGTTGCGCCAAGAGCAGAATGCGCCGCGCGATAAGACGGGTCCGTCACACCTTCGCAACCTTTTCCAGTTCCTGTTTTGGAGTGGCAAAACAGAGCGGAACCTGAGCAAGTCGGTACCAAAGGCCCGACAACCAAAACCAACAGGTATCCCGCGATACCTCGAACCAGACCAAGTTAACCGCCTGATAGACGTGGTTCGAGGTCACAAGAAAACTGGCCGACGCAACTATGCAATGCTGATGCTTATCGCCCGTCTGGGGCTTCGAGCACCAGAGGTGACAGCGATAGAGTTGGATGACATCGATTGGCGTGCAGGTGAGATATTGATCCGGGGCAAAGGGCAGTTGCACGACAAGATGCCAATGGCAGCAGAGATTGGCGAAGCAATTGTGGATTACATTCAAAATGAACGCCGGGGGCCGGACCGCGCGTTGTTTGTCTCGGTAAAACCGCCATTCAAAAGGTTCAAGGATGCTCAAATCCTGCGCTGGATTTTGCGTGATGCCTATGACGCAACCGGTATTACCCCGCCACAGGCATACATCGGCACGCACATTCTTCGGCACAGCCTCGCCACTGATATGCTGCGAAATGGCGCTTCACTTTCTGAAATCGGCGATGTTCTGCGTCATCGGTCTCCACTGGCAACGACAATCTATGCGCAACACGATGTCGATGCCTTGCGCTCGATCTCGCGCCCTTGGCCGACTGGGGAGGACATGCAATGAAAACTCTTTCGCAACGGCTTGACGAATACTTGGCTTTGCGCCGCGCGATGGGTTTTGATCTCTCGTTTGATGAACGAGTGCTGCGCAAGTTCGTGAATTACGGCGACGAAATCGGGGAGCATCTGATCTCGACGGCCTTGTTCCTCGATTGGAAAGAAAACTATGGCAGTGCGGACGACAATACCTGGTCTCATCGCCTCGGGATGGTTCGCAGATTTGCCTTCTGGCTCGCGGAACATGACGGCCAAACCGAGATCCCTTCAAGCCAACTTGTTGCAGGCCGATACCGAAGGCGCGTCCCTTACATTTACGCGCCAAAGCAAATTGCAGATATCGTCGCTGAGGCCGGGCGTTTACCGTCGCCATACGGACTAAGGGCTGCACTGTGGCAGACCCTCTTTGGGTTGATCGCTGTGACAGGAATGCGTGTGAATGAAGCACTGTCTCTGAATCAGCACGATGTTGATCTGAACCGTGCGGTTCTTGTTGTCAGGAACTCCAAGAATGGAGGGGATCGACAGCTCCCGTTCAACAAGGATACCGCTAATCGGCTTGCGTCTTATGCTCACTTGAGAGATCGCCTGATCGAACATCAAACGCAACGGTTCTTTATCAAAGAAGATGGCGAACCGGCTGGTGACTGCGGTGCGCGATACAACTTCGCGCAAGTCAGCCGAAATGTCGGTCTACGATCCCCTCAATCCTTCAACCGTCATGGTCATGGCCCTCGCATCCACGATTTGCGCCACAGTTTTGCGGTCCACACGATCTTGGACTGGTTCCGAGATGGCCGGGACATCGAATGTGAGATGTACAAGCTCAGCACCTATCTGGGACATTCAGAACCAAAGCACACATTCTGGTACATCGAGGCGGTGCCAGAACTCATGCAACTCGCCGCTGCGCGGGCCGAACAGCGGGTTTTGGAGGGTGCATCATGATCGCAACCTATCCATTGCCAGTCTACGTTCAGCGGTTCTTTACCGAACGGCTTTTGACGCAAATGCAGGCCAGTCCAAACACCATTGCCAGCTATCGTGACACCTTCAGGTTATTGTTGAAATACGCAGAAGCACAGACGAAGCTACAACCAACGGACCTGCATGTTGCACACATTGATGCTGACATCATCGGGCGGTTTTTGACTTTCTGCGAAGAAAATCGAGGCAATAGCGCGAGAAGCCGGAACACACGTCTTGCCGCCATTCGGTCCTTCTTCAAATATGTGGCTGGGTGCGAGCCTCAATTGTTGCATCATTGCCAAAGAGTTCTGGCCATGCCCTCCAAACGTCATGAAAAACGTGTCGTAGACTTCCTGACGCGTGATGAAATGGAGGCGTTGCTAAAGGCACCCGACCAATCGACTTGGTTTGGGCGGCGTGATCGGGTCCTTTTGCTTACGATGCTCCAGACAGGGTTGCGTGTATCGGAGTTGATCGGTTTGCGGGTGGCTGATGTTGAGCTTGGAACGGGGCCTCATGTCAGGTGCATGGGCAAAGGCCGAAAGGAACGCGCGACACCGCTTCGAAAAGACAGTCAAAATGCGTTGAAGTGGTGGCTGGCCCAGTCGCGTGCTGCTTCCAGCCAGCCTCTGTTTGCAACCATTCGAGGCGCGCCCTTGAGCCGAGACGCAGTCGAACGAATAGTTCGAAAACACGCGAGTAGTGCTGCCCTGCACAGCTCGACGTTCAGGTTGAAGCGTGTCACACCACATGTTTTGCGCCACACGGCTGCAATGCAGCTTTTACAAAGCGGCGTTGATCGAACCATCATTGCCCTTTGGCTCGGCCATGAATCCGTCGAGACGACGCAGGTCTATATCCACGCTGATATCGAACTTAAGGAAAAGGCAATGGCTTTGACAAAGCCTGTGGACGCGCCGGGCGGTCGCTATCGACCCGGTGACGATCTGTTGTCGTTCCTCGAAGCCTTGTAAGTTATGCTGACCTGCCGCGCTGAATACCCCATCAGATCAGGCATTTGATGGGGCAGCGCGGCATAATCCAAAGCGCGGCATTATGAGCCTTATGCCGACATCGGCATAACGCCCATGCCACGAAAGCCCCGCATCGGCTGAACCGCGACTACGGCTTCTCTCGCTTCGGCAACACAGCCTATGCCCGCGAAGAGATCGTCGCCGAACTGACCTCGGTGTTCCTTGGCCAGACGCTCGGCTTTACGGCCCATACGCTCGAGATGAACGCTGCGTATCTCTATAATTGGCTGCGCGTTCTGCGCTCGGACAAGGGCGCCATCTTCAAGCACGCCGCTGACGCGCAGCGCGCCTGCGACTACCTGATCGCACGGTCGGAGGCGGGGAGGGCAGGGGAGGACGCCGAGGCCGCCTGACCACATGGAGAACGGAGACGCCCATGTCACGCAAGGAACCCAAGACGCTGCGGGTGGCCTGCTTCGAAGACGGCCGCCGTAAGATCATCGCCTTTAAGCGCGGTGCCTATTGGTGGAGCGCGTCCGAGGGTGCCTATCCACTCTCGGCAGCGCTCGAGACCATCAAGGAACAGGGCGGCTGGATCGAAACCATCCCCAACCCCAATTACAGACTCAAGGGGCTGTTCGGGTAGGGCGCCTTCGGCCTCGATTCATCCGCCGTGCGGAAAAGAAAAAGCGGGCTTTGGGAAGGGTGTTTCAACTTCTCAACGGAGAGCCCAATGACCATCAATGCACAAGCCCAGACAGACCGCCCTGATCCGAGTGTGATCGCGGCGCAGAACGACGCGTTCCGCAAGCTCGCGTGCCTCGGGGTGCCGCCCGCGCAGCCCATACAGGGCCGCATACATGTCACCCGCTCGCTCATGGAGGCTGGTGACGGCTTCATGGCCGAGGCGGTGAAGGCCACGGGCATGTTCGAGACCTTCGAGTCCGAGAACGATCCCGAAGGATGGCATGATTTCGGGGCGGTCGAGATCCGCGGCGAGACCGTGTTCTGGAAAATCGATCTGTATGAAGCGGATTCCGATTTCCGCTACGGGGCCGAGACCCCGGACAACCCCGCCACCACCATGCGCGTGCTGACCATTATGCTGGCGCGCGACTGGTAGAGGGGCAGGGGACACCTCCTCCTGACATCTCAGACGATGAAGGCCCGCTGCCCCCAAAAAGGCAAAGCGGGCCTTTTTTCGTGGTGATCCCCGAAGCCGGGGATTGGTCACGCGCGTGAACGCGCGGGCCCCACCTCATCCACCGAAAAGGACATCCAATGACCGCAAGTTTCAAACCCGTCGCCGTCGCCCTCGGCGATCTGACAGCTCACCCTGCCAATGTGCGCAGCAACTCGCCGGAAACCTACGACCCCGAGAACATCGCGCATCTGAAAGCCAGCATCGCCGTTTTGGGTCTCCTCCAGCCGCTCCTAGTTCAGAAGATCGACGGCAAATACGCCGTCCTCGCAGGCGGTCGCCGCCATGCCGCGCTGAAAGAGCTGGTCGCGGACAAGAGCGAGAAGGGGTTCACCGCGAAAACCAAGGTCGACTGCCGCCTCGTGCCGGAAGACTGCGACGTGACGACGGCGCTGTCGCTTGCTGAGAACATCACCCAGGCACCGATGAACGCCATCGACGAGTTCGAGGCCTTCGCCCGGATGATGGAGATCGACGGCCAGACGCCCGAGACGATCGCCAAGACCTTCGGCACCACGGTGGCCGCTGTGAAAGGCCGGTTGCGCTATGGCTTGATCCACCCCGACATCCGCGCCGCGGCGCGGGCCAAGACGATCACGCTCGATACGATGAAGGCTTTTGCTGAGCATCCGAGCCAGGAGGTGCAAGGCGAAGTCTATGAGGCGCTCACCAAGGAGGACAGCTACCTGCAGGCCTACAGGGTGCGGCAGGCGCTCAAGTCGCGTGGTGTGCAGGTCAGTGACGATATCGGGGCCTTTGTACGCGAGGACTACGAAGCGCGAGGTGGGGCCATCGCGGCCGATCTCCTGGAAGAGCATTCCGTGCTGGAGGATGCGGCGCTGGTCGAGACCATCCTGCTCGAGAAACTCGGGGCTGCCGCCGAAGAGGCCCGCATCAAGCTAGGCTTTGCCTGGGCCGATGCGATGGTCCGCTATGATTACGCGACCATGGCCGACTACGGCCGGGTCTATCCCGGCCCGATCGAGCCGGATGAGGCATCCCAGAAGCGCATCGACGAGATCACCGCCGCGCTCGAGCAACTCCAGCTCGAGATGGAGGATGAGGGGCTCGAAGACGATGCCTACAATGCGCTTTACGAGCGCGTGGACGCCTTGGAAGAGGAAGCCCGCGACCTTCATGAGGCCTACAGCGCCGAGGATCTGGCGCGGGCCGGGGTTATCGCCTCGTGGTCGAGTGGCCAGGTTACGCTCCATGTGGGCCTCGTGCGCCCCGAGGACACCGTCAAAGGGGAGGGCGCGCGCGGCTCCTCGGCCAACCCGACCGGGGAGGAGGCCCCGGACGTCGGGGAAATAACCTATCCGGCCTCATTGGCCGAGGACCTCAAGACCGAGCGGGCTAAGGCCTTAGGCGCCGCGATGGCTCTGAATCCCGAGGCCACGCTCGATTTGACGCTCTTCAAGTTGGTGACCGACGTCCTCGGCACTGGCATGAGCGTCACGCAGGCGATCAAGATCGATGCCCGCAAGGAATACCGCAACCACGCCAAAATGGACGAGATCGACGAGACCTCCCTCGAGCAGGTGGCCGCGGCGCATGATGTGCTGGACCTCTCGTGGCTCGATGATACCCGCCCGCCCGCCGATCAGTTCGCGGCGTTTCGCGCGCTCGATGCAGGGGAGAAGGCCAAGCTCGTGGCCTATGCGACGGCCAGCACCACGCAGTCCTGCTTCGCGCGGGACCGCCAGCGCGACAGCCTGATGCATGCGTTCGAGATCGAGATCATGCCCGACATCCGCGCCCACTGGACGCCGAATGCGGCGCTCTTCAACCGCTTCAAGAAGGCATGGCTCCTGAAGATCCTCGGCGAGGAACTGGGCCTCGCCCAGGAGGCGGTGACGCTGGCCTCGTCGAGCAAGAAGGAAATCGTCGCCTTCTGCGACAAGCTCTTCGCCGAACCCTTCGCCACGCTGACGGATGCACAGCGCGCCGCGGTGGCCGCCTGGTGCCCGCCAATGATGCAGACCGCGGGCGGCGCCTGTGATGAGGCGGAGCACACTGCGGAAACTTCGGAACCTGACAGCGAAGTCGCGCAAGCGGCCTGAGTCCTCACGCGACCCGCGCGAGCCATGCCGCCCGCGCGGGTCGGTCTTCCCACACCCAACCGAAAGACATCCCCATGGCTATTCTCAAGTTCTCTGCCTCCGCTATCGCGGCGCAGATCGCCCATGCGCGCGCCTGCAAAACCTTCCTGCCCAACTGGAACGGACCCGTGGACAGGCCCGCCCTGATCCTGATCGTCGGCAATGGCGTGCAACTGCGCTCGAACGGCATCGATGGCACGACCACCCGCATCGTCACCACCGAACAGGCCGATCCCTCCTTTGCCTTTGCTGACGGCATGAACCCGTTCCGGGACACCGACTGGATGGCGCAGCGCCGCATGGCGTTTCGCGATCTGACCGGCCAGTTCTACACCGACATCCTCGACGATGTGCAGGTGCTCATCGACCGTGGCCAAGGGACGGTCCGGCTCGCCACCGATGGTCACAGCATCCGCGTCTTCGTGCGCCGGGCCTCGGACTATCTCATCGGCGGGACCTACGAGGTGCCCTCGGGCCTCGGCGGCACCTTCCGGGTCATCCTCAAGGATGCCTGCGACACCTTCGCGATCGTGCAGAACTGCGGCAATTGCGAGGATTTCGATGCTATGCAGCCCTATCGCGTGCCGCTCGATGCGCTGATGGAAATCGATGACCGGAGGGCGGCGTAGTGGGCTGGCTTTTCTACACGGACCGTCGCGTCCAGACCTATGCGGATGAGAAAGCGGAAATCACCCGGCTCTGCACCTTCGAGAGCGACAGGCGCAAAACGGCATTGGTCAAAGCCTGCAAGGTGGGTTCGACTTGGTATGCGGCGGCAAGGGTCACCAATCTCGACGGCACCCCTGTCGAGGACACGACCTATGTGACCGATGCGGATGGCTCCATCACTTTCGGGGCTGTCTTCCTCACCCGATACGATGACGGCTGCTGGGGCTACAAGGACATGGAGGAAAGCGCGGGACCGGTCGAATCTCGCGCGCCTCTGAGCCTGTTGGCCCTGCTGTCCGAGCTTAAAGACCCGGACAGCTACGCCCATGCCTGGCGCCAGCGCTGCCGGGACTGGGCCGCGATTCCCGACTACGCCGAAGGCGACAGGATCAAGCTCGCAGCACCTGTGACGCTCACCGATGGCAGCACCTGCCAGATCGACACCGCGACCCACTACAGGCGCGGGCGCCAAAAACGCCGCTGCTATCGCATTGAGGAAACCGGCGGGCTCGTTCGTCTGTCGAAAGCCTCGCTTGCGGGCTCGGAGCTGCTCAACTCCGCGAAGGGCGAGGCCAGCCCGGTGCTCGCCGAGTTTATGGCGGGGCAGGGTGGCTGAGTTACCAGATGAGACCACACTTCGGGCCTACGCGCGCACATACCGCCGACTTGAAATCGTATCTCAAATGAGATACATCAATGTGAACGATAGGAGGACCATTCATGCCTGCCCAAACATCCATGCTTCACGTTCGTGTTGACGATCAGCTGAAAGCACAGGCTTCGGACGCACTTGCGGGCGTCGGTCTGACGCTCTCCGACGCGGTGCGTATTCTTCTGACCCGCGTAGCCGCAGAAGGCGGCTTGCCTGCCGGATTGACCGCTGATCCGGATGCCTATGACGCCTGGTTCCGGGCGAAGGTACAGGAAGCGCTGGACGATCCAAGGCCCACAACGCCCCATGCCAAGGCGATGCAAGACGCTCAGGCATTGATTGACGGGAAGCGCCTTGCCAAATCTTGAATGGAAAGCCACGGCCATCGCCGACTTGCTGGCAATCATTGACTACATCTCTGACGACAACCCGGATGCCGCTCAAGTTCTCAAAGATGAGATTGAACACAAGACGTCCCTGCTTCCAGAACGCCCTCAAATGTATCGTGCGGGCCGTGTCGATGGGACCCGGGAGATGGTTGTTCGACCGAACTACATCGTAGTTTATGCTGAAAGCCCTGAGATGGTGACCATTTTGCGCGTACTTCATGCTGCGCAGCAGTGGCCATGATCGGTGTGCAGGCCCTCCGCTAAGAAATTGCCCGCTCTACGCCTTCAAAGTGTAGAGCGGGCTTTTTGTCCTTTGGAACTCAGACCCTGATCCAAAGGAAATCCCCATGACGAAGCCCAAACTGGCAAACCCGGCTCTCTCAATCTCCGACGCTGATCTCACCTCTGCGCTGGCGCAAATCGGCGCGGAGATCGACCACCAACCCCTGCGCAGTTCAGCGCTCGCGCGCATCATGCGCGAGACGTTTCATGGCAACGATGCCGGAGGTGCCTGGGACTGGCGGATGGCCTATGACCTGATGCAGGCCGCGGCTGTGCAGGCGCTGCTACGTGGCGACAACAGTGAGGATGATTACTCTGCCGCAAAACTTCTTGCCTCGCGGCTCCTGACGGAAACGCGCCGGCCGGAACAGCAAATCCGGCTGCAGCAGTTTTCCACGCCGTTGCCTTTCGCGGTAATGGCCGTGCGGGCGGCGGCGGTCCGCAAGGGCGAGACCGTTCTGGAACCCTCGGCGGGCACCGGCGCCTTGGCCGCTTTCGCCGCCCGGGCCGCTGCCACCCTTGTGCTCAACGAGATCGACCCCTTCCGCCAGAGCCTCTTGCGGGTGGTTTTTGGCGGCGAGGTGACGGGCTATGACGGCGAGCATATCGATGACCTGCTGCGGACGCCGGTTTTCCCTGATGTCGTGGTGATGAACCCGCCCTTCGCCTCCTCGGTCGATCGTTCCCGGGACAAACACATCGCCGCCAAGCACCTCATCGCCGCTGCCAAGCGCCTGGCACGCGGAGGGCGGCTTGTGGCGATCATGCCGCCGGGGTTCACGCCCGAACGCGATGCCGCGCATTGGTCCCGCGCCTGCGGCCTCCTGACGCCGCGACTGGCGTTGACGATGCCGGGGCAGGTCTACCGCAAGCTCGGCACCTCTGTGGAAACCCAGCTCATGGTCTTCGACAAGGTGCAGGAAGACGGCGAGATGATCCGCGTCCCTGTGCGGGATCTGGATGAAGCCTTGGCATATGTCGACGCCGGGGCCGCAACCCGGCCCGAGATGCGCCCCGTAAAACGGGCAGCGGCGATCCCTCATGCTCAGCCGACCGTTCCATCATCTGCCCCGCGCAAGACCGCCGCTGTGCCTGTTGCCGCCTCCAAACCACGGGCCAATGCCGTCCGTCCGCTCAGCTTCACAAGCTTCGATGTCCCGCGCGACAACACGCCCATCTCGGACATCTATGCGCGCTACCGTCCGCAGCGGATCGAGATCGCAGGCGCGCAGGAACATCCCACGCCGCTGGTAGAGAGCATCGCCATGGCCTCTGTGGCCCCGCCGGTGCCCTCAGGTACCGCAAGTGCGGAATTGCACCTGCCCGCACGGTTGATCGAGGAGGGACATCTTTCCGAGGCGCAGCTCGAGACCATCGTCATGGCGCATGATGCCCATGGGCGCGACCTGCCCGGTCGGTTTACCATCGATGACGACCAGACCAAGCTGACGCGCGCCGATGATGACCCGAATGCACAGGCCTATCGCCTCGGCTACTTCCTCGGCGACGGCACCGGTTGCGGCAAGGGTCGCGAATGCGCGGGGCTCATTCTCGTGAACTGGCTGGGCGGGCGCAGAAAGGCGATCTGGGTCTCCAAATCCGCCACGCTTATCGAGGACGCGATCCGCGACTGGACCGATCTCGGCGGCTCGCCTGCCGACATCCAGCCGCTCTCCAAATGGAAACCGGACCAGCCCATCCCGATGGGCGACGGTATCCTGTTCGTGACCTACGCCACGCTGCGGTCCGCGGGCAAATGCGGCACCACGCGGCTGAGCCAGATATTTGAGTGGATGGGCGGAGATTTCGACGGCGTGCTGGCTTTTGATGAAGCCCATGCCATGCAGAACGCGGCAGGGTCCGAGCAGGGCAGGGGGGTCAAACCCTCTCAGCAGGGCCTTGCTGGCCTGCGGCTGCAACTGGCAGCACCCCGCGCCCGCGTCTTCTACATTTCGGCCACGGGTGCCACGAGCGTGCACAACCTGGCCTATGCCGCGCGGCTGGGTCTCTGGGGGCAGGGGCCCGAATACCCCTTCCCGAGCCGCGAGAGTTTGGCCCCATCGGAAGGTTTCTTCGTAGAACCACGCTAAGGGGGAACGAAAACTGAACATGGCTTATGGTGTAGCGTTTCTGATCACCTTGTAAGCTGTTGATCTGCCTATGCCGAGGTGTTTTGCGGCCTGGGCGACGGATTGTCCTGCGCTGACGAGATCCTGGAGGGCTGAGATTGTCTCGGGTTGCAATGGTGGGCGCCCAGGGTTGCGACCATGCTTTCGGGCGTTGATCAGGCCATCTTTGGTGCGCTCTGAGATCAGGCGGCGCTCGAAATGCGCGATGGCCCCGAACACGTGGAATACGAGTTCGCCAGCGGCAGATGTCGTGTCGATCCGCTCTTCAAGGCTGATCAGGTTGATCTCTCTGGCCTTCAGGTCATCGACGGTTTCCAGCAGCTCCTTGAGCGAGCGTCCCAAACGATCAAGGCGGATAACGGCGAGGGTGTCGTTGGGGCGCGCCTGATCAAGCAGTTCTGTTAGCCCAGGTCGGTTGAACGTCTTGCCGGAGATCACGTCCTCGAACACGCGAATAGCGCCGTGTTGTAGCAACCGGTCTTTTTGGCCGGACAGGTCTTGGTCGGCGGTGGAGACTCTTGCGTATCCGAGGATGTCGCCAGTGCGTGTCATGGTGTCGCCAAAACGGCCGTTTTGTGGCCTGACTTCACGTCATCGATGTGATCCTGAATTGGCGTGGAAAATATGTCTTTTTATTGGTCTCCATAATATTCGAGGTCTTCAAACGTGCAACTACGTTTTGAGGACACCTTATGGCCCGCCGACTACTTTCTTCCCGCGCGCATGCAGACCTCTTCGAGGTGCCGACAGATCCTGATGCTTTGATCCGCCATTATCTGCTGAGCGGGGACGACATTGACCTGATCCGCACTCGACGTCGCGCCGAAAACCTCCTTGGTGTCGCGGTGCATATTTGTCTGCTGCGCTACCCGGGCTTCGGGTGGAGCGACGGCATCATGCCGCCAGCGGAACTGATCACTTGGCTTGCTGAACAACTTCAGGTGGAGGCTTGTACTCTCGACGAATATGCCATCAGGCGGAATACGCGGCACGAACATCATGCCGTCGCGATGCGCCACTTGGGGCTTGCCCCTTTCGGACCTGAACATGTCCAGCAAGCGGAGGATGTCGCCACGAGGGCGGCCTTCGCGACGGATCACGGCGTGAAGATTGTTGAGACGCTGGTCGGGGAGCTGCGCAAGCAGCATCTGGTGTTGCCGAGCGTGGATACGCTCGAGCGCCTTGCGCTGAAAGGGCGGGCCCGCGCCCGGCGCGAGGCTGCCGCCGCGCTGTTTGATGCTCTCTCACCGGAGCAACGTGTCCAGTTGCAGGCGCTTTTGGTCAATGATCCATCGGTTGGGCAAACGCGTCTCACGTGGTTGCGGGGCTATCCGTATTCGACCAGTCCGGCCAGCATGACCGCGCTTCTGGATCGCTTGAACTATCTGCGATCGCTGAATTTACCGCCAAACCTTGGGCACGGCCTCCACCCCGACCGGCTGCTCAAGTTCGCGCGCGAGGGCGCTGTGGCCCCTGTGAGCTTGCTGAACGATTTTGGCGAACGACGGCGGATTGCAACGCTCGCGGCGCAGATGGCGGATTTATCCATCACGATCACCGACGCGACCATCGCCATGTTCGAGCGACTGACAGGCCAGCTCTTCTCACGTTCCCGCAATCGCCAAGAGGAGGTCTGGCGCATGGGAAAAACCCGGGTTGGCAAGCTGATGCAGCTCTTTGGCGCGTCCATTGATGCCATGGCCCGCGCACAAGATCTGGGGCAAGATCCCTTTGCTGCGTTGGATGCTGATGTCGGATGGGAAACTCTCTTGGGCAAGCGTGACGAAATCGCTGGTTTCGGAGAGCTGGCAACGAGTGACCCGCTCGCTCTGGCGGCTGAGCGCTACGCCTATATGCGCAAGTTTGCCCCTGCATTCCTTGAGGCTTTCGAGTTCAAGGCCACCGATGCGGGGGATGACCTCAAGGACGCAATCGCCTTGCTGCGCGAACAGAACCGCACAGGTAAACGCAAGTTGCCCGATGATCCGCCCATGCCCTTCGCGGCCAAACATTGGTCGTCGCTGATCGTCCAGGATGGTCAGCCACAACGGCGTGTGTACGAGACCGCCGTTGTGTCCACCTTGCGCGAGCGCCTGCGCGCCGGGGATATCTGGGTCGACGGAAGCCGTGAGTATCGCCGGTTCGACAGCTACCTGAAGCCCCGGGACAAGGCTGAAACCATTATGCGGAATGCGGGCTTCGAGACAGATCCGGAAGCATGGTTGTCTGATCGGCGAGTGACGATTGAGAAACGTTTTGACCAAGTAGAGCGCGTCCTGAAGCGCAAGGCGCTCTCTGGTGTCCGAATTGAGCGCGGGCGATTGAAGATTACGCCGCATGACGCGGTCACACCGCCCGCCGCCGTGCGACTGGAACGGGCGATTGATGCCGTGATGCCCCGCATCCGCATCACGGAGTTGCTCTGGGAGGTAAACGCGCAGACCGGGTTCCTTGATGCCTTCACTGACCTGCGGTCTGGCAAGCAGCACGATGAACCTGCCGCCGTTCTGGCCACGATCCTGGCCGGGGCCACCAATCTCGGCCTGGAGCGGATGGCCCATGCCTCATCGCGTGTCAGCCACGCGCAGCTGACTTGGGCGCAGACATGGTATCTTCGGCCGGAGACATTCGCGGATGCCTTGGGGCGTATCGTCGACGCCCATCATGGTTTGCCCTTCGCGCAGCACTGGGGTGCGGCGGAGCACAGCTCATCGGACGGCCAGTTCTTTGCTGCCAATCGCGGCAGCGGGCTCATCAACGCGAAATACGGGCCTGATCCCGGCCTGAAACTCTATTCCTTCCTGTCGGGCCAGTACGGATCCTTCCATTCCAGCGTCATCGGGGCAACGGCAGGCGAAGCCCCTTTCGTGCTTGATGGCCTCCTGACCAACCCGGCCAGCTTCGACCCACTTGTACATTACACAGATACCGGCGGCGTGTCGGACCACGTCTTCGCCCTGTTCCATCTCTTGGGGATGACCTTTGCCCCGCGCCTGCGCGACTTTCCTGACCGGCGGCTGGCATGCTTCGGGAGCGCGAAGGCGTGGCCCACTCTGTCCTCCCTCATTGGGAGGCCAATCAACGAAGAGGTGATCCGGCAGCATTGGGGCGATATCATGCGGCTCGCGGCCAGCATCCGCGACAAGTCTCTCAAACCGTCTGAAATCCTGCGCAAGCTTGGGGCGTACCGCCAGCAAAACCGGCTATATCTCGCCCTGGGTGAAATCGGCCGGATCGAGCGCACACTCTTCATGCTCGACTGGATCGAGAGCGCCGACCTACGCATGGAATGCCACGCTGGCCTGAACAAAGGAGAAGCGCGCCACTCATTGGCCAGGGCCGTCTTTGCCCACGCCCAAGGGCGCATTCATGACCGCTCTGACGCGGCCCAACAAAAACGGGCCATGGCGCTCAACCTCGTCATCGCCGCCATCACATTTTGGAACACGATTTACATGGGCAAGGCCGCCAACCACCTCGCGCAGAACAGCCCCCTCTATGACGCCAAGCTGCTTGCGCATACCTCGCCGCTCGGATGGGAGCACGTCATCCTATCAGGCGACTTCGATTGGCATTCCGGGGCCGCCGACCGCAAAATTGCGCGGCCACTGAACATCAGGCCAGCCAGAGACTGGGGAACCTGATTGTGTTCGCTGGAAGTTCTTCCTTAGCGTGGTTCTACGAACAAACCTTCCGATGGGGCCAGCTGTTCTAACGAGCCGGAGGTGGCGACAGTGTCCGGTACACGGATGGCGTTATTGGCGGAGCCGTCTCTCTCGTCGCGCTGAGAGTTAATTGACGGGGCAGGGGGGTCTGCGCGCGATTTCTCGGCCACTTCTGTGCCCTTTATTGCGAGATTACCTGTCTTTTCGCAGCCTATATTTTTACGTCCGATAATGCAAACTTATTGGACATAGAAGATGTAGGTAAAGCGGGGCGGTTTATACCATATATGGTGGACAAAAGCGCCGTCTTCAGATAGTCTTGTGGTATGACCTATGCCGCTAACAGCTTCGACACACTACCCAGAATGCCGTCTTGGGTCACCTCCGCACGGTCTGAAACCCCTGAAGATGTGGCGTTTTTGTCGGGCGCAGCGCTGAGCCATCTGCATCTTGTGTTGAACCAAGATGCAGTCCCCCAGACCTTGCTCCGGGCGCGTCTGGCGCTGCGCGCGGCGGAGGCATGCATGACACATCAGGGACGCCCGGAACGGGCGTCAGAGTTACGGGATGCGGTTGCGTTTCTGCAGCCCGGCGACAGCCCGGGCCCTGCCGGGGAGGTTTACCTGTCCTGGCGACGGGCCATCGAACGACCTGTGTCAGTCAATGCACTGCACCGCGCGTTGCCTGATCTGGAGCCGGAGAAGATTGCGACCTGGCTCGACGCGGGGCAGGGGCCGCCGGTCTCGCGGGCTGCGGCTGTGCTGCAAGCCGTGATCGAGGAGCGACCTCGCGATCTCGCCACGGCGCTACTATTGGCCGATGCGGCTTTGGCACAGGCGCTTGGATGGTCGCATCTAACGCCGCTTCTGGGGCTCGGTTTCAAGCGCGGCGATCTGCGAAAGTCAGATGAGGGGCTTCGGTTGACCTGCCATCAAGCGATTATCGCGGCGGTTGCGGAAGCGACACGACAGGCCACTGATCTGACGCGACGCGCAAGTCGCTTGCGAGCGGTAGCGCCAAAGCTGAGAGCGAGGGGCGCGGAGGAGGCGGTTTCGCAGTTACTGACACAGGATGCTGTCGCGCCTACATCATTGACATCGCTTCGGTCGGATCGCGCTGCACGTCGGTTTTGCGACCGTCTGGTTGAGCTCGGCGCCGTGCGCGAATTGACGGGGCGAGACACGTTCCGGCTGTATGGGGTCTAGCGATGGCCAAGGATCAGACAGACGAGGGGCTTGATCGGGAGCTTGAAGAGCTTCCCCAAGAGTTGCGCTGGTGCGAATGGATGCGCCGGATCGAAGCCGTGCTGTTTGCCTCAGCGTCACCCGTGCCGCGCGAGGACCTGGCGCGCGTAGTGGGGCAGGGGGCCTCGGTCGATCTGCTGATCGACGATCTCGTGGCTGATCTCGAGGGGCGGTCCTTCGAAGTCGCTAAAGTGGCCGGCGGATGGATGCTGCGGACGCGGCCGGCCTATGCGGCGGCGATCCAGACCGCGGCGGATGTCGGCGATCAGGATCTCGACCTACGCGAATACGACGTTGCCGTGTTGGCCGCCATCGCCTACCACCAGCCGATCACCCGGGACGGGCTCAAGGACATCTTCGGCAAGGAGATCAGCCGCGACCTTATCGGGCGGCTACATGCCCGCGGATTGATCGGGACCGGACCACGGTCGCCGCGGCGCGGAGCACCCTACACCTATGTGACGACGGAGAAGTTTCTCGTGGCGTTCGAGCTGGAGTCGCTCCAAGACCTGCCGGACCGTGAACAGCTGACGGATGCGGGACTGGCTGCAGAATGACATGCCAGCGGCGAAAATCGCGATCTATCGCTCAAATTTGGGCCATTTATGAGTTATAGAGCTGCATCCTATAACTCATCACCATTTGCTGGCCTGGCAGTCGAAGCTCTAATGGCTCTCAATCACCAGTTTTATGATCTCCAATAACCAAGCTCTGCGAGGTCAGGCTGAGTTGATTTCCGCTTCCAGCGCCGCGATCGCGCTCATCACGTCATCAAAGCTTGGCGCGTCACCCATGATCATCTCATGCATTCCGGCATAGTCCCGACGGAGTGCGGCCTCGAGGTCTTTGCCTGGGGCTAGGCGAAGCGATCCCGGTTTTGCGTCTTCGTATCTCGCCCAGGCCGCTTTGAAGAACACCGACTTATGATGGCCAACCTCGCTCAAGAGGTCGAGATTGGCCAAAGCCCGCGCCTTGGCGTTGTGCTGGGTCAGTTGCGCCATGTCATAGTAGTGCCGGGACATGCGGTCAGCGAGCGGTTTGCTTCTGTCCTGATGGAACAACATGTGTAGGATCGTCGCCTTCTCCCAGAAGGTCCGTTCGATACCGAGGGTGCGCACATCAACAGGGTTAAGGCCGGGCAGATCGGGAAAGGCTTGTTGGATATAGGTTGAGAGGGTTCGTTGTTCGGCCGGAAGCTGTGCGCCACGCGCGCCGAACTCAAAACGCACAACGGGCTTGACGTAACCTTGGTCTTTGTCATCGAGAGACGGGTAGGCAAATAAGATGGTCTGAGGGTCGCCGTCGTCGATCTGGAGCGAGAACGGCTGATCCAGGCGCGCTGCGAAGGCGGTGTTGATTTCATCGAGCAGGGGGCCTGCCACTGTGGCCTCGGCGGCCTCCTGAAGATCCTGTAGCAGCGATTTGCGTTTGCCGCCCGAGAGGTCGGGGCTCTCAGGGTCACTGTCTCCCTCGAACCCGAGTTGGGCGCGATCAAGCGACAGATCGACGTCCTCAGAGAACCGCTGGATGACGTCATAGGCTTTCGAGAGCGATGTACCTCCTTTAAAGATCAGGTGATCGCCAAAGGAGGGCAGGGCAAACAGGTGCTGGAGCGACCAGCAGACCCAGAAGTCCTTTTCGACAATCGCCCAGGCAAACCCGAGTTCTGCTGCCGCTTGCCGAAAAGCTTCGTCGCGGTTTGCTGGTGTGTCGTTTGCAAAGGCATCCATGCTTAGGCGTATGCCACGATTTGCTGAACGACAGGATGCATCCAGGCCGGAACATGTCGGCTTTGCTTTGCAAGCTGCGCCCGGTCCTTGGAATCCAGCGTGCGGGCGATCTTGCCAATCACCTGATCGTCGATACGATCCTTGCCGACATAACGGAGCGCCTGAAACACAGTGCCCGTCTTAGAACCGGCACCAACCAAGGTCTTCGGGGAGGCGTTTCGGAACTGGATCACCTGCCGTCCGATCTTCTTGGTTCGTGTCGGCCCGTCGGTCATGTAGGTCGGATTGGACGGCACTTGGGTGGATAGACCCAACTGGTTCGCCGCCATGGCAGGGGAGGGCTGCAGAACCTGGTTGTCCTTCCGGGCAACGGCGCGCGCGATGTCATCAGCAGACGGGGCCAAGACACCGAAACGGGAGCTGTGCTTTGGATAGTCGTAAAGCCCACGCGTCAGACGCCGGATCACACCCTGATCCGCCAGGCGTGACAATGCCTGATCCACGCTTGCGCGCGATCCGATATCGAGGAAGTTCGACGGCGCGAAGATGGCGCCTCGGCCCTTCCCAACAATACGTTGCTTAATTTTCGACGTGATCATGGCTCAACTCCATGTCAGAAAATAGGGTATGTTTTTCTGAACGTCAAGGGGCTGTCGACATCGGTACCCCTCTGCACGTCGGGCGGATGTCGTTGAAAAACTCTTACTTGATCTGGAACCAACTCGCTGATTCACTTCTGTTATTGAAGGAGGTAGATTGCGATGATGGGACCGAGGCAGGAAGCGCAAGCGGCATTGTTCTACGAGTTCTCGCTGGAGGCTCATGTCCCTCAAGATCATCTGCTGCGGTCGATTGATCGGCATCTCGATCTGAGCAGCATCCGCGGCCATCTGGCAGATTTCTACAGCCACACGGGCCGCCCGTCGATCGATCCCGAGTTGCTGATCCGAATGTTGCTGGCGGGTTATTGCTTTGGCATTCGGTCTGAGCGCCGCCTTTGTGAAGAGGTACATCTGAACCTGGCGTATCGATGGTTTTGCCGCCTCGAGTTGAGTGACAGCATTCCAGATCATTCTACCTTCTCCAAAAACCGCCACGGCCGCTTTCGCGAGAGTGACCTGCTGCGCCATGTTTTTGAGATGACCGTTGCGCGCTGTATTGAAGAGGGGCTGGTGGGCGGTCAGGGTTTTGCCGCTGATGCCAGTCTGATCGTTGCCGACGTCCAGAAACAGAACTCCAGCAACCCTGAGAGCTGGGAGGAGCGCACGGTCAAACCGGAAGATGCACCCCGGGCGGTTCGCGAATATCTCGACGTTCTCGATGATGCTGCCTTCGGGGCGGCCAGTGAGACAACACCCAAGTTCACCGCCCATGCCGACCCCGCCAGTCAATGGACTGCCGCGCGCAAAGGCCCCGCCTTCTTCGCGTATTCAGACAATTACCTGATCGACACAGATCACGGGGTTATCGTTGATGTGGACGCCAGCCGGTCGATCCGGCAGGCAGAGGTGGGTGCCATGCGCAAGATGATTGACCGCACCGAAGACCGCTTTGGCCTGAAGCCTGATTGGGTGGCAGCGGACACGGCTTACGGGTCTTCCGAGAACCTGGTTTGGCTCACACTCAAACGGAAAATCCTGCCCTTCATCCCTGTCATTGACCACTCAAAGCGCAAGGATGGCACCTGGTCGCGATCCGACTTCACCTGGGACGCAGACAATGACCGGTATATTTGCCCGGAAGGCAAAGAACTCCACCACACACGGCGTAATTATTCCGACCCGAGCAGACACAAACCCAAACCTGGTCGCCGTCAGTATCGCAGCCTGAAACTCGATTGCCAGAGATGCCTGTCAAAACCTAAATGCTGCCCAAACACCGCGACGCGCAGCATCAATCGTGAAGAATATGAGATCGTCAGAGACTTTGCGCGGCTGTGCACGGCCTCCGAGTTCAACCCGACCGCTCAGAGACGACGAAAGAAGGTCGAAATGCTCTTCGCACATCTCAAATGCATCCTCGGGCTAGGCAGACTCCGATTACGAGGGCCATGTGGCGTCCAAGACGAATTTACCCTCGCAGCCACCGCCCAGAACCTCCGGAAACTGGCCAAACTGAAGCCCATGGTACCTGCCATAGGGTAGCAGGGTGGTGCCGCCTCAGACTGCCCAACAAAATCAGACCAACAGCCCCGCGCACACCGCCGAAATCAGCGAGTTTTTCAACGACATCGGCGGAAAGCGGTCGTTCGCTGCGAGAGCAAACCAAGATACCGGTTCTCAAAAAGCGGAAGTTTGAGGTTGTTGGACGCTGGGCGAATGAAGCAAGGAACCGTAGAATTGAACGCTATGCGGACTCTGAGATAGCTGTCCAATGAAAGAACTTGTCGGATTCCTCTGAGTAGTGGCTGTGGTTGTAGATAAGCGCACCACCGTAGCAGATCTGAACATCACGGTTTTTCAGACAATACGTTGCGGCGAACAGTGTCGAAATCTTATTGTTCATGGGGACAATAACTAAGTTATGATCAGGCTTTGCGGCTCTCGCTCGGTCTAGCATTGCGCTGACACTCTGACCATCTTCGCATATGAATGTGTCCTGTCGACTTTCATCAAATCGGTTCAACAAAAGCCCGACGGCATCCATACCTTGGGAGACAAGCCATTCGCGCTCTTTAAGCTGAGTATCTCCGTGAGCAAAGACCAGAGAGCTGGGTGATAGAATGTCCGCGATCTGCGTGACTCGTTGATCATCAAACCCGACCAGCCCAACAACTTGCAAGGGACGATCTGGCCTGAGCACTCCGCGGAATCCGATTACTGGGCTGACACTCGACACACCTTTGCTCAACCACTTCTTCGATATCTCCGACTGTTCCGTGCTGTAGTCTTTAGCGACGTTGTAGACGCAAACTACTTGGTCAAGGCGCGACAGGCTCCAAAGGACATAAAGAATGAGCAAGAGCACATCCCGGGGAAAGCATGTGATATCAAAGACAATCTTTAGACTTGGATCACTTTCAGCAATCTGGGTTCTTATCGTCTGATATGTTCTAAATTGGCTCCCGCGGTCAACATCAACGCGGAAGGCCTTTTTTTGATCAAGCTGCAGGTCCAAGCACTTGTCGTTCTCTGAAAGATCAAATTGACTATCAGCAAACTTAAGTATGAACACCTTGTTGGCTGCTGAAGCATTGGCATGTCTTACCAGCGCGGTTGAACGAGGCTCAAAGCCATTCCAAAGTAAAACAATTGCGTTGCCGAGGTCCGGAACCCCATCTTTGCGCGACCAATCGAAATTATCCTGAAGATGCTTCATTGATCTTCCAGCCCGTCGAATAACGGACCGATACCGCCGTCTGCGGTTTTCCTTCTCAACTCTTGCCTGAATCCGTCAGGGTCGTGCATCATTCGCTCCAACGCACTGTTTGTCAAAAACTTGTAAGCTGTAAATCCGTTTGGGTCTAACGTGAAGTAAGGTGCTACACGGCGTGTAAGTATGTATCGGTGCGTTCGTCCGAAGCCCTCTTTCCGTCCAATCGTTGTCCTAGTGAACATCGAATTTCGTACACCGAACCTGAGAACTTTCTCCAGATCGGGGGTTGGTGTTTGAGAAAGAGCGAACGAAAAATACCTTCGTTCTGTTGCTTGGGTATCGAGCAGGGAGACTTGAAAAAATGATCCTAAAGAAATGATCAGATTGTGCAGGAGAACAGCGGTCGCCGATGAACCATCGAGATGGGTATCGCTCAGCTTGAGACGTTCCAGCTCTTCCATGACGATGCGTTCGGCTTGTTCTCGAACCACCGTGTTTTGGACGCTAGGGTCAATGAATGTGAATTCACCGTCATGAAGCGCTTTCATGCGGTCATACATCAGATAAGCTGCCTCCAAGAAGTAACGAGGAATCCCGGAAGAAATATTGACCAGTTGATTGTAGCCACTGTAGCTGTAGTTGCTCCGCGACTTCTTTTCGCCACCAAGCAAGCGGATATACTCTGGAATTGCATAACGGTAGGCGTTGTCGCGCGGCCGGGATGCGCCGCTTGTCACCTTGTGCGCTCCTGTGGATATCTCCCTCCTTAGCTTGGAAATTTCGCTTTTTTGCTTACCGTCCTCCGGAAAAAACTGTTCAGCGTTCGCGATGCGTCCAGTTTTTGACCTGTCGAAGTTGTAAAGTTCTAACCTCTTGTCAATTATGCGAGTTAATCTGGCCTCATAGCCCCTTGTAGTATTCGATGTGTATATATCTACCGTATTAATCTCCGCAAAATCATGTGGCACCTCAATCCTTCGGCCATCGAGAGTGCTAAACGTCTTGTACTGATAAATCTCAGACGCAATTTTAAAAAATATGTAAGACTGTCGGGTCGAGACGTACGTATTCAAAATTTTCGTCTGCATCTCGTTCAGATAGTCAGCATCGTCGATGATTATGAACAGCTTTCGTGTCCTTGGCATCCCCTCCAATCCAACCCACGCTTCGAGGAACGGGAGCAAGAAAGTTGAAAATCTTAGTAGCACCGTCTCAAACTTTGGAGTGGTGTCTGGGTCAGCGAGGATCTCGTCTAGGTACTGCAGGCTGGCGGCGTGCAGATCAGCCAGGTAGTCGACAAGACTGAGAAAAAGGTCGAAATCCGTCTTTGGCTTCTGCCCGTCATAGTCGACAAAATTATTCAGTAACTTGAATAGCTTGGAATTTTCTGTGTCGAGAGTGTTCTTCTTAGCAAAGTCCAATGTTCCTTGATCAATGCAACGAGATACAGCCTTCCAAACCAAAATAAGGATGAGAAAGTGCTCGTTCACGGGACGATCGGCGAAGGTTCCTTCGAGGCTTTCAAGTTCGGGGTAGATCAGATCGGTTTGCTTGATGGTCACGTAAAGCGCGTAATAGTCGATATCCGTTATGCGCACTTGCGATTTGTGGTTTTGGACCAACAACTGGCAATCAGGTTCGAGATATCGAAGCATCATGCTTTTTCCGGTTCCCCTAGAACCAACTACCATCGTGTCACCGGCACTATGCACCGCATCAGCGCCCGGCATTTCTGAGACGTACAGCTTAACAACTTCCTCTGCGGAAAGAGATTCTGGTGTGTGTACTCGAAATGGGTTTTCTGCGATGGTTTTCATTTAAAAAATCCTGATACCGCTTTGACAATCCGACCAATCGAAGAGACATCCTTATCTTCTTCATCGGCGTCTGCTTCACTTGAGCTAGAAGCCCCGCTGCTGTCGCTACTTAACGTTGCTTTGAGTGATTCTGGTGTGAGTCGACCCTTACCTTTGAAGTCCGCTAGGTCTGGACAGACGTCATATATGTCACCAGCTGCAACGGTCGGGTATCCCGTGTCTTCAAGACGATATTTGACGCGACATGCCTCGAGCTTCGTCTCTTCATCAAAAATCTGTACATCGACGTCCACAGTCGTCAGCAAAAGATTTGGAAGAAAACGTGAACAGTAGATAGCTTCACTCCAAGTCTTCAAAGTCCTCTCGAAGATTTCTTCTAACAGGAAGACCTCTCCTTTCCCTTTACCAAATTTTCGACCGAAATACTCGCTTGAGAAAGCAAGCTTGAGCTCGATGGTTCCGGATGAGGCCTCGACATGAGCGGTATGAAGCCCGCTAGAATAAATATGGTATACTTCACTTTCTTTGGGCAGAAGGCCCAACTCAAGTTGTACAATAGATGCACGATCGATTTCTTCGGCCAATTCATCGGCAAGCTTCAAGATTGCCGCCAATAGTCTTGGTCTAATCGGAATGTTCTTGTACTTCGTATTCGGCTCGACCGCCCGCAGTGTACTCTTGGACCCTTCGAAATTACCGCCGTGCGTCGAAGCAATCTGGATTGCCATATTTTTGTCCAACGAGTCAAAGCCTAGCGGCCCAAAGACACGCCCCCAAACTTCATCAATCCTGTTTTCGTGATTTGCCCGCCCGGAAATATTCGCAATATCATGCACTTGTATCGAAAGCAGCAACAGAAAGATCTCATACGGAACTAGTTCAGCGCCCATCTGGCCGATAATTTTTGCTGCCTCGCTACCAACTTTTGCGATGTGCTTAGGCCCATGGTCGGTAAGCCAACCTCCATCGGTTGCCGAGGCACCTGCCACAACTTCTTGATGGATCGGAGCAAGACCGGTGGCTAACGCCTCATACCGTGTGAAGAGCTCGTCACTCGCACCTTGCAGACTTAATTCAAGCTCGTTCAATCTGCTACTCCAAGAAATTTGCTACCTGAGAAATTACGGCTTTTGCCATGAGTGGGGGAACAGCATTGCCGACCTGCTGCTGCTGTTTTCCAATACTGCCCACAAATAAATACTTGTCTGGAAAGGATTGTAAACGAGCGGCCTCTCGGATTGACAATCCGCGGTGTTGGTGTGGATGCACCAACATGTTTTTTCTGAAGTTGCCAACAACCTTAGCCGGTTTATCCGAAACCAACCGATGATAAATTCCCGTATGGCACCTCGTCACATCCGAGTAGTCGTCCATCAAATGAACAGGGATTGATTTCCAATTTCCTCCCTGCGGGATATGTTCATACCTTTGCACAATCTTCTCAGCATTGTCTGTTACGAGATTTCCCGTACATATCCGTTTTCTTGCACGAAGTGATTTTGCATAGGCAGATGTTGCAGACGACCCGTACGGCAAAGTATCGACGGAAGCTCCATTCTCTAGCCGAGGCAGATCGCTAATTGCATCCCAGACAGTTGGTTGATGGATAGTGTTGAGCTTGATCTCGAAACCAGCTTTGCGAAGGCCAACCACAAAAAGTCTTGTTCTATTCTGCGGCAGCCCCACTTCGGCCCCTGAAACTTGAACGACTGTTGGATGGTATCCCAGCTCAGCCATCGATTGTGTTAGGCGCTCGAGGTACTTCCGGCGACTTCCGATGCCGAGTCCATGAACGTTTTCAACAATTATGGCCCTTGGTTCTGTAAGCTTTGCTACCTCAACAGGAACGAACAACAAATTATTCAATGGGTTCTTGTCGGTTCTCGTTTTCTGGTTCGAAGTTGAGAACGATTGGCAAGGTGGTCCTGCAACCAAAATATCGTGCTCAGGTAGGTGTGAGCACAGGTCAACCGCTGGGTTACACAAATCAAAACTCAGCGTGGCGTCTTCACCGAAATTCTTTTTGTAGGTTCCAATGGCGTGCCTATCCAAGTCAACGCCCATTGCCACGTCAAGCTGAGCCGCGGATGCTCCGAACGATAGTCCACCTGAGCCGCAAAAGAGATCGACAACCTTCATGTCATCTCACACATTTTTGGAATTCTCATCGGTCGAGCTATTCATTCGGACACCGAAAAAATATCTTCGACGTTGATGCGTCGCTCAAGCAAGGAGGATAGCCCCTTCGCGATTTTTGCTGCGGTAAGCTCTGCAACGGGGCGACCTGCTTCCGCCGCGGCGACAGTGCCCCTGTCCAAATCGCAATGTCGGGCGATCTTGCTAACAGACACCCCTGCCTCAAGCCTTAAGGACTTCAGAGTTTTCAAGCTTGTCAACATTTCCCCACCCCTTCCAGGCGATGATAGACAAGCAAAGCGTCTGTTCAACAGGATTCAGCAGAAATCGACAGGTTTCTACTACCTCACCAGCCTAAACCTCTGAAAGGCGAACGTCGACGACGAGGAATGTTCGGTAACGCCCTGTCTAGCTCTGGTTGGCTAGCGCAGGCAGCGAATGGCAGTAATGCGGGCATGCAAACGCAGCATTGGCGTCTATCGCCCAGAGTCTGCTTAGGGCTGCTAGAAGAACTGAGCTAGTTGGTCACGTATTGAACCCAAACTAGCGCCGTATCCACCCTCGCTATTCTGGCCTAGTTGCACTCCCACTGGTGCGTCGTCAGACACTGCCAGCAACAGCGCGCCTGCCACTCCCGGGCCAGTATCACAGTCATGTGTAAGGCTAAATTGGTCAGTATCAAAACCGGTGACAGAGCAGGTCCGAGATAGCTTGCCACCAGTTTGATTATCCCAGGCAACAAAGTAAATGGCTTCGCCTATAGACGGTACGCGTATCGAATTCCAAACCAATGATACCGGTTCGCCGCCTGCAATTTCTCGCTTCAATATCGATAGAGCAGTGGCATCGTCATTCCATACTTTCTCAAGGCGCACAAAGTCGTCGCCTTCTGCTAGGGCTGCGGAAAAGGGATGCGATCCACCCAGATAATTGTTGTCGCAAATACTTGGAGCAAGAACATAGTCTGCCGAGATGTTTACGGCGGTACAGAATCCCGTTTGCCCACTACTTCCAGAAAACTGAATACGTGTTGTTGCATCCGCTGCGGTAGATATTGCTTGTCTCGATGGAACGCCCATTGGAGCGCTTGGGTCTCCACCGGTATTTCGGATGGAGGTCTCCGCCATTGCCGACAGCTGCTCTACATCTAGCCCCTTCAGTGCTCCAGCCCTTATATAGAACAACAGCAATCTCGCTCTGGTTTTTTCGTTCGGTTCGTCAACAAGTTGGCTCAGAACAGAATACTGAAATTCAATCTCTTTTAAGCGCTCGTTTCTAGCCGCCGCGGCATCAGCTAGATTGTCTTGCAACTCTGCCTTTAGGAGTTCTCTCTCATTGTCTCTAGCAAGAGCTTCAGTCGCAGCGTTCGAAGCCAATGCGGCCTCAAACTCCACCTTCGTCAATAGCCCGGTGAGGTCTTGTTCAGCGCGAAAATAGTCGGCAGCGAAATTTGCTCCGACTGCAATCACTCCGGTTAGTGCGACGACAAGTGGTGTATTTTGCCAAAACGTCTTTTCCGCAAAATCCTGCTTGCGGACTGAGATCTCAAATTCTCTGTCAAGACTACGCTGATGGTATGCTTTTTCTATCAGCCTTGCTCTTAAGTCTGCGTTTTCCTCTCCCTGTAACGCCGACTTGCTGGCAATGAGGTCTAATGCTTCCTCTACTGGGTCAGCCATTGTTACTCCTCCAATGCCGTCGAAAAATCATTTAATTGAAAACGCTGCGCCAAGTTTACGTTAGCGTGAAGCTTTAGTCACGAACCATGTCAATGTCTGCCGAGCGAAAGCTGCTCTGCAGCGCGCGAGGGCTCGGTCAATGTCCGGATTGGGCCGTCCAGAGCAAAATCTGACAGATGAATCAGTCTGGCATGATCGCGACATAACGTCTATCTTTTGCCAATGCCCGCAACACGTCGCATCATCTTTGCCGTTTTTGAAGATTTTCAGCTTCTGGATATGTCGGGGCCAGCCGCAGTGTTTCACGCGGCCTCAGAATTTTGCAATGAACCGCCCTACGAGATCGTTCTTGCCTCTTCTAAAGGCGGGCCTGTTCGCAGCTCCTGCGGAGCGGAAGTTGGGACAGACGCTCTGACGACATTTACCATTGGCAAGCAGGACACTGTTGTTACTGTTGGCGGAACGGAAATGGGCCTTCGCAAAGCAATTTCCGAGGGAGAACTTCCCGACTGGTTGGCAAAGTCTGCGCCGACGGCTGAACGTATCGGCTCGGTTTGTGTGGGGACGTTCCTACTGGGAACAGCAGGTCTGATTGATGGCAAACGCGTCTGCTCCCATTGGCGGTCGTGCGACCTGGTTGCAGAGATGTTTCCCAACGCCCATGTCGACGCTGACGCGCTTTACACGCGCGACGGAAGTCTCTGGTCCTCCGCCGGGGTGAGCGCAGGTATCGACATGGCGCTTGCCATGATTGAGGCCGATCACGGTCCGGACCTGAAGTCCCGTGTTGCGCGCGGTCTCGTGGTCTATGCGCACAGGCCCGGGCTGCAATCGCAGTTCAGCGAGGTCCTCGAGGCCCAGTCGCGGCGCGATGGACGGTTCTCCGATCTGCTCGACTGGATTGGACTAAACCTGAACATCCCCATGCGCGCCGATGATCTTGCCGAGAGGGCGGGCATGTCTCATCGGAGCTTTCTCCGCCATTTTCAGCAAAGCGTCGGCATGACCCCCGCGAAATACATTGAGCAGTTGCGGCTCGCTCGCGCGCGAGAACTGCTTGCAAGTGGAATTGCCGTGAAGGCCGTGCCCGCGCATATCGGCTATCGGTCCGAGGCGGCATTTCGGACTGCGTTCGAGAGACGCTTCGGGCTGGCGCCGCTTGAATTCAGCAAGCTTCACGGTCGGGAACGACAGACGCTTTAGGCGCTGGTGCGCTTGTTTCGAGCGAGGCTTGGATCAAGTCGTTGCCATTGGGGTATGCCGTACTCGTCATTGAAAACCTCGCGAAAAGATAACCTGCCAGCCCGAGATCGGCGGCGATGCAGGCGATGATGTACCAATCCGGAACGTAGTCGACATGCCCGAAGTGGGCCGCGTCCCAAATGGCATGAAGAGCAATGCCAATCGGCAGCAGAACCGGGCGGCGCAAAGCTGCGATCGCGAGGCTGCACCAAATCACCAATCCCGCGAGTTCAACCGAAAGCCCGGTCAGACCGCCATTCCATCGAAGTGAGTTTGCAACGTAAATCACCGGTAGGGCGATCACGAAAACGGTCAGAATGGTGTGAAGCCGCGGACGCGGCCAGTAGTCGGAGGCCGGGCTCAGAAGTAGGAACGCTGTCGCCGCAAATCCGAGAACTCCCCAATGGCTTGGATCGTCGAGATGTAAGAACGGCAGCGCCGGGACAAAGATCAGCGCGGTGACAGCGATCACAGCAAGATAAAGGCGCAGGATATTTCTCATCTGTCGCGCCCCCGCAGGTTCTCGATCACGGTCTGAATACTTGCCAGGGAGTACCAGCGTTCCGTCGTGCAAAACGGCCCGGCGCAACCCCGCAATATTAGCTGGTCGCGGCCCGCCCTGACAACTGTGCCTCGAAACATGCGACCGGAGTCGGGATCGGTCAGATGTCCTTCCCATCCTCTATCCGTTTGGCGCAGTGCCGGAGCGATCACGGTGCCGAATGGGACTGATAGCTCATCCTCACCTTCCCAGCTCCAAACAAGCGTGCCGCAGATCGTGTCGGTATTGTCGTCGCACCGGTCGAACTGAACGACGATCGCCATGCCGGGTGAAGCAAATGTACCTCTCAAAGTCTCGCTCCAAGCGGAACTTGGCATCGCCACACCGAATATCAGGGCAAACACGGCGCAAGAAGCGACGGTTCTGCGTTCCATGGTCATGACATGGCCCTCCGGGTTTGCTTGCTGAGAAAAATGAGCGTGCCGACCACCGCCAATGACACGGTATGAAACGCGACCAGGCCGTCGAGGTAGCTTCCGCTCTCCGGCGGAACGGCAAAGGCTTTTGGCACGTCCAGTACCCACGACCGAAGCGCCGTGTAGAGGATGAGCTGGCTGGTTGCGGCAATACCGAACGCGACGATCCAGATGCGGTTCGCCATAACGACACCAGCGACGACGGCGATATCGAGTGCCAGATAGACAAGGTCCAGCACCTGCCATTTCAAAGGAGCGCTTAACCAATCGAAGCCGGTAAGGCCAGCCATGTTCGCGACGTGTACGCACGCTCCGTAGGCATAGGCCGCCGCAATTCCATAGCCTGCGAACCGCAAAGTTCTGTCCATTCGTCCCATCCTCTCTCTTTGGAATACGGATCAACTTCGTCGCGTGTATCGGTCGAATTGGCCCCCGGAGAAATGGCGAAAACCGACTGAATCTTGCCAATGTTAGCTCACCGCTCTTTCGAGGGCTCGTGACATAGCCTTCTGGAAAGGGCAGCGATGGCGTATGATAACCAAGCTCTGCACGGTCTACGCGAGGCGCGAGCGCCATTTAAGCCGTGCTGCCGGTGGCTAAATCGATCTCTTGGCACACGAACTCACAGTTCTATTGATTTCCTGAACGCAGCAAATGTCTGCAAAGCGGGCTGCAACTGCAGCATCTGTTTGGTACGCAGAGTGTCCGCTTTGGGCCGTCCTCGCGGGTGAAGCGCCGCCAGCCTGGTGCGGATGCTGCGGCGACCCTAACGACCGCCAAGAGCCCCAAAGTGTCCGATGCTGCAAGACACACGAATGGCCGCTTCCTGTCAGTGTTTGTCGCCTGTGCGTAAACGGCTCATTGTGACAGGTGTGATCCCTAAAAAGGATGCAATCAACGTATGGGGAAAGATGTTTTCATAGCCGGGGAATGCCTGGCGAAACCAAGCGAGCCGCTCAGCCCCTTTAAGAGCGGCGAGGCACCACTCTCGATCCACCTTCCTGCTTAGCGCGTCCCGCAGAACACCATTGGCCCAATTTCGGACGGGTTCAGATGAAATCATCCGATCTGAAAGCAGATCACTGTCGATCCTTGCAAGCAGGGCATCGGTTGTTGCCGAAATGGACACGAGCGACACACCGTCGCGCGTTCGAGCGATATTTGGCGTGATAACGCAGGGACCCACATAAAACCCGACGCTAACTTCTTTGCCGTCTTGGTCGCAAATACTGCTCACCAAGCACCCTTCCAAAAGAACGAATTCGTCTGTTTCGGGTTGTTCCTGCCGAGTAAGGTGCAACCCCTTGTTCAAACGCTTTCGTTTCCAATCAGACGCAAAATCGTCTGCGCAAGCCATATCTGACAGGTCAGGTGACTGCATCAGAAACGTCCGTAAATCCATCTTGGCGTGCCTTATCAAATGATAATGCGGGTGACTTCGTCTGAGGGCATGTTTGGCACAGTTCAAGGAGTTTACAAAATGACGAACAGAATCTTGTCAAAGCATATTGGAACAATTGCGGTTGGCTCAGGACTGATAGGTGCATCAATCTATTTGCTGATGATCAATGTCACGCTCGCCCATATCGAAGCGGTCTCAGGGCACGTCCCCTTCGACATGCGTCCTTTCGGCTATGGCTCCACAGAGGCGGCGACGCTTCTTGAAGCGTTGGGAGTGGAAGGGCGCGCGTATTATCTCAGTCGCCAGATCGCTTTGGACACACTTTATCCAGCCATGCTCACCTTGGCTTTGGTCGCCACGATCTGCTGGTTTGGGCAACGCATGTCAAACAGAAAGCTTGTCCGCTTTGGCATTGCCCTTTCGGTTGGTGCTGCTCTGTTCGATTATGTCGAAAATCTTGGTATCGTGGCCATGATTTGGAGCTGGCCCGAGGTTTCCGTTCCACTGGTTTATGCCACCAGCACAGCCACAATTCTTAAATCCGCTTTAACAACCGTAGCTGTGCTGCTGACGCTTCTGGTGGGGTTTAGCTGGACACGTCTTTCTGAAGCCGACGTTCGTCCATAGTTAGTCAACGTCGGCTTTGTCCCGCTAAATTGTGGGTTCGCCTACCACCTGATTTTGCGGCTGCGGCGAATGTCGACAATGCGGACTGCGGCCGCAGCATTCGGAGACATTGCTCAATGTCTGGTAAGGGCCGGTCAACTATGTCGGCTGTTAAACACCTCAGACGCGACGTTGTCTAAAGTAGGCATGTATGTCGATTGAGATATGCCTTCTCGCTTCAGCAATGCCGAAAACTCTGGAACGTGCTTTGCCTTAAGTACCACTTTCTTAACGAATTGATTTGAGATTTGTCCAAATCCCCGTTCTGTCAGTGAATCCGCGTCGATCCAACGTTTAAGAGTTTCATCGTAGCTCGTCGAAATCTGAGTGAACAAACCACTTTGCGCACCCAGATATTTGTTGTGCACGTGGCCCGGTCTAATAGTGCCGTCGCCAAAAACACGCCAAGGAAGCCTTCCAATAGATTTGACATACTTGTGCTCATTAAATGCCCAAACCGCAATGTCGGTGGGGTTGTCAGACTTCCAATTCAAGGTTGCGAAGTACGCAGCTACAATCGGATTACTTGTCCAGTCAAGAAAGTAGGTCGGAATGCCATGATGTTGGGCCAAGGCCCATACGGAAGTCTCAAACGAAGCCGGTGGTCCGTTGTGTTCAGGACGCCCCCAGGGATCACTCTCGCGAATAGAAAAGCTCGGACTAAAGACAGTGGGAACACGTTCCATGTCTAGAAGCCCGAGCTCGCTGGCTCGATTTACGAACTGTGCTACGCCTTCGCAGACGAAAACGTGCCACAAATCCTGCATCGTCCAGGGCGTGTACATGTCCGAGAAGTCGTCGGAGCTTTCCAAGTATTGCCCAAATAGAGCATACACTCGATCAAAAAGGTAAGATCTATACCGTTCCGCTGGCTTCGAGCTTGTTGCATCGATAGGCCTTAATCCGCTCGGGAGAAGACCGTAATTTGCGTCTGCTACGCCTCTGAAGGCCCAAGGCAGCGAACCCAAGTAGTTCCTATTGGGCCACCAAAAACTGTTTGATGGTCGCAGAAGTGCCAAAAACCGGCGAGCATCAAGGTCTTTGCCAGCAATCTGAGTATGGACTTTGACCAAGTTTGACTAAGCTTTCAATCAAGTGCTTTTGTGGCGAAGTGCTCCGACATCACACCAATTCAGCAGCAGAAAGTCTAGGTCAGAGTAAACTCTACGGGCTCTTCTCCACGAGACATTACTCGTTTTTCTTGCGCAGCGAATGGCCGGAATAGGGGTTGCATCCGCAGCAATTGAGCCAGATGTCGGGCGTCCGGTATGGGCCGTACTCGATGCTCGGTTTCACGGCATAGGCTTGGATGCTGCGCATTCTCCGAAGACAGCTATGAGCCGATTGTGTTGAAAAACTCTGCTTGTTTAGGGTGCTGCACCCTGATTCAATCTCTTCATTGATGCAGAGGATTTATCGCGATGATGGGACCAAAGCAGGAAGCGCAAGCAGCATTGTTCTATGAGTTCTCGCTTGAGGATCACATCCCGCCGGATCACCTATTGCGGGCGATTGATCGGTTCACGGATCTGAGCAAAATTCGTGTTCATTTAGCGGATTTCTATAGTCATACTGGACGTCCTTCGATCGACCCCGAACTAATGATCCGAATGCTATTGGTGGGATATTGCTTTGGCATCCGATCAGAACGCCGCTTATGCGAAGAGGTCCATCTGAACCTCGCCTACCGCTGGTTTTGCAAGCTCGATCTCTCAGATCCGATCCCGGATCATTCGACCTTTTCCAAAAACCGACATGGACGGTTCCGTGACAGCGATCTGTTCCGGCATCTGTTTGAGACCGTCGTGGCGCGTTGCATGGCAGAGGGCTTGGTTGGCGGCGAGACCTTTGCGACGGATGCCAGCATAATCCAGGCCGATGCGAACAAGCAGTACTCGGCACCAAAGGCAGAATGGGAAACGGCAAAGATTGATCCGGCGGTCGTGCCAAGGGCCGTGCGGGAGTATCTGGAGACCTTGGATGACACCGCATTTGGTGCGGCCAGTGATGTGACACCAAAGTTCATGTCTTTCTCTGACCCAGCCAGCCAGTGGACGGGTGCGTTGAAAGGGCCAGCATTCTTTGCCTATTCGACCAACTACCTGATCGACACCGACCATGCGATCATCCTTGATGTGGAAGCCTCTCGTGCCATCCGCCAAGCCGAGGTTGGTGCGACACGCACCATGCTGACGCGCACGCGAGATCGGTTCGACCTGTTTCCTGATCGTTTGGCCGCTGATACCGCTTACGGGTCCGGCGACATGCTGGGGTGGCTGGTGAACCAGAACATCGACCCGCACATTCCTGTCATCGATAGATCGGATCGCAAAGATGGTTCGTTCTCAAACCTCGACTTCAGCTATGATCAGAAAACTGATGAGTACACATGTCCTGGCGGCAATCCCCTCAAGAAATATTGGCGAAAGATGCGCACCGCACGGACAGGCGTCAGCAAGGATGGCATCAAGCGCTACTACGCGAGCAAAACACACTGCGCGACTTGCGCCCTCAAGGACCAATGCACCCCAAACCAAGACGCCCGCATCGTCTCAAGACATGTTCATGAGGCAGCTCGCAACAAAGCACGCCAAATTGCCAAAACCGACGCCTATACCGATGCAAGCAGGCGACGAAAAAAGGTCGAAATGCTCTTTGCACACCTCAAGAAGATCATGCGGCTCGACCGCCTGCGCCTTCGTGGACCAAACGGCGTAAAAGACGAGTTCCTTCTCGCAGCAACCGCCCAAAACCTCCGGAAGCTTGCAAAGCTGCGCCCAGCAGGCCCGGCGATGGCGTAAGATCAACGCTGGCCAAACTAAATCCGCAAGCGAAGGCACCTCTCAAGCCGAGTTTTTCAACACAATCAGCCCAAAATCACCAATGCTGCACCACGTACCAACGGCAGCTTGTAGCAACAAGAGCTCGACTTTTGGCCTCACTGTCTTCACGGTGATATTCGACAACTGTGCCAACTTGGCTGAGCCCAAAAAAACTAGATTGTTCCGATCGAGGTTTGTTCACCTTTCGCTCAATGGACCAAATATGTTGAAATCGACCGTAGTATTTTTTCTGTTGTTCATAACGAATCCTTTGTATGCGGACGCTGGAGAAGACATTGATTTCTTCATGTCTCATTTTCTCGACGATGCTTTTTGGTCCCCGGCACGCAACTCAGGCCGTCTAAATGTTGCCTACGAGTATGAAGAAGAACTACGGGCCAAAGATATCCAAGTGGTCGATGAAGCGCGCTTTCGAGACATGATACCTGCCGAGGCGGTTCAAGAAATAATCGATCAACAAGAAACCCTAGTTGCCGAGACTATTTCTGAACACTACGGAGCCGCGCATCTTTCTGATATCGCAGAATTTTTCCACTCACCTACTGGTGAGCGGATGCTGCTAATTGCGGAGGAAGAAGGCACATTTGCGAGCGGGCGATCCGTTACTGATTGGAATGAAGGAATCCAAAGCTGGGCTGACAATTTACCACTCCAAGACTTCACTCGATATAACGCTTTCACTCGCACACCGGCTGGCACTTTCTTTATCCACAATGCTTTAGAAATAAGGCAGATTTCGATGTCCAGACTCACTGCATCACCGTATTTTTTCAAGCCAAACCTCAACCAGGAGTTTGTTCTTCAGATATTTAAAGCGGAAGGGGTGGTAGAATTTCCAAACCGTTTTGTACGCCAAACCATGATTAGGGAAATAGAGGCCACCTTGGAGTAGCAGTTTCTGGGTTTGCCATGCGCCTACCCACGGCGATGGGCGCAAGCACGCCGCCGAAAGCCGACCTTATGATAGGACTAGTAAACGGCAGCAATGTCCGCAAACTGTGAGTTCACCACTCCAGAGATTTAGCGCATACAGCGAACGGAAGGTTCGGCGGGCCGCGCCGCAGCAACTTGATCGGTCGGTGAAAGGCAGCTCAGTGCTGTTACTGCCGCAATTCGCCAAGCACGTCGACCCGCTCCAACGCTCGCCGTAACGCATGGTTCGAAACCCGCACATATATTTCCGTTGTCTTAAGGTTTGCATGCCCGAGGAGCGCCTGCACCATCCGAATGTCGATACCCTCTTCGATCAGCAGCGTCGCTGCTGAATGCCGGAACCGGTGTGGGGTCAGGTGGGGTTCGATGCCGAGGCGCTTAGACAGCGCCCGAAGTCGCTTTCGGAAGGTGGCCGCGCGGAGTCGACGCCCCACCGTGTTGAGGAACAATGGCGATGCGATGCTGCCGTCTCTAGAACGCACCTCGCAGAATTGTTGAAACTCCTCCTGCAGCTCACGGTTCGGCACGAAGACGATCCGCTCTTTACTACCCTTACCGAGCACGAGGATCTGACCACCGTCCGACGAGACGTCACGGACCTTCAGATTTGTTAGTTCGCTGATGCGGATTCCCGTCACGATCAACAGTTTGATGATCAGGAGGGTGACGGCATTCTGTGAGGTCAGTTTCGCGTCGTCCGCGCCCGCCTTTGACCGAGCGGCCAATGGAATGTCTTCGTATTGGAGGACCTCCTTTAGCGTGTCGCGATCGATTGGGCGCGGCAGGCGTCGCGGGATCTTTACGGAGATGCGGACGTCCGCGAACGGGGAGGGCAGGGCGCTGTTACGATCCGCACGCCAGGCAAAGTACGTCTTGAGGGTGACGAGTCGCCGTTCGATGGTCGTTGGCTTGGCGCCCAATTCATCGCGCAAGTGGCGGTGGTAAGCGAGGATGTCGTCTTTTGATAGCGGGTCGCTGAGGTGGCGCGCTTTGGTGAAGCGCGCGAAGGTGCGCAGATCCTGGGCGTAGGCTCGAAGCGTGTGGTGGCCGAGGCTGCGTTCATCCCGGCGGGAATTGACGAAGGCGGTGTGATCGAGATGGGGCATGCTGAACTCCTGTTGAGGTGTTCAAGCAGTTCATCACGGTCTTCGGAATCGTCGAAATCGGGTCCTAAATGCGGTAACGATAATGGGACCCAAAATTATCAAACAGCCATTCGCGGCACCAAGTATAGAAAGCGATGCACCATTGATATTAAAGTATCTGCGGTGACGCCGTTCAGATATACGAGGTTACTCTTTGGAGCCACGCTTGGTGTTGTGCTGTTCAGCGAACAGCTGAGCTCTGTGATGGTGCTAGGGTCCGAGTTGATTGTCTTATCCGGCTTGTTCATTCTTTGGCGCGGCAAGGCGTCAACCGGTTGAAGTGTCTTGGCTTCGTAATACTGTGCCAAAGTTGAGTGCCGGTTCAACTCGTGCCCATTTTCACCGGCAGGAATGAGAACGCCCATTCGTTGTAGCCGCCATCGCCGCGATACCAGATGACCTCGTCTGTGGCCTCTTCGGCGTGGTTCCAGCGCGGTTTGGGGCCGTCTTTATGTCCGTCTACGATCAGGCGGCGGCGCTTTTGGCTTTTGATGATTTCGGCGCTCAGGCGGGCGATATCCCATTTCTCTTCGATCCACTTCTTGAACGACGCGACCCGTTCGGCCTGCGCGGGATCACCTGCGATATTGTTGCGCTCATCCGGGTCGGTCTTGAGGTTGAACAGCAGCACGGGATCAACGCGCGAATAGATGAATTTATAGTCACCCTGCCGGATCATCAGGATTGGTGTGGTTGTGGCTTCGGCCAGATATTCGGCGTAGACGGGCCTGTCGGGTTCTGGCGCGCTGCCCAGGGTTTGGGTCAGATCATGGCCTTCCAGACGCTCGACGTCGCTTTGCCAGCCGGAGTCATTTGCAATCCCCATGAATGTCGGCAGAAGATCAACCAGTGAGGCAGGTGTTGTGACCCGCCCAGGTGCCTGGCCAGGCAGTTTCATCAGCAAGGGCACCTGCAACGCGTGTTCGTAGAAATGCTTTTTGAACCACATCCCACGTTCGCCCAGCATTTCGCCGTGATCGGAGGTGAAGATGATCGCGGTCTTGTCGGTTTTGCCAATTGCATCGAGTGTCTTAAGCAACGTGCCGATCATCGCGTCGATATAGCTGATGGAGCCATAATAGGCACGGCGCGCGCGGGCGATGTCGGCATCCGCGAACCGCATTTCGAGCATCTTGAAATCGGCCAGCAGGCGGCGCGCATGGGCGTCATGTTCATTGGCCGAAAGAGCCGGAACGGCGGGCATTGGAATGTCGACGCCTTCATAGAGGTCCCAATATTCCTTGCGGCACAGATAGGGCTCATGCGGGTGGGTGTAGGACACCTGTAGAAAGAAGGGCCGCGTGTCGTCGGAGCGGGCGATGTTATATAGATGCTGGTTTGCTTGCGCTGTGACCATCTCGTCAAAGTCGATCTGCACGGAGCGCTCGCAAACGCCGGAGATCAGCACGGAGCGTTCATCATTGGTGTCGCGTTCGCCCTCATCGCCCCAATTCGGCACCCAGCTGAAATCAGCCGGGTAGAGGTCGGGGGTCAGGCGCTTTTCGAACCCGTGATACTGATCGGGGCCGATGAAGTGCATCTTACCCGACAGCGCCGTCTGGTAGCCCGCCACCCGCAGGTAATGCGCGTAGGTGGGTATGGATGCGGGCATCTCGGCGGCGTTGTCATAGGCCCCGATGGTCGAACATAACTGCCCCGCCGCCATTGAAAACCGCGAGGGCGCGCAAAGCGGGAAGTTGCAATAGGCCGTTTCGAACACGGTGCCGGTTTCGGCCAGCCGGTCAAGGTTGGGCGCGTGGCAAACCGTGTCGCCGTAGGCGCGCAGGGAGGCGGCGGTCAGCTGGTCGACCTGAATGAACAGGATGTTGGGGGATGTCATGGACGCTCTATCCTTTGCCGACAAGTTTGCGCAATGCGCCTATTGGGCCTGTCTCGTACCATTTGCGGTGCCCACGATCGCGCGCAGAGGTGCCAAAGCTTTGGCTGATCCGGTCAATGACGATGGCCAGAAACACGATGCCGAGGCCTCCAACCGTGGCGATCCCCATATCGAGCCGCCCTATACCGCGCAGCACCATCTGGCCCAAACCAGTCACCGATATCATCGAGGCCACCACTACCATCGACAGCGCCATCATGATCGTCTGGTTCACGCCTGCCATGATGGTGGGCATGGCAAGCGGCAATTCGACCTTATGAAGCACCTGCCGCTTGCTCGCCCCGAAAGCGCGGGCGGCCTCGACCATGTCTTCGCGCACTTGACGGATGCCCAGATTGGTCAGCCGCACGACGGGCGGGAGCGCGTAAATGAAGGTGACGATCACGCCGGACACGTTGCCGATGGAAAACAGCATCACAATCGGGACCAGGTAGACAAAGGACGGGATCGTCTGCATCAGATCCAGTATGGGTCGAAGGACCGTCCAGAACCGATCATTGCGCGCAGCCATAATGCCTAGCGGGATGCCGATCAGCGAACAGAATATGACGCAAGTCAGCACGATGGACAGTGTGACCATGCTTTCTTCCCACGCGCCCATCAGCCCAATGGCGATCATCGAGGCTGCCGTGACAACCGCCAGTTTGCGCCCGCCCGCCTGCCAGCCAATGAGCACGATGATTGCCAGCATCAAAAGGTCCGGCGCGCCGGTCAGTCCATCCTCAAGGCCTGTCAGAACGATGTCGAATGGCACCTTGATAGCCTGAAAGACAAAGCGGAAATTGTCGACGACCCATTGCAGCGCGGTTTCGACCCAAGCGCCTACCGGCACCCATTCGGTGTCAAAGATGTCCCAAAGATCCATTTGGTCTCTCCTATCCTCGCAAGGCGCGCAGCGCGTCTGTGATGGTGATAATCCCGACCGCAGCACCATCCGCGCCCAGCACGGTCACGGGGCTTTGATCGGTCATGAAATGATCCATGATTTCGCCCAGCTCGCTGCCCAGTGGCACGGTCTTGGGCGTCGGGCTTTGGCCGTCCAGCAGTGCCATGATGGTCTGCGCACGCACCAGATTGACCCGGCTGATGCCTTTGACAAATTCTGCCACGTAAGCGTCTTTGGGGTTTGTCACGATCTGCTCAGGTGTGCCGATCTGCACGATCACCCCGTCATTCATGATGGCGATCTTGTCGCCCATGCGGATCGCCTCATCGAGATCATGGGTAATGAACACGGTGGTCTTTTTGACCTTCTTGGATAGCTCCAGAAACTGGTCCTGCAATTGCCTCCGGATGAGCGGGTCGAGCGCCGAAAACGGCTCATCCATCAGCAAAATGTCAGGATCAGCGGCCAAGGCGCGGGCAAGCCCCACGCGTTGCTGCATGCCGCCGGACAACTGGTCGGGATAATGGTCTTCCCAGCCTTGCAGATCCATGGCCGCCAAAGCCTCGATCGCGGCTTGACGGCGTTTAGGCAAGGGGACGTCGCGGACTTCAAGACCAAAGCCCACATTTTCGGCCAGCGTCCGATGCGGCCAAAGCGCCATGTGCTGAAAGACCATGCCGATCGCCTCAGCACGCAACTGGCGCAGCCGCACCTCGCCCATCGTATCGACGCGCTGTCCTGCGACGTGAATCTCGCCCGTCGTCGGCTCAATCAAACGGTTGATGTGGCGGACTAGCGTGGATTTGCCGGATCCCGACAGCCCCATGATGCAGAAAATCTCACCCCTGTTGACGCTGAAGCTGGCATCTCGCACGCCCAGGACGCAGTCGTAGCGATCGCGAATCTCGTCCTTCGAAAGACCCTCCGCCTGTACCGCCTTCAAGGCTTCCTTTTCGCGGCTCCCGTAGATTTTCCAAAGGTTGCGGCACTCAATTTCGACGTCAGGCATGTGGTCCCTGTCTTGTTAAGAAAAGGGGCACCGGCTCAGCGATGCCCCTGAGTTGCAGGGAGGTCTAGTTGGCAGCCGCCGCAGCCGCGGCAACCCATGCGTCAAACTGGTCTTGGTTGGCTGCAACCCAGTCTTCGGCGTGGCGGCGGAAATCTTCGACGGTGTCTTCGCCGTCACGCAGTTTGATCTGCGCGGCATTCACGGCAGAGATCGGAATTTCCACGGTGCTCAGGAATGCAGCGGCCGCCGGATTGGCTTCCATGAATTCCTTGTTGGCCACGACATAGACGTCATTGACCGCAAAGCCGGGGTCCATATCAGCGCCGTCCGATGGCACTCCGATTTGCACAACATCTTTGCCCGGCACCAACACGTCGCTGATCCAGTTGGGTGTCCACGTGTAATACAGGATCGGCGCGCCTTCGTTGTAGCGGGTGATGGTGTCGGCCATGATCGCGAAATAGCTGCCCTGATCGTGCTGCACCGCGTCGCGCAGCTCATACGTGTCGAGATGCGCTTCGATCTTCAGCTCGCAGCCCCAGCCCGGATTGCAGCCAGACAGGTTGGCCTTTCCGTCGCCGTCGGTGTCAAACAGGGCCGCAATCGCCGGATCGGCAAGCTGACCCAGATTGTTGATGCCGTTGGTCTCTGCCGTGGTCTTGTCGATGTAATAGCCCTGGCCCGCGCCGGTGATGACGGCATGGTTGCGCACCATCGTGTCGTCGCCGCCCGATTTGTCGTAGAATTCATTGTGCAGCGGCTGCCAGTGATTGACCGTGTAGGACGCATCGCCCGAGGCAACGGCCAAATGCAGCGCCGGGAAGTCGGCCTCGCGGGTCTCTTCGATCTTGTAGCCCAAAGCCTCCAGTCCAAGCTGAACCACCATGTGCTGGAACCAAGCATTGGCGGGTGATCCTTTGATCGGCTCCACGGTGACGCCCTTGCCCGGCATGTCCTGCGCGAATGCGCTTCCTGCCAAGGCAATCGCGGCTACGGTGGATGTGAGTGTTAGTCGAAGCATCATATCTCTCCCCTGATGTGTGAACTCGAACTCTTAGCAAACCCTACCCGTTTCACAGGTGGCGTATAGTTGCTGATATCGTACGCCTATGTTAACCAATGCTATATGGCAAACCTACGAAAAGACGTTCATTTACTGCGGCACCTTGTGACTTTTCAATCCGCTTCACGTACGGCAAACTTTACGCAAGCCGCGTTGGAACTTGGCATTTCCCGCGTTGCGGTGAGCCGCCAGATCGCGGAGCTGGAAGAGGCTCTTGGCCAAAAGCTGTTTGCGCGCAATCACCGTACAGTTACGCTTACTCAGACGGGGGATGCCTTCGCCAAAAATGTGAACCCTGCTCTGGCTGCGGTTGCCGCAGCCTTGGCGCGACAGAGGGCCGACGTATCGGACCCAAGGATTTCCGTCACAGTCACTTCCGCGTTCGCGACATACTGGCTTATGCCGCGCTTGATCGATTTTGGTGCACTCCATCCTGACATAGAGATCAATCTCGTTGTTTCGGACCGTTACATTGATATTGAAGCCGAAAACATCGATGTTGCGGTGCGCTACAGCCCTGCTGCGCAAACCGGGGCGGGATGGAGCCCCCTTTTTCTAGAGACGATCTTTCCTGTCTACAGTCCCCGCTATGCGGCACGTACTCAATTAAAAAGCGCACAAGACCTGCGCCGAGAAAGGCTGCTGTTTCTGTCTGGCCGGTATCGCCGCGAAGCCCGTTGGGAGTATTGGTTTTCCCAGCGCGGACTCAGCTCGCCGGAAGAACGATCAGGCGTGTCAGTGAATACTTATATCAACATGCTACAGGCCGCGATCGAAGGACAGGGCATCGCATTGGCTGGCCGCCCCTTGGTCGACACCTTTCTTGCAGATGGATCGTTGAAATCGTTAGCGACAATTACCCCGCTACAACGAGATTATTACTATTTGTACCAACGTCCCGATCACGCCCGCGCATGTATGTTCAGCAATTGGGTCGAGTCGCAGTTTAGGGAAATGCCTGAGAGACCATTGATTCATCACCTCTATAAAAAATAGGCCAAAACAAGCAGAAGCGTAAACCCAGCGAATTCGCCCTTTGTCGACGACCTGCCCATTGATCTGTTATCGGTCACCAAAAGTCTTACCAGACCACAGTGTCGCAGCTTGCTATCAATTGCGACGTTGAACAGCGCAAATTCGCGGGGATTGCCCGCAAGTTCGAGGCGCCCGCCGCGAGGGCATCAATATTGGGCGCTGTCCAAACCGTGCCGCTTTTTGCGTTCAGGACGCAGGGCGTCCGTTGATCGATCATGAACAGCAGGATGTTGGGCTGCGTCATCTCAGCGCGAAACCTCTTCATCAATGAGATCTTTGTAGAGTGCGCGAATACGTTCGGTCATTGGGCGCTCACCGGTGCCGATGGCCTTGCCATCGATCTCGGCCACCGGTGTTTGTGCCCCGAAAGTGCCGGTCAAGAACGCTTCATCTGCGCCATAGGCTTCGTAAAGCGAATAGTTCTTTTCAAACACCGGGATGTCATTGGCCTGGCACAAATCAATCACCTTTTGACGGGTCACACCGTTCATGCAGTAGTCCCCGGTGGAGGTCCAGACCTCGCCCCGGCGCACGATGAAAAAGTTGCAGGCGTTGGTCGTGTTCACGAAACCAAGCGGGTCGAGCATCAGCGCCTCATCGGCACCAGCCTGTTCGGCCTGAAGGCAGGCAATAACGCAGTTGAGTTTCGAATGGCTGTTGTACTTGGCGTCCTGCGTCATTGGCAGACCGCGCACTTGCGGCACGGTGGCCAGTCGGATACCTTTGGATTGCAGGGCGGGGGCGGGCTTGGAATGTTCCATGATGATGACCAGCGTCGAGCCGCTTTGGGATAGGCCAGGGTGTTGGAACGGCTTAATCTTGACCCCGCGTGTCAGCATCAGCCGGCAATGGACGTCTGTTGTCATATCGTTGGCTTGGGCTGTTTTGCGCATCGCCTCGGCAATGCCTGCCTTGTCCATGCCAACATCAATCGCCACCGCTTTGCAGGAGTTGAAAAACCGGTCCATGTGTTCGTCGAAGAACGCCCATGTCCCGTTGTAAAGCCGCATGCCCTCCCACATGCCATCGCCCAGCATAAAGCCGCTGTCATATACCGACACTTTGGCATCGTCCCGGTGCACGATGTCGCCGTTCACGTAGATCTTGATGTCGCGGTTGCGCGCATCTTCGCTTGCGGTGTGCGTGCTGTGGCTGTCTGTTGTCATGGTGTTCCTGCGCTTTCCACGAGGGCAAAGGCGGTCATCAGATCCAGATGCGCGCCCCCACCGTTTTTGAATAAGGTGATGTCTGAAGGGGCGATGCGCCCCGGTGTGCCGCCCGCCAGATCGTAGAGATCGGCAAGGATGTCTTTGGACTTGATCACGCCTTCTGCGAGCGGGATTTTCAGTTCTCCAATATGATGGAGCGTTGTGTCGCGGCTGTCTACGAACAGGCGGGCGCGTTTGAGCGCGGTGTCGTCCACTTCGCGCATGTCCGCGCTGAAGGCGCCGATCAGGTCCAGATGCGCGCCCGGTTGTAGCCAATCGCCCAGCACCACAGGCGCGCGGGCCAAGGTGGCTGTGGAGATGATGTCGGCATGTTGCACGGCGGTTTGCAGATCAGAAACGGCGGTGACGGGAACGGGATTGCCCGATAGCTTTTGCGCAAGTGCTTCGGCCTTGTCCGTCGAGCGGTTCCATACCTCGATGCGCTCAAGCCCAGGGAACAGGATCGGATATGCCCCGGCCAGTGTTTTCGCCACGCTGCCTGCACCCACGATCAGCAAGCGGCGGCTGTCGGGACGTGCCAGCAGTTTCGCCCCTAGCAGCGAGTCCGCCACCGTCTTGAGGTTTGTCACCAGCGCGCTGTCGAGCGTCGCCATATGACGCCCGGTTTCATCGTCAAAGACCAGCATCGCGCCTTGAATCGTCGGCAGGTTGCGGTCCGCGTTTTCGGGCAAGACGGTCACAGATTTGACGCCAGACCCCATGCCGGGGATGCGCGCTGCGCGGCTTAGCAATGTGCGTTCGGGCGGGCCCAGAAACACGTCCGTGACTTCGGCGCGCGGCGCCTTGTGACCCGCCTCAAGGGCGGTAACCAGCATGGGCCAGTCCGGTGCCGAGGGCAGGTCAGCCTTCGTCAGATACGGTGGGGGTGTCACGCTTTGACGGCTTTCATGAAGTCTTGCGTGATCGGGTGTTTGGGGGCGGTGAACATCTGTTCGGGATCGCCTTGTTCCACAATCGCACCGTCCGCCATCAAGATCACCTTGTCCGCCACCGCGCGCGCGAACCCCATTTCATGGGTGACACAGATGATGGTCATGTTGCCGCGTGTGAGTTCCTGCATCACGTCCAGCACTTCGGCGATCATTTCAGGATCAAGCGCCGAGGTGGGTTCGTCAAAAAGCATGATGTCCGGGTTCAACGACAACGAACGCGCAAGCGCCACACGCTGTTTCTGCCCGCCCGATATCTGATCAGGAAACTTCTCGGCATGCTCGCCCACTTGCATGCGGCTTAGCTGCGCCATCGCCACCTCGCTTGCCTCGGCGCGGGCGCGCCCGATGCCGCGAATTTGCGGCAGGACGCAGTTTTCAAGGATCGTCAGATGCGGGAACAGATTGAAATTCTGAAACACCATGCCGACGCGCTTGCGTACCGCTTCAAGCTCGCGCTCATCATCACCAACTGCGTGTCCAAGCACTGAGAGCGACCCGTCTGCGTAGGTCTCCAACCCGTTTACACAGCGAATCAGGGTGGATTTGCCGCTGCCAGACGGGCCGCAGATTACCAGCGTTTCGCCGTATTCAACATCCAGCGACACATCGCGTAACGCGTGGTGGTCCCCGTAGTATTTGTTCAGCTTTCCAAACGAGATTGCGTGTTCAGCCATGACCAAGCCTCATGCGGGTTTCAAGCCAAGCACCGTAGCGCGACAGGCCAAAGACAAAGATGAAATAGATGAAGGCGAGGAACAGATATACCTCGACATATTGCTGGCCCCATTCGCCGGTGCCGACAACCGCGTTGCCCGATGCCATGACCTCAAAAAAGCCGATGATGGTCACGATCGAGGTTTCCTTGAACGTGATCACCGCCTGGTTGATCGTGGAAGGCAGGGTGTTGCGAAACGCCTGCGGCAGTTGGATATCAACGACCTGTGACCAGAACGGCATGTTGAGCGATACCGCCGCTTCCACCTGTCCATCAGGAATGGATTGCAGTCCAGCGCGGATGATCTCTGCCTGATAGGCGGCAAAGAAAAGTGCAAAGCCGATGATGACGCGACCCAGCTTGTCACCCTGCAACCAGTCGGGCAGCACCAGCGGCACCACGACGGCAGCAGCAAACAGGATCGTCAGCAATGGCAGGGAGCGGAAGACATCAATGAAGATGCCTGTCGCTTTGGCTATCACCGGCAGGGAGGAGCGGCGCGCAAAGGCGAGAGTCACCGCCAGCGGCATGCCAAGAACAAAGACCGCCGAGAAAATGAAGATCGTCAGCGACAGCCCGCCCCATTGCTCGGTTGTGACCAGCGGCAGCCCCGCGAACCCGCCGCGCATCAGCAGAACGAAAGTGCCAAAGCCCACGATCCACAGGATCGGTAAGCGCCAGACGGTCCAGAACAGCGGCACACAGGACAGGATCATTGTCATGATGACTGCCAGGCACGCCAGAGTGGAACGCCAGTGTTCCTCGTAAGGATAAAGGCCAAACAGGATCAGCCGATGGCGGTCCTGGATCACGGCCCAGCAGGCACCTGCGCCATGGCCACAGGCCTCGCGATCTTCGACAGACCAGATCGCATCGCGCAGGCCCCAAGACCAGATGCCGCTGACCACCCAGAAAATCAGGGCCAGAAAAACCAGCGACAGGATCGCATCGTACCATGTGGAAAAGAAGTGCTTGCGCAGCCACGCGGCAATGCCAGTCTGCGCGGCTGGCGGGAGAGACGCCTCAATAGCCATGATCAGTTCCTCCCCTTAAGTTTCAGGCGCTCGTTCAGCACGTTCATGGCAAAACCAAGCGAATAGTTGATGATGACAAAGCCGATCATCAGCAACGCAAGCAGCTCAAGCGTCTGACCGCTCTGGTTAATCGAGGTCGACACCACGGCGAAGTAATCGGGATAGCCGATCACGATGCCCACGGTTGTGCCCTTCATCAGCCAGACGTACTGGTTAGACAGCGCAGGCAGCATCGCGCGGAAGGCAAGCGGGATGCGGATAAAGCGGTTCACCTGGGAATGGGACAGGCCAAGGGCGGCACCCGCCTCCAGCTTGCCTTTATCCACTGACAGCAAACCGCCGCGGATGATTTCCCCGATGTAGGAGGCGCCAAACAGGACCAGACCGATCAGCAGCGCGGTAAATTCCGGCTTGAGGGTAAAGCCACCGACAAAGCGAAGGCCTTTGAGTTCCGGCACCGAGATCAGCGGCATATCCGGCGCGCGGCCCGTCAGGATCAGGATAGAGAAGAGCGCCACAAAGGCGGCGATGCAGCCAAACACGCGCTGGCGGAAATCAAATCGGTAAGCCAGCTTGCGGAAGGCAACGCTCAGAGCCACGACGCCAAGCGCGAGCAGAATGACGTCCCAGCCGCTGAGCGCGGGCACGGGCAATGTCAGTCCCCGGTTGGAGAAAAAGGCGATGTCGCCAAAGTTGATCGCATTGCGTGGGCTGGGTGTGTGGGTAAGTAGCGCGTACCAGAACAGCACCTGCAAGATGACAGGCACGTTGCGGAAAAGTTCGATATAGGTGCCGCCGACGATCTTCATGGGAGTGTTCGTGGACACCCGCATCAGCGCGATGATCAGGCCGAGCAGGCTAGCCAACACCAGTGTCAGCAACCCCACCGCAAGCGTGTTGAGAATACCTGCCAACAGCATCCGCGTGTAGGTCGAGCGGGGGCCAATCTCAATGACGGAAAAGCTGAGCGTCCAGCCGGTTGTCTGCTCCAGAAACCCGAACCCCGTGGCCATGCCCTGTGAGAGTATGTTCGTCCGGCCCACAACAGCGGCTGCGATGATCAAGCCGACAAGTAAAACCAGAAAACCAATTTGTATCGCACCGCGCTTGAATGCGCGCGACCGAAGAAGTGCCGACATGACGTGTCCCCCGTGAAAGTTGCAGGGCGCACTCAAGCGCGCCCTGCTTTGGTATGATTTAGTCAAGCACGAGCGGGTACATCACGCCGCCATTGCTCCACAGGTTGTTCAAGCCGCGCGGCAGCTGATAGCGAGAGTCCTTGCCGATGGTGCGGTCATAAATCTCGCCATAGTTGCCAACAGTCTTGATCACGTTGTAGGCCCAGTCATCCGACAGACCCAGACGCGCGCCGACACCGGGCGTGGCACCCAGCATCCGCTCAACCGTGGCGGATGGCGGGTTGGCTTTCATCTCATCGACGTTGGCCATCGTGATGCCTTCCTGCTCGGCCAGCAGCAGCACTGTGACCATCCAGTTGATCACGTCCATCAAGGCATCTTCGCCTTCGCGGACGACGATGCCTTCAGGTTCAAGCGCCATCACATCCTCAAGGATGACGAAGGCATCCGGGTCAGGCGCTTCGACACGTGTCGCAGACAAGAAGGGGCCAAAGCCCGGCACCGCATCGCAACGCTCGTTATAGATCGCGCCGCGCAGCTCTTCGGGCTTCTCGAAGGCGAGGATTTCATATTCCAGCCCGCGTGTGTCCATATAGTCGACCAGAATACGCTCAACTGTTGTGCCGGCCTGTGCGCAGAACACGCCGCCTGCCAGATCCTCGATGGAGGTCGCACCCAGATCCTTGCGCGTCATCGTGTAGAACGGACCGACGAAATAGGGCCGCGAATAGGTCAGGCCCAGTTCAGTGTCGCGGGTCATGGTCCAGCCTGTGACCTTGATGATCACGTCGATGTCGCCTGATTGCAGGGACGGGAAACGCTGCGCCCAGCTGACGGGGATGATTTGCAGCTTGTCGGGGCTGCCGGTGATGGCAGTAGCCAGTGCGCGGCACATTTCGATGTCAAAGCCCTGCCATGCGCCTTGCGCGTCTACTTCAGCAAAGCCGAGGTAGGAACCATTGTGGCCTGTGCAAAGCAGACTGTCGCGCTCTTTGATGGCGCCGAGCACGCCTTCATCCTGCGCTATTGCGCCAGACGCGCCCATGAGGGCAATCGCAGAGGATGCGATCAGTGTTTTGAGTGTTGAAGTCATGTCTTTCTCCGTTGGTTTGATGATTTGCTAGGCAACCGCACCTTCTTTGGGTGGGTTAGAGGTGTTGAAAACGAGCTCGACCTCATTTTCCGGGAGGGTGATACCAAGACCCGGAGTAACCGGGAGCGGCATCTGTGGTGCGAACTTTGAGTTCAGCCACGGCAATTGGTCAAAAAAGACCTGATGCAAGTGGTGGTATTCGACGTGGGCCACGACGTCACAAGCGGCGGCAAACTGGCATGCAGCCATCAAGGCGACGGCTGTTGAGGACACCTCAAGCGACAGGCGAACATCTGTGCCGCGCACCATGTCGGCCATCTCATGAAGCCGGGTAAAGCCGCCGCAGGCCACAGGCGCGGTTTGCAGCAACGTGACGGCACGGTCTTCAATTAGCTTGGCGTGCAGTTCGTGTCGGTACTCTGCCTCGGTCGCCATGACAGGCACGCCTGCGCGGACCAAGCGCGCCATGCCGGTGATGTCGTCTGCAGGCGTCGGCGATTGAAACGCTTCGACCCGGTCATGGGGAAGGGCGTCGTAGACCCTGAGGGCGTCGTCCGGGGTCAGGCTGTACACGGCATCAATCACCAGCCGCGTTTCGACGGGGAGGACATCAAGCACATGATGAACCCGCGCAAGATCGTCTTCGACGGTCAGGCCGCCGATCTTCATCTTGACGATGGAAAACCCGGACCGCGCCATGTCCGCGAGCTCTGATCCAAGATCAGCCATCCCCTTGTTCCTGCCGTAAAGCCCGCCGCTGGCGTAAAGCGAAACAACGCCTGACCCCGCAATATCAAGCATCTTCCAGATTGGCTGGTTTTGCGCCTGTGCCTGCACGTCATGGGCGGCGATATCGATCCCGGACAAGGCAGAGGCCAAAATGCCATGCCGCGCAGTCAAAGTCGCGCGACGGGTCAGGCTGGCGGATATCTCTTCAACTGCGGCAACTTCCTGCCCCAAGAAGGCAGGTATGACTTCGGTCCGCAGAAAAGCACACAAGGTGTCGGGGGCCGCATCAAAGCACCAGCATTCACCAAGCCCCACACGGCCCTGATCATCTTCGATCTCGACAAAGACCGCGTATTTATACGTCCAACGGATCGCCGGGTTCCAGAATTTACCGCTCAGATCGTTGCAATGAGTGTGGATGCGTATGTCTGTGATCACGCTCATCCGACGATTTTCAAGGATTTCCGGGAAGCCAGACCCGCCGCTACGTCAATTGAGAACGCGTCATCAGCCTCGTAACGCATCGCTTTGAGGAAACGATCATGAAACTGGAAGGTGTGTTCATGGGCGACCTTGTCGGCGGCAGCGACATCCTGTGTCTCAATGGCGTCGATGAAATCGTCGTGCTGGTCGGCCAGCTTGTCTTCTCGTTGGGTGGCTTCGAGAAAGCGAATGTGGATATGCAAAAGTCTGCGGGCTTCCGACAACAGCTGGCTATAGTGACGCGACACGTATGGGTTACGCCCGATTTCCCCGATGGCTTTGTGAAAATCATAGTTTGACTGCAAAATCGCAAAATGATCGAGATCTCTTACTGCCGCACTGTAAACGTCCGCAAGTTCATTGAGCCGAACAAGGTCAGCCGCTGTTCTGTAACGCGCGGCCAAACGGGTGGCATAGCGCTGCTGCAAATCAAGGGCTTCGATGAAGCTTGAGAAGTTTTGCAGGTCAATCGGAGCAACAATAGCGCCTCGGTTTGGCACGGTTTCAACAAGTCCCTCAGCGGCCAGACGGCTCAGAACTTCGCGGATCGGAGAGCGCGAGACGTTGAACCGATTGGATAGGGTCGTTTCGTCGAGCGGTGCACCCGGCTCCATATCGAGCGTCAGGATTTCGCGCCGAATGACCTCGCAGATTTCGGCTGTTGCAGTACCACGTTGGAATTTGGTTGGCATTCGCAGTTGCGTCCTTTCGATACTGTCGACATATTGCATGCAATATTTACTTTTGTCGACAACAAGTATGCAAAAAGCTGAAGCCATGACAAAAACTACATCACATGAAGCGACGAAAATTGCCGTCATCGGTGCAGGGATCATCGGCATTTCGACTGCTTACTACCTGGCCAAGAACCACAATTTTTCCGAGATTGTGCTGATCGACAGCAGTCAACCGATGGCGTTCACGTCAGCGCAATCGGGCGAGAACTACCGCAACTGGTGGCCGCACCCATCAATGGTTGCCTTTACAAACCGTAGCATTGACCTTCTGGAAGGTATCGCCAGCTCAAGCGGCAATCGGATCAATATGAACAGGCGCGGATATGCACTGGCGACGCGGCGCAAAGAGATTGGCGACCTTGTGCAACAGTTGCATGACGGTTTGGGCGAAAGCGCAGATCAACTGATCCGCTACCACAATTCAGCCCGTAACAGCCTTTATCAGCCGCCCCACGTGCCGAATTGGGAAACCGCCCCCATTGGCGTGGACATCTTGCAGAATCAGGCTCTCATTCAGTCGATGTTTCCGTCTTATAGTGGCGACATCGAAACAGTCATTCACATCAGGCGCGGCGGGGACATCAGTGGGCAGCAACTTGGCATGCACATGCTTGAAGACCTCAAAAATGCGCGGATGAAGCGCGTCACAGGATCGGTCGAAGACATAACCCAAAAAGATGGTTTTACCCTTGAGGTTGCGACGAGCGATGGCACACAAATCCTTCAAGCAGACAAGATCGTCAATGCGGCGGGTCCGTTCGCTGGACGTATTGCCAACATGCTTGGGATTGCATTGCCGATCTATAATACCTTCCAGCAGAAAATCGCTTTTGAAGACCGTGAGAAGGCCGTCCCGCGCGCGTTGCCATTTTCAATCGATCTTGACGGTCAGAGAATTGACTGGTCACAGGAAGAACGTGATCTGCTTCAGGCAGATCCTGACTTCCGTTGGTTGGCGGGTGATATGCCCGGCGCAATTCACTGCAGGCCGGACGGAGGTGATAACGGGACCTGGGTCAAGCTGGGTTGGGCGTATAACGAAAGTCCAGCCGAGGCCACGTGGGAACCACCGTTGGACGATAACTTCCCTGAGATCGTATTGCGCGGCGCGGCACAGCTGAACCCGTCGCTGAAGGCCTATTGCGGGCAACTCCCGCGCAATTTGCGCCACTACGGCGGCTGGTACACGATGACTGAAGAGAACTGGCCCCTCATCGGCCCGTTGGGCATCGAGGGAGCCTTCATGAATTGTGGGCATTCAGGCTTTGGAACAATGGCAGCGTGCGCGGGCGGAGAACTGGCCGCTGCTTGGGTCGCAGGTGCCAGCAAGCCTGCGTACAGCGATGATTTCTCGCTGGAACGGTATCAAAATCCGACGTTGATGCAAAAGCTCCGTGATAGCTCAAAAGGGGTACTTTGATGGTTCATCAAACAACCAAAGTCGTCTTGGTCGGCGCCGGCCGAATGGGGCAAGCGATGCTGAACGGATGGCTGCGCAATTTGGGCGAAAGCCACGAGTTTCATGTTGTGGACCCACATGACGCAGGAGCGATTTCGAAGCAATCCTCAGGCAAGAACCAACTTACTCGATATACAACTGCCGAAGACCTACCACCTGGCTTGGAAGCCGACGTGATCGTCCTGGCAACCAAACCGCATATCATTCCTTCGGCGCTTGAAGCACTGCCAGACGGATGTGCAAGCGATACGGTTGTTGTGTCGGTTGCTGCGGGCATCCAAATTGTCGATATCGAACGCCACCTAAGCGGTCCGGCATCGGTGATGCGGGTGATGCCAAACATCGGCGCACAAGTCGGATTTTGCGTCAGCGCGGGCTATGCACACGAGGATGCCCCACAGTCCGGCAAAACTCTTGTCGAACAGCTCTTTAACTCCATCGGCAGTTTTTGCTGGCTGACAGATGAAGATCAAATGCATGCGGTGACTGCCCTGTCGGGAAGTGGGCCCGCCTATATCTTTGCTATGTGTGAAGCGATGATAGCGGCGGGGGTCGAGTTAGGCATCGAAGCAGAAACCGCCCAAACTCTTGCGGTTGGTACAGTGTCAGCAGCAGGCCGATTGCTGGAAGACTGCGCCGATCCCGGCCGTCTTCGAGAGGCGGTCACCAGCCCAAACGGGACCACCGCTGCGGGTTTAGCCGAGTTTGGCCGCAAACAAGCACTCGACCAGCTCGTCACCAAAGCCCTTGACGCAGCAAAGCATCGCTCAAAAGAGCTCTCCTAAATGACGACCTTGCAGGGTACTTCCTTGAGCGAAGGTAGAGAGATGATACAGCGGCCCAATTCGCAAGGTCCGCAAATTGCGCCCGCTGCGAACGAGCGCTCCCCACAATTGCTGTCTTTCACTGGTGTTGCAATGCGCCCAAAGCCGTCGTTCGTGTAGGTTATGTCAATGGCAGCAAAGTTCGCAAACTGGAAGTTGCGATAAGGGTCAGTTATCATTGCCAACCATTTGCCCACACAGGTCAAAAGAACCTACATCAACGAAAGACAAGAAATGTGCCGACAGAATCGTCGAAGGAGGACAGTATGCAGAGGCTGAGGCTTACATCTTCTCGGGGGGCCAACTGCTGATCTATCGGTTCATGGACCAGCAAGACGGCAAAACGAACGGGTCGTACCAGTCGAGCAACTGCAACGGCTGCGGGCTCAAGGATAAATGCACGAACAGAAAAGATCGCCGCGATGAGGGTCTGAACGGCTGTAGCTTGGCCAAATAACAGCGTCTCAACGCCGGCAGATTTGGTCAGGAACGCCATTCGTTCCAAATCTGAACGATTAAAAATGATCAATCAGCAAAACACGCGTCCAATACCAAAACCCCATGCTGATGTGCAATCACAGCCAATTTCCACCCAGCCTCTCCGCACTCTGGACTTCTGTTTTCTGTCGGACGAGCAACCAAAACACGGAACGTCGCGATTGATCAAGGTTGTGCGCATTCGAGACCTTGGCCGCTGGCATCACGGATGTCCTTTCTTATCCTAATTCGCGGCAACGACTATTTCATGTTATCGTAGCCGGAAAATTGCCCTGACGCGTTCGCTCAGCCGGAAATCACTCAGGCCACGTTTGACGTGTAGACGTTCAGTTTGCGATAACGGCACCGATTCTACCCGCGTCACAGTTTCAATCGCGAAGGTTCTGGGTCTGGTCTACTAACCAGTCTCTAAAAAGCGCTGACGCACTAGACTTTGAAGTGCCTCTAGGTATTGCGATCTGATACCAGATGCACCGAACCGAGCGATCATCCAGACGCACCAACTGACCCGAAGAAATCTCGCGATGGCATAGTATGTCATCGGCAAGGATGACGCCTTCGCCGTCCACCGCCGCATCGATTGCGAGTGACAGGTCCGAATGAATGCGCCCCTTGCGCCAGCCCTCGCTTGCGGGTTCGTGCGCCGCATACCACTTGTGCCAGGTCTCCTTGCCATTGTCGTGCACCAGCACGGCGCGCTGCCAGTCGATGGCGGACCCCGCCAATGGCAGCGCATCGCGTATGTCCGGTGTTGCCGCGGGATAGCCGTCAATCGGGAATAGGTTGTCCCGTTCCACTCCGCGTTTGGGAATCCGGGTTTCGAAGTGAATGATCATATCTGCATGACCTTCGCCGATCTGGGCGGGTGTCCACGCCGGACGCAGGTCGATTTCAACCCTCGGGAAAAGTTCGCAGAACTCCGTGATCCGCTTCCGCAGCCAGAGTGAGGCAAACGCCGGCTCTGCGCTGACAACCACCGTGCCCGCTTGGGTTTTTCGCAACACGGTTTCGCAAGCGTCAGTGAGGATCTGCAGCCCGCTTGCAATCTGCGGCAGCAAGGCACGCCCGTCATCGCTCAACTCCACGCGATTGCCGCGGCGAACGAACAACTCAGTGCCGAGCCAGTGTTCAAGATTACGGATGTGCTGACTGATGACGCTGTGGCTGACGTTCAGCTCGGCCCCGGCTTTGGCAAAGCTCGAATGCCGTGCAGCTGCCTCGAAGACAGGCAGTGCATTCATATGTCGGAGCGTGTTTCCCATTCCCTCAGCGTAGCAAAAAGCTTCGCTGAGGGCAAGTTATATGCGTTTTTCGAAACCTCGGCGGACGGCTACCATCCCTCAGAAAACACCAACACCAGACGGACGCCATATGCTTGATATCACCACTCCTTCTTCCGCCGATGCCTCGCTTGTGGTCACCGATCTGCACAAGTCCTTTGGCGCGTTGGAAGTACTTAAGGGTGTATCGCTCCGCGCTTGTCAGGGAGATGTGATCTCTCTCTTGGGATCTTCGGGATCAGGAAAAAGCACGTTTCTGCGCTGCATCAACCTGCTTGAGACGCCGAATTCCGGGGTAATCAGAGTGCATGGCGAAGAGATCAAGATGACGACGGACCGTCATGGCGTGTTCAAGCCGTCAGATGCCCGCCAGGTCGAGCGCATTCGCGCCCGGCTCGCGATGGTTTTTCAGTCGTTCAATCTCTGGTCACACATGACAGTGCTGGAAAACGTCATTGCCGGGCCAATGCATGTCTTGAAAAAGTCCCGCTCCGAGGCCACTGAAAAAGCCCACAAAGTGCTCGAACGCGTCGGCATGTACGAGCGACGCGATTACTTCCCGGCACATATTTCCGGCGGTCAGCAGCAACGCGCGGCAATTGCCCGCGCTCTGGCAATGGAACCGGATGTGATGCTGTTTGACGAACCGACCTCGGCGCTGGATCCGGAGCTGGTGGGTGAAGTGCTGAAAGTCATCCGGTCGCTGGCCGAAGAGGGACGCACCATGGTTGTGGTGACGCACGAGATGGCCTTTGCACGAGATGTCTCGTCAGAGGTGATCTTCCTTCACCAGGGTTTGATCGAAGAACAGGGTCACCCGGACCAGATGTTCACTGACCCGAAATCGACACGTTTCAAAGAGTTCCTCTCGAACACCCGGCACTAACCGGGAGGTCCTTTCAACTCAGTCCAAATAAGGGAAATCAAAAAATGAGCTTCAAGAAAACACTCCTCGCAACAGTCGCCTGCGCGATGACATTCATCGGGGGCGCTGCGGCGGCAGACACGCTTCGCATCGGTGTCGAAGGTGCCTATCCCCCATTTTCGATGAAGGAAGCCGATGGTACGCTTTCGGGATTCGACATCGATATAGCGCTGGCGCTTTGCGCGCAGCTCGAGCGTGAATGCGAACTGGTTGAACAGGAATGGGACGGGATGATCCCGGCCCTGCAGGCGCGCAAATATGATGCCATCGTCGCCTCCATGTCGATCACCGAAGACCGTAAGAAGCAGGTGGATTTCACCGCGAAGTATTATGACACGCCGTCTCGCTTCATTGCCCGTGAAGGCGCAGAATTTGATATGACCGTCGAAGGCACCAATGGGGTCAAGATCGGCGTCCTGCGCGGCACCACCCTGCAATGTCATGTCGAGAAGGCTTTTCCGGACGCTGACCTGCGACTTTACAACACACAAGAGGACGTTTTTGCTGATCTCGTGGCAGGTCGCTTGGACATGCAGCTCAACAATACGCTGCAGGCCATTGATGGCTTTTTGAATACGCCTCAGGGCGAGGGCTTTGCTTTCCTCGGTGAGAACGTCGATGATCCTGAATGCCTTGGCGAAGGCACCGGTATTGCCGTGCGCAAAGGCGACCCACTTGCAGGCGAGCTGACCGCGGCCATCGAGGCGATCCGCGCCGACGGCACCTACGCCGCGATCAACGACAAGTATTTCGACGTCGACATCTACGGCAAATAACATCGCATAAGGGCAGGGGCCGTTCCGGTCCCTGCCACTCTCTTTTCGCCGGATGACGGACTGAACCCATGGACGTGATAATCGAATACCGACAGATCTTGATCGAAGGCACGATTGTCACAATTTCGCTGGCCGTTCTGTCTTTGCTTCTTTCGGTCGTCCTTGGGCTGATGGGTGCCTTTGCAAAGCTGTCCCACCTGCGCGGTATCCGGCGTGCCGGCAATATCTACACGACCTTTGTGCGCAGCGTGCCCGATCTGGTGTTGATGATGCTGATCTTCTTTGGCGGTCAGACCTTGGTGAGCCAACTCGGTGGCTTGACCGGACTTTGGGGCTATGTCGAGATCAACCAGTTCGTTGCCGGGACGCTGACGTTGGGCTTTATTTTCGGCGCCTACATGACCGAGACCTTCCGCGGCGCGATCCTCGCCATTCCAACCGGCCAGATCGAGGCAGGCAAAGCCATTGGCATGTCGCCGGGGCAGATCTTCCGTATCGTGACTTGGCCGCAGATGGTGCGCTTTGCGTTGCCAAGTTTTACAAACAACTGGCTGGTTTTGGTCAAATCCACCGCGCTGGTGTCGGTCATCGGACTGCATGATCTGGTGTGGAACGCGTTTTCGGCGGGCCGGTCCACCCATCAGCTTTTCACCTTCATGATTGCGGTGCTGGTGATCTATCTGATCATCACCGGAGTGTCGGACCTGATCCTGCGCTGGATAGACCGCAGATACTCCGCTGGCGTGAGAAGGGCCTGAGCCATGGAGCCCGAACGGACCTTCCTCGAATACCTAACACATATCAGCGAAAACGTCTCGCCGATCAACTTCCTGCTGATCTACGACAATATCGGCCGGTTTTTTGAAGGTGCGCTGGTGACGCTGCAACTGACGTTCCTGGCGCTTCTGGTGGGCGGATTGATCGCTGTGCCACTGGCCATCGCGCGAGCCAATCGTAAACCATTCTTCAGCCCGGCGATCCGGATCTACACCTACATATTTTGCGGAACACCTCTTCTGGTGCAGGTCTACCTGTTCTATTTCGGCCTAGGTCAGTTTGAGGCCGTCCGTACCAGTTTCCTATGGGACCCGATCCTGTCCAGCCCCTGGTGGTGCGTGATGATCGCCTTCACGCTCAATACCGCCGCCTATACGACGGAATTTCTACGTGGTGCCATCGAAACCACGCCCCGCGGCGAAATCGAGGCTGCCAAAGCCTGCGGCATGTCGTCCTTTACGCGGATGCGGCTGGTGGTCCTGCCAAATGCCTTCCGCCGTGCGCTCCCGGCCTATTCGAATGAGGTCATCTTCACCCTGCACGGGTCGGTCATCGCAAGTACGGTGACCCTTCAGGATCTCTTGGGTGTCGGGCGATGGTTGAACGGGCGCTATTACTTGGCATACGAGGGCTTCCTGACTGCGATGGTCTTCTATATGGCCATCGTCTTCCTGATCTCTATCCTGTTCAAGCTGGCCGAAAAGCGATTTCTCGGCCACTTGCGCCCGCGCATTGAGACCAAGCCGTCAAAAGTCGCGGCGCCAGCCTGACCTGGCGCACAGCGAAACATTCACATGAACTCACACAAATCGAAAGGTATTCCCATGGCCACCTCCAAAAAACGCGATTTGATCGAAGGTCGCGCAGCCTTGATCGTCATCGACATCCAGAAATCGACCTTTGCGCCCATCCCCGATGAAAAACGCGCCATCGCCCACATGCCAGACTATGCCGAGCGGATGGCGCGCTCAAAGGTTGCCATCGACAAGGCGCGCGAAGTCGGCATACCCGTGATCTTCATACAGGAAATCCACCGCGCCAACCTGATCGACATGGGACGCGAAACCGACGGCGACGAGGATGTGCATTGCCTCGACAGCAACCCGCTGACGGACTTCGCTGAAGAAGAGCTGGGCATGCGTCCGGATGACTACCGCATTTCCAAACGCCGCTATTCGGCTTTTTACGGCACCGACCTGGAAATCCTGCTGAAGGGGCTGAAAGCTGAAACCCTGATCCTGGTTGGCGGGTTGACGGATGTCTGTGTGCATTACACCTTCGTCGACGCCCACCAAGGCGATTATTTCTGCCGGGTGATAGAGGATTGCGTCGCCGGATCCAGTCTCGCGGCGCATCAGGCTTCGCTCAATGCGGTAGAGTATCTCCAACACGGCGCCGTGCGCGCACTCGATGAGGTTCTGGACGCGATGCAGAACCAAGCTGCGAACCATGCTGCCTGACAAGACAATGATGGCAGTTGGGCTGGCGCTGGCAGCCTCCGCCATCCTCAGCTTCATCGACAATTTCGTCGGCGTGGTTAGCCAAGAGGCTGGACTATGGCAATTTCAGGTGTTTCGTACCGTGTTTGCCATCCCGCTGCTGCTCATAGCCGCACGGATGTCGGGGCGTGTGATCCGCCCGGTCAATGTGCCTCGGCTGGCGGTTCGCAGCCTCGCGGTGTCAGTTGGGTTGTTGATCTATTTCGCCTCGCTTGGCGCCTTGCCCGTATCACAGGCGGGCGCTGGCCTCTTCAGTGCGCCGCTATGGGTAGTGCTGCTATCGGTTGTCTTGTTCCGTCAAAAGATCGGCGGGATGGGGACCTTTGCGGTGGTGATCGGCTTTGCAGGGGCGCTGATGTTGTTGCAGCCTGACTTCGGCAACCTGACAGCATTGTCCCTGATGCCGCTGGCAGCCGGGCTTTTCTACGGCTTGGGCATGATGCTCACCCGTCACTGGTGCAGCGACGAAAGCGCAATTGCGCTGGCGATCGGGATCTTCGCGACCATCGGCGCGGCCGGTCTGGTCATGCTGATCGTGGTCACGTTTTGGCCTGGCGATACCTTCATCACGGCACCCTGGTCTCAACCGAGCCCGCGCTTTCTTTGGCTGACCCTGTTTCAGGCTGTCGGCGCTGTTGTTGCCGTCACGCTAATCGCCCAAGCCTACAGGATCGGAAACCCGGCTGTAGTCGCTGTTTTTGAGTATTCGTTCCTGATCTTCGCAAGCCTCTGGGCGTTTCTACTCTGGGGTACGCCAACCAATCCTCTTGCCTGGGCAGGGATCGCGGTGATCCTGACCTCCGGCATCCTGATGGCCTTGAACCACAGAGAAAATTCAAATGCCCCCGCTGCTGTCTGATCTTGCTCGTATGCCTCTTGTGCCTCTCGAACACATCGTGGGCCGCCTAGACCGAGCTCAGCAGAATCGAGGTTTCGCTATTAGTGATGCCAGGAATGCCACGCACCTCGCGCAGGACGCGGTCAAAGTCTGTCAAGCTTTCGGCACTAAGCTGAGCAACTAGATCCCAGTTGCCGTTGGTGGAATGCAACTGTCGCAGCGCAGGGATCCCGCGCAGGCTGCGGATCACCTGCGTGGTCGACTGGCCTGAGACCTCAATCATCATGATCGCCCGGACAGCCTCCGGCCCACTGTCTTCGCGCGCGCGGATCGTGAAGCCCAGCACCGCGCCGCTGTCCAACAGCCGGTCGATCCGCGCTTGCACGGTCGCCCGAGACACGCCCAGTATAGCTGCCAACTTAGAGACCGGCGCACGCCCGTCTTCGCGAAGCAGCGCAATCAGCTTCCGGTCGAGATCATCATAAACGAGCATGACATATCTTATAATTGAACTAAGCAGTATGCGCAATTATACATTACAAATAGTACAAGTTGGCACTGCAGTTCGTCAGGGCGTTGCCATAGTCCTTGGGCAAAGTTACGCACAGGAAGCCCTTGCCATATGCCCCGATCCTCGCTTCAGGCACCAACCTCGGTGGTCATGATCCGGCCACATCACTTCACTCCAAACGCGCAAACCGCCCAGGACAACCATTTCCAGACCAGTGCCAACGGCGATGCCGCAGCTATGGCCAGTGCCGCCCATGTCGAAGTAACCCGCGCCGCAAATTCGCTGCAAGCTGCCGGTGTCCGCGTCCATATGTTCGAGGACGAAGGCACCGCCACGCCCGATTCCGTTTTTCCAAACAACTGGTTTTCCACGCATTCCGGCGGGCATGTCGCTGTCTACCCGATGCATTCCCTGAACCGTCGGGCCGAACGGCGGCACGATGTGCTGGAGATGCTAAAACGCGATTACCGCGTGCAGGACATCATTGACTATTCAGGATTGGAACAGGACAACTTGTACCTCGAAGGCACAGGCGCCATGGTCATCGACCATTTGGAACGCGTCGCATACGCCGCGCGGTCGAAACGCACCAGCGAAATCTTGTTGGAACGCTTCTGCACGCATTTCAACTATGAACCGGTGGTCTTTGACGCGGTCGATATGCGCGGTGCGCCCATCTACCATACCAACGTGCTGATGTGCATCGGCACTGATTTCGCACTGATCGGGCTGGACTGCATTCCAGACGCATCGCGCCGCCATGAGGTGGGCGAACGCCTTCGCCAGGGCGAGCGTGACATTGTTGAGCTGAGCCACGACCAAATCGCCGATTTCGCTGGCAACGCCATCGAATTGCAGGGCCTCGATGGGCTCTTGCTTGCGCTGTCGTCGCGCGGGCTGCAGTCCCTGGATGTCGGTCAACGCGCTACGCTGGAACGTCATGTAACGCTGCTGCCCCTGGACATTCCCACCATCGAACACGCCGGCGGCTCTGTCCGCTGCATGATCGCCGGGTTGCATCTGAGCGCCCGCTAACCCCAAACCGCCTGAGGATTTCGTCATGTCCCCCCTGCCGTCAAAACGTGCCTACGTTCCCTTCGTGTCGGTCGAACACATGATGGGTCTTGTCCATCACATTGGCATCGAAAAGGTGCTGACCGACCTCGCCGCCGAGATCGAAGCTGATTTCCGCCGCTGGCCGCTGTTCGATAAGACACCCCGCGTCGCCTCGCATTCTGATGTAGGTGTGATCGAGCTTATGCCGACGTCGGACGGGCAGACCTATGGGTTCAAATATGTCAACGGCCACCCCAAAAACACCGCCGAGGGGCTGCAGACGGTCACTGCCTTCGGTCTGCTGGCGGATGTGGATTCTGGTTATCCGAATTTGCTGAGTGAAATGACTTTGCTGACAGCGCTGCGCACGGCAGCGACAAGCGCCATGGCGGCGAAACACCTGATGCCAAAGGTCGCGCGAACCATGGCGATGATCGGCAATGGCGCGCAGTCAGAATTCCAGTGCCTTGCCTTCAAGGCGGTGTGTGGCATCGATACCGTGCGGCTTTACGACATTGACGCCTCGGCCACCGCCCGCTGCGCCGCGAACCTGACACAAAGCGGGCTGGCGGTCGTGCAATGCCGATCGAGCGAGGAAGCCATCGAGGGCGCGCAAATCGTCACCACCTGCACCGCAGACAAGCAAAACGTCACGATCCTGACTGACAACATGGTGGGCGCAGGCGTGCACATCAACGCCATTGGTGGGGATTGCCCAGGTAAGACGGAACTGCACCGCGACATCCTGCTGCGGTCGTCGATCTTTGTCGAATACCCGCCCCAGACGCGGATCGAAGGCGAGATTCAGCAGCTTGATCCGGATCATGCTGTGACCGAACTCTGGCAGGTCATCACGGGCGAGGCCATGGGCCGCAGCGATGATCGGCAGATCACCCTGTTCGACAGCGTAGGCTTTGCGATCGAGGATTTCAGCGCCCTGCGCTATGTTGCCAAGGCTATCAAGGGCACGCCCTTTTTCACCCGGCTCGACATGATCGCCGACCCGGACGATCCGCGCGACTTGTTCGGCATGTTCCAGCGGGCCAAGCCTGAATCCAACGTTGAATAGGTTATGGGGATGGCATTGATTCTCCTGCTTGTTCGAAATTGAAATACACCCATAGCTCAATCCGCCCCCTGCCACCGTCCTGGCAACATTGTCCCCATTTCATTTTTGCAAAACGGATTGACACGGAAGTTCCTAGATTCGGCGAATATAGACGAGTTACTGGGTTTTGAAATCTATTCGGAGACAAGTGCGGCAGGTAGCGGAACGAACTACGAAGTCGCATTGGATCGAATGGGTTCTCCAATCCTGATAATACTGCCTTCGACGGGTGTGAGCGCCGACTCGTCAGCCGACGAGTTTCTGGGTTCGGACCAATTCAGTGGGGGAGGATCATGTTGGTGAAAATAGCGACGGACCTTCAGAGCGATGTTGCCCTTGATCTGATCTCTGCGTAGATCTTGGTGCGCAATTTGGGAGAAACCTCAAGGAGTTTCAGTAGCCTCAGGGCTTCCAGACCCTCGCATGCCAACCAAAGAAGAAGCGGGTCAAAGTTATGATCGGCTTGCTTAAGGTAGGGCCGGGAATAACGAGAGTAGGCTTCGCGCACTGACGCCAATCTGTCGGGTTCCTCGGCCAGTAACAAAAGAACCGCTTCAGCATATGATGCTTGCTCTTCATAATGTTCTTCCCAGGTCTTGAGGTACGTCAACAGCGCCGCGTTTGGTGAGGGGTCCCGGGACGCGTTTTCATCATATCTGGCGTCCCAGTCATCAATTTGTGAGCTTACCACCGCATCTATCAACGCCAGTTTGCTGGGATACCAATGCAGGATCGCACCCTTTGTCGCGCCGATGCGTGTGGCGACCTCCTGTATGGTCAACTTTGCGGCACCCTTTTCACGAATAATGTCACGCGCCGTTTGCAACATGTCGGCACGGTTGTATTTTTGCTTCGCCATGATGTGCCCCTACATACCACGTGGTATGTATCTATTGACATACCGACCTCGCGGTATGTATCACGGAATGAACATATTGAGAAGGAGCTTGCGATGAAAGATACAGTTTCAACCTGGGCCTACGGCACGTCGCTTCCGGCAGAGCTTTATGTCTCTGAAGAGGTTTTTCGGGACGATTTGGATTGGCTTCTCAAATCTCAATGGTTTTTGACCGGACATATTTCACAAATTCCCAATGCCGGTGACTTCTTTCTGTACGCGATCGGGAACGAAAGCGTCATTGTGACCCGAAACAAAGAAGGTGAGGTCAAGGCGTTTCACAATGCCTGTCGTCATCGTGGATCGCGGGTTTGTCTTGAAAACGAGGGCTACAAACGTCTGTTCACATGTCCCTACCATTCGTGGAGCTATGATCTTGATGGTCAGCTGCGCGCCGCCGCCTCCATGCCAGAAGGCTTTGACAAAAGCGCAAATGGCCTGCTGCCAATCAACGTGGGTGTTTTTGAGGGTCTGATTTTTGTCAACTTCGCGGCTGAGATGGACGCGCCAGATTTCACCACCTTTACGCAGCGATTTGCCCCTCTGATGCACGGGCAGGGGCTTGCCCAGACCAAGGTTGCCGCCCGCAAAACCTATCCGACCAATGCAAACTGGAAGCTGGTCGTTGATAACTTTTTCGAATGCTACCACTGTTCAACCGCGCATCCCAGCTATTGTCAGGTACATGACAAAATGAAGCTGCTTGCCTTTGGTGCGGTCGACCGCTCGGATGATCCTGAAATGGCGGATCATCGCAAGTGGCTTGCTGAGTGGGAGGCGGAAGCTGAGGCAAAAGGCTATCCGACTGGGATGTTCCATGATGATGCCACATCGGCGTATTTTCAGGCCGCCAACAGGTTGCCTATCGCCAAGGGCGCGCTTACCGAAAGCATGGATGGCCAGCCGATTGCACCTTTGATGGGCGACTTAGCTGAATTCGACGGCGGGCAAACGGGCTGCGTATTCTCTCCGCTTTCCACTGTCCTGGTCAACAACGACCATGCGGTCATTTTCCTGTTCATCCCCAAAGATACGCAGGAAACAACGGTCGAGGCGATCTGGTTGGTGGCCCCCGATGCGGAGGAAGGGACGGATTATGATCCGCAAACCTTGATGCATCTTTGGGATACGACGCTGAAGGAAGATAAAACCATTACAGAAAACAATCAGCTTGGCGTGGCCTCTCGAGGATATCGGCCCGGCGTGTTGTCCGACCGCGAGGTGTGGATCGCAGAGTTCGGGAAATGGTATCTTGAGCAGCGCGGGCTGATTTGAATTTACCCAAGACGGAACTTTGGGCATGATTGCGCCAAGATGGTGGTTCCGTCTCAAGGGTGAACAATGGCCAATAGCAAACTTGAACATCTGCGGGCGTTGGCAGCAAAAACCGATCTGAACGACAAGGCCTTGCAGGCATTTCTGGACAGCGGCGGCGCGCATGGTGGGGACAAGCGCGAACACGTTGCCCCCTATGCCGGCATTTCATCCTTCCTGCGCGCGCCCTTGCAGGCCGGGTTTGAGTGGTTGGATATCGCGCTTATTGGCGTGCCCTTCGATCTGGCCGTGACCAACCGGCCGGGGACGCGCTTTGGTCCCCAGCAAGTGCGCGAATTGTCTGTCTTGGCTGCCGGACCCAAGCACCATGTCAGTGGTATCATCCCGGCTGCAATTGCACGCTTTGCCGATTGCGGGGATGTACCCATCGCCAGTACCTATGATTTGGACAAAGCCACGCAAGAGATTGAGGCTTTCTTTCACACAGTCATTGATGCCGGAGTGATGCCGCTCTCTATAGGGGGCGATCATTCAATCAGCTATCCGATCTTGAAAGCGGTGGGGCGTGACGCGCCGGTTGGCATGATCCATATCGATGCCCATGCCGACACCGGCGGTCCTTTCAACGGCTCACGTTTTCATCACGGTGGCCCATTTCGCAACGCAGCCCTTGCGGGGGTGCTGGACCCCGAGCGTACAGTGCAGATTGGGATCCGTGGCCGCGCAGAGCCGCATTGGGATTTTTCCTATGACAGCGGGATGCGCGTGATCCACATCGAAGAAGTCTATGAAATGGGCCTTGATGCGGTTCTGGCTGAGGCGCGCAGGATCGTCGGCGATGGCCCCACTTATGTGTCTTTTGACATCGACAGCATCGATCCCGCGTTTGCGCCGGGAACAGGCACGCCGGAAGTCGGCGGGCTGCAACCGCGCGATGTTCAAAAGCTGTTGCGTGGCCTTCAAGGATTGAACCTTGCTGGCGGTGACGTGGTTGAAGTATCACCGCCGTTTGATCAGACCGGAAATACAGCCCTCGTCGCATCAACCATGCTTTGGGAGCTGCTTTGTGTTTTGGCGGATGCCATCGCGCGACGGAAAGCCTGAGACGGCCTTACCGAGGAAACAGCACCGGCGTTTCGCGTTTGTAGATGCCGTTTTTCGGCTCGTCACCGATCCGTTTGCGCGCTTCGGCATGACCCGAGAACACTGCCGCCTGAATGATGCCGGGGGCCAGACAATCACCGATGCCGCTGACTTTGTCCGCCAGTTCCGACATATCCTTGAGCGCAGTCAACAGTCCGTCTGAGGGGTTGCGGACACCGACGCTGATCAACGTACCGCCAGCAATATCCGACATGTCAGTACCGCTGTCACTGCGGGTGACTTTCAATGCTGATCCGGTCCATGACTTCACGGTGGTGTTGGGATGCATGTGCACGCCAAGCTCAACCATCTGGTCCAGAACACGCGGGCTTTCTAACGTATACCCCATCCATTCCGCAATTGAGGGCAGGGGGCAAACCAAATGCACCTCATGTCCAAGTGAGGCCAGATGCGCGGCCAATACATTGCCCATGTAGTAATGATCATCATCATAGATCACGACCGGCCCGTTGATTTCTGCACCTGCCATGACGTCGTCTGGCGTGATCGCATGCTCTGCAAAGCCATCAATCGCGCTGAACGTCGTGGCACCCGCACCGCTGTTGCACCACTTGGACCCGGTTGCGACGATGATGTTGTCCGCCTCAAAATCCGCCACATCGCCCGGCGCGATTTCACTTTCGGCGTAGAGAGAAACATTGCCCATCTGCTGCAATTGATAGAGCCGGTAGTCTTTGACACGGCCCCAGGCCGCCAGCCCTTTCAGCGCGCTTTCATGGCGCACCCGTCCACCAAACTCTGCGTCTTTTTCCGCAATGGTGACGGTGTGCCCTGCTTTCGCAAGCGTCAACGCACATTCCAGACCCGCAGGGCCGGAGCCGATGATCAATGTGTTTTCGGCCCTTGGTGCTGCAGGGATATTCTCGGGGTGCCAGCCGCGCCGCCATTCCTGCGAAATCGTCGGGTTTTGCGTACACATCAACGGCACGGAGTAAGCATCCGAGGACACGCAGACATTGCAGCCGATGCATTCACGGATATCGTCGATGCGGCCTTCTTTGACCTTGTTTGGTAGAAACGGATCGGCAATCGAAGGACGAGATGCCCCGATCAGATCGAACACACCTTTCTTGACCAGCCCGACCATCGCATCGACAGAGGTATAGCGCCCCACGCCCACCACGGGCTTTGACGTGATTTGCTTGACGTAGCCAGTGTATTTTTCCTGATGTCCCTCGTCGTCAAACCGCGAGGTGCCACTATCACGGGGCCAGCCTGCGACGTTCACGTCCCACAGGTCCGGCACGTCGGCGAGGCTTTCGATCACGGCGCGTGCTTCGTTGTCATAGGTCAGCGGGCTGCCTTCCTTAAAATCATGTGCTGGGATGCGCACGGCAACGGCCACATCCCCTGCGGCGGCTTCCATCGTGTCGTGCAGAACCTCGCGCAGCAGGCGCAGGCGGTTCTCAAACGATCCGCCGTATTCATCTGTGCGGTGGTTGTACATCGGGTTGAGGAAGTGCCAGACAAGTGCAGCATCATGGGCGGCATATACATAGACCATGTCATAGCCCGCCTGTTTGGCGCGGTGCACGGCACGTTTGTGGCTTTCGCGGAAATCCTTGATGTCTTGCTTGTCCATCGCCTTGGACTGGATCGGGTTTTGCGGCTTTAAGATACGCATGGACGAAGGCCCAAGCACGGGCGTGCCCGTATCCATGTTGCGCGCGCGAATGCCGGTATGGGCCAGCTCAATTGCAGTCAGGCTCCCGTGTTTCTTGATCCGCTCTACAAGTAGCGCATGGGATTTCACATCCGTATCGTCCCAGAATTTCTCAATCGGGAGGTTCGAGATGTCGGAGGTCGGATCAATCTCGGCCAATTGCATCGACACAACGCCCCAGCCACCTTCGGCCTTCATCTCGCGCATCCCGATAGAGCCGTTTGGCATCAGCGGGTTATGACCCGTCGCATGGGGGACTGAGAAAAAACGGTTCGGGGCCGTGATTGGCCCGATTTTTACCGGTTCAAACAGGATATCGTAGCGCGGGTCTCTCATGTCTCAGGTCTCCGTCTTGATTGTGCCATCCGCGATCCACGCATCGAAAATCTCCAGCGCCTTGTCGGCGAAGGCCTGATTGTTGATGTGGCAGTCCAGTTCAGTGAACGTGATGGGGTCAGTCATGACGCGGCGCATCTCGTCGCAGAATTCGGCAAAGGCGTCGGGGTCATGGGCAGGACCACCTTCCTTGTCCCATTCTTCAATGCCCTTGTTCGTCAGGATCACATGGGCGGGCGTGGCGGATGCTTTCAAACGTTTCGCCACTTCGCGCGCGGTTTCCCTGCGTTCTTCGGCATTCAGACCGGACGACACGATCAGGCGGTTGTGGGGGTGGAACGGGCGGTCTTTGTAGCGGTCGGGGATATCCTGCCATCCGGCAAAATCAATCAGGTCGAGACAGCCCGGAGCCACGATTTGCGGGATGCCTGCGGCACCTGCGTTCAACATGCGGTCTTCGCCACCGTTGATCACCGATCCAGCCAATAAGTTGCCCAACTCGGGCAAGGCAAAGTCCATCACACAGGCGAACCCACCACTGCGCGCGATGCTTTCATAAGCCATGCCGCCCATGCCGGTTGCATGGAAGATAGCAACATCAAAGCCGCGTTCCTCCAAAGGGCCTTTCAACAGTTTCATGTATTTTAGGCAGGACGAGCCGAGTGAAGTCATGCCAACCAAAGGGCGTTCGTTGCTTGGTATTTCCACCGCACGCGCGGCACCCAACACGGCACCTGCGGCTTGGGACAAGGACGCTTTGCACACCGGGTTCAAGCCATAAAGCCCGCCCGCCCAAAGGATCATCTGGATGTCCGCCGACAAGCGGTCAGCCGGGATGATCGGTGAAAAAGCCACGGTAGAGACTACGTATTTCGGCACGCCCAAGGGCAAGGCCTGACAGATATCCAGCGCCGCATCCGTGCCCATCGACCCACCAAGGATTACCACGCCGTCGAATTTGCCTGTTGCTTGCAAAGATCGGGCCAACGCACTTGCGCCATCAGCCATGGCTTGCATAGCGACACTTTCTTCGCCTTGATCAATCAAGGCCTGAATGGTCTGCCCGCCTGCGTCGGCCACCTGATGTTTGGAGATGTCAGTTGCCCGTTCAGGGTCACCCAACACAGAGATGTCCATGCTCATCACACCACCGCCCATAGCGCGGATGCGGTCGGCCATGTATTCTAGCTCATCATTCTTGGTGTCGTATGTGCCAACGACCAAAATGGTTTTGTCAGTCATGTCTTTCCTCCCGAAGCGCTTTAGCTGCGCATAATCTGGCCTTTGGGGTCATAGAACGGGCCAAGCTGTGCTTCGATTGCGTACATCTTGCCCGCGATCTGCACCTCGAACCCGCCTTCGTCGATCCAGGCCTTAGCCGCGCCGCCCTGTTTTTCGATTGTTGCAAGTCCGACCATCGCTTCCAGACGGAAACCCCAATCGCCTGACGTCACATGGCCCACGATCTCCCCGTCTTTCCAGATGGGTTCGTTGTGGATCAGATAGGGGCCTTCTTCGGCAGTCAGGCCCGGCACTTTGATCGACACCATGCGGTGTTTGTACGCGGGACCTTCCTCGGCTTTTTGCTGGGCCAGCCGTGCTTTGCCAAGAAAGTCGTCGTCTTTGTCCAGCTTGACCGCAAAGCCCAGACCTGTCTCATACGGCGTGTCATCTTCGGCAATGTCATGGCCGAAATGACGAAAGCCCTTTTCGATGCGACAGGCGTTCATCGCGAACATGCCCATGTGGCGCAGGCCGTGAGGCGCGCCTGCGTCGAGCAGCGCCTCGTATACACCTTCGGTGAATTCCGTCGGGAACATCATCTCGTAACCCAACTCTCCAAGAAAGGAGCGCCGGATCACCCAACCACGCGCATGAGCGACGTCAATTTCGCGGGCGGCCCCGAACGCAAACGCCTCGTTGGATAGGTCGTCATTGCTGAGAGATTGGAGAATTTCGCGTGATTTGGGACCGTGCAACGTCAATAGGCAATAGGCCGAAGTTGCATCGAAAACCTCAAAGTTCCACGACGGATCGGCGTTGGATTTCAACCAGAATTGGTCGCGCATCTGGCTAGGATGGCCCGTGACCACCATAAAGGACTGCGGTGCGATGCGGGTCACTGTGACATCCGCTTCAATCCCGCCGTTCACGTTCAAGAACTGCGAATAGACAGAAATGCCCACATCGACATCCATCTGTGCGCCGCACACATGGTTCAGCGCACGAGCGGCATCGGGCCCCTGCACAAGGATTTTCGCATACATGGATTGATCCAGCAACACAGCTGCATCCCGTGCTGCCAGACACTCGGCCTTGACCTGCTCGGACCAGGGTTTCCAGCGTAATGACGGCGTATCGGACCACTGCGGATTGTCTGCATCAAAGTACATTGGCACTTCCCAGCCAATGCGTTCTGCCATCACGGCACCTGCATCTTTGAACGCGCGGTGCAAGGGCACGCGCCGCACGCCGCGCCCGGAATGAACCTGCCGCCCGGCCCATGAAATGCCGTAGTGAAAGCCCACGCTTTCCGCAGCTCGGTCCTGATTGTACCGCGTGTTGGCCTGAAATGGATGCGCGCGCACAGCCAGCAGCGGGGCCATGGAACGTGAGGGCATACCCTCTATGAGCCATTCGGCCATCGTCAGGCCCGTTCCGCCAGAATTTAGAATACCGTTGGAGTTCATGCCGGTGGCGAGAAACACGCCCTTCACCTCGGCGGCGGGGCCCAAATATGGGCGGCCATCAGGTGTGAAACTTTCGGGACCGTTGAAAAACGTCTGAATGCCCATGGTTTCAAGCGAGGGCATGCGCGCGAACATGCGCATCAGGTCTTCCTCGACATGGTCCATGTCAAAAGGCAGTTCATCAAATTCGAAATCCTCGGGAATGCCGTCCTGTGCCCAGGCCTTGCCCTGCGCCTCAAACCCGCCAATCAGGATTTTACCTGCGTCCTCTTTCCAATAGTTCCGCTCTTCCATGATGTTGAGTATGGGTTGCGTAGAAGGCAGACCTTCCACAGGTTCTGTGACAACGTAAAAATGCTCTGCCGCATGAAGGGGCACCGTGATCCCATGGGATTTGGCGAACAGATGTGACCACATGCCACCAGCGATCAGCACTTGTTCGGTGGCAATGGTGCCTTGATCGGTGACAACACCCACAACTTTGCCATCGCGAATTTCCAAGCGTTCAACTCGCGTTTCTTCAAACACCTGCGCGCCTTTTTGGCGGGCGCCTTTGGACAATGCTATCGTGACATCCAGTGGGTTCACCTGCCCATTGGACGGCACAAAGAAGCCAGACTGTACATCGTCGATGACCAGCGCGGGCCATTGTTCTTTGACCTCTTCGGGTGACAGCATCTTGCTGGGGATACCCATGCGCGCGGCGTGATCATGTGTGCGCAACAGCTGTTCATGACGCACATTGCTAAGCGAGATATTGATCGTGCCGTTTTGCTTGTACCCCGTGCCTTGCCCGGTTTCTTCTTCCAGATCACGGAACAGACGGGCGGTGTATTTGCCTAATTCCGTTTGCGCCGTGCTGTCACGCAATTGCCCGACAATACCTGCCGCATGCCAGGTGGTTCCACTGGCAATCTTGCGTCGTTCGACCAAAACAGCAGACACCCCGCGGTGCGCTAGGTGGTAGAGCGTCGACATGCCGATGATGCCACCCCCGATGATAACAACTGGAGCCGAGGAAGGGAGTTGTTTGGTCATGCTGCTGCCAATCCTTTGTCCAGCGCTGAGAGGATATCGGCCACGTCCTGCTGGGTCACAACAAGCGGAGGCGACAGGATCAGGTTGGGGCCAGAAACGCGCACCATCACGCCATTTGCATGGGCCGTGTCGAACACCGTCTTGGTGCGCGCCGCATCTAGGGGCTTTTTGGTGGCGCGGTCTGAAACCAGCTCGAGGGCGTTCATCAGGCCTTCGCCACCGCGCACGTCGCCGACAATGTCGTGTTTGGCTTTCAATGCCTCCAGTCCGGCCATCATTTCAGCACCACGCGCGGCTGCGTTGTCGTTTACCTTTAGCCGCTGGGTTTCTTTCAGACAGGCGATTGCCGCCGCTGCGCCGACCGGGTGCCCTGAATAGGTGTAGCCAGAGGCGACATTTGCCTTGCCCGTTTCGTCGTTCTCAAATGTCTCCGCAACATGATCGGCGATCATCACCGCACCAAAAGGGAAGTAGCCATTGGTGATGGCCTTGGCTGTGACGGAAAAGTCGGGCTGAACACCCCAGTGGCGCGAACCGGACCAAGATCCCGTTCTGCCGTAGGCGGTGATCACTTCGTCGGCAATCAGCAAAATACCGTTGCGATCACAAATATCACGCACGCCGGGCATAAAGCTGGCATGCGGCGGGATCACACCGCCCGCGCCCAACACGGGCTCCATAATGAAAGCGGCAATTGTACTGGCCCCTTGGAAGTTAATCTCGTCTTCAAGGGCAGCCAGACAAAGCTGCGCTAACTTTTCGGGGTCTGTCTCATTAAACGGATTGCGGTATGTATATGGTGCGGGAATATGAAAGCAGCCCGGCAACAGCGGTTCATATTGCGTTCTGAAGTTCGGGTTGCCGTTTACCGAGGCACCTCCGGTATGGGTGCCGTGATATCCCTTTTTCAGGCTTAGGTATTTCGTCCGACCCGCTTCTCCCCGCACTTTGTGGTACTGGCGCGCAAGGCGCAACGCGATCTCTATCCCGTCCGAGCCGCCAGAGGTAAAGAACGCACGGCTCAGCCCGTCAGGGGCAAAGAACTCTCGCAGCATAAAGCTGAGTTCAATCACCGCATCATTGGAGGTGCCGCGGAAGGTTGAGTAGTATGGAAGCTGCTCAAGCTGACCAGCGATGGCTTCTTTCACTGGCGCGCATGAATAGCCCAGATTGACGTTCCACAGCCCACCTACAGCATCGATGGTTTCGTTCCCGTCAACATCCACAATGCGCACCCCGGAGCCGCCGGTGATGATCTTTGGCGGGTTGGTCAAACTGTCGGCAGGGTGGGTCATCGGGTGCCACATGTGCCGTGCATTGTTTTCCTTCAGAAAGTTGTCGTCTTTCATGGGGCGGTCCTTTCTCGGGAATGTCATCTACAGGTTGATTTCAAGAATGTTGACAGATGTTGGATTTTACGTCAAACTAAATTTCACCAACGGTGTGAATAACGCACCGATATGCAGGGGAGAAAAAAATGAAGAAAGTACTATTGGCCGGCGTGGCTTCGCTGATGGCTGTCTTGCCGGGCGTTGCCGCGGCTGAATATCCGGAAAAACCAGTTGAGTTTGTTGTTCCCTGGCCTCCTGGTGATTCCGAAGATGTGCTGACGCGCATGATTGCGGACGATTTTCAGGCCAAGTACGGCGTTCCAGCGGCCGTGGTGAACAAGCCCGGTGGCGGCGGTGGCCCATTCCCCGGCGCGGTTGAAGTCGCCAAAGCGCCCGCTGATGGCTACACGGTCGGTTCATTCATTCTTGCGGTTCCTGTGATCGGCCCAAATATCGGCATCCCAGAGCTGAACCCGAACCCTTTTGAGCCACTCGGTGCGTTCCTTACGTATCCGTTTGTGATCGTCGCGGGCGGTAATGCGCCCTATGATTCTGTTGATGAGCTGGCGGAATACGCCAAAAGCAACGACGTCGCTCTGGGTCACTACGGCGCGCCTTTGATTCCAACAAAGGTGACATTCGCACTGGCAAAGCAAAAGGGGTTTGCATTCGCTGCTGACGCGGCTTTTGACCTTCTGGATTGCAACACGCTGGCATCTGGTGACGTTGACGTAATGAACACGACCATCCAATCCATTCTGCCGTGCCTGGGTGATGTTAAGGTACTGGCATCCATCGGCGGGGAGCGCATTGGCCTGACCCCGGATACGCCTACTGTTGGTGAAATCGATCCTTCACTGGCGCTGTCTTTGTGGAATGGTTTGTTCGTGCACAAGGATACGCCTGCTGATGTGCGTGAGAAGATCATCGCCGTGGCAAAAGAAACCATGACATCTGAGCGTGCCAAGACGTACATGGCAGAGACAGGCGCATTGGTTTACTGGCAGGATGCCGCAGATACGGTAAAGCAGATCGAAGCTGACGGAATTGCGTTGGGCAAGATCAACGCGATGCTCGAATAACCTGCAAATTTGAACCAATAAGTTCGGCAAAAGGCGGGCAAAAAGTCCCGCCTTTTGCAAGTCATCGCGTATTGGAAGGTGCAGATGATCAAAGCGAAAACGCTACAGGACCTTTTTAAGAGGTATCGGCGGCCAGGCGATCTCTATTTCAGTATCGCTTTCTTGATATTCAGTCTTCTGTTGCTGCTTAGTCTACCAAACCAGAACACTTGGGCCAGCAACACCAAGCTGTTCGCGCAACCCGCCTTTTGGCCCTATGCGGCGGTGATTGCGATGGCATTTTTTGCCGTTCTTCACCTTATTTCTGCATTGGTTTCCCCGGCCTTGGAGGGCCGCTGGAAGGAGATGTGGTTCTGGTTGAGATCGGTCGAGTACGCAGGCTGGTTCATGGTCTACGTTTTGACGGTGCCGCAACTTGGCTATTTGCCGTCAACTGTTCTGTTTGCCGTCATTCTGACGTTCCGACTTGGTTATCGCAGCGCCAAGATGCTCTTGTCTGCGGCAATGTTCGGATGCGTCGTTGTTCTGATTTTCAAGACATTTCTTCAGGTGAAAGTGCCTGGCGGTGCCGCCTATGAGCTGCTGCCGACGGCGTTACGTTCTTTCATGCTGACTTACTTTTAGGATCACAGGTTATGGAAACTGTATTCGCCGGTGCGGAACTCTTGATGCGATGGGATGTGTTGGTCGCCCTGTTCATTGGCTCAATCGGGGGGGTTGTGATTGGCGCGATTCCCGGCGTTGGTGCTGCCGTCGCGATTGCCATCTTGCTGCCCGCCACGTTTTCGCTTGATCCCATTGTCGGCCTGACGATGCTCTTGGGCATTTACGGATCATCAATGTATGGCGGCGCGCTGCCTGCGATTTTGATCAATACGCCAGGCACAGCGGTCAACGCCCTGACGACCTATGATGGCTATCCAATGACCCAAGAAGGAAAGGCACAGCGCGCCTTGGCATTGGCCTACTCCGCGTCCTTCTGGGGCGGTGTTTTCGGTATTTTGTGTCTGATCCTGCTGTCGCCGCTGCTGGCGTTGATTGCGCCTCATTTCGGAAGCCGCGAGATTTTCTTGGCAGCGCTGTTAGGCATTGTTCTGGTTGTTCTGGCCCACCGGGGTCAGGTTTTTGCCGCTGGTATGCTGGCCGCCTTCGGGTTGTTGCTCAACACCGTTGGATTGGATGTAAAGTACAACCAGCGAATGACGTTTGAGCAGACTTGGCTGACGGGTGGCTTTGATCTGATCGTGGTGGTGCTGGGGCTTTTCGCGCTAAGCCAAGCCTTCCTGCTGCTGACGGACAAAGATTCAGCGCCCAAACCGCAGCCTGTCCTGGGTAGCATCTTTGGCGCGCTCAAGGAAATCTGGCTGTTCAAACGCATTGCGACAGCCGCGGGTGGTTTTGGTGTTCTGATGGGTATGATCCCGGGTGTGGGGGAATTCACCGCGCAATTCCTTTCCTACACCTATGCGCGTAAGACATCCAAATCGCCGGAGTTGTTTGGCAAAGGGTCGCCCGAAGGATTGGTAGCTTCGGAGGCTGCGAACAATGCGGTTCCTGCGGCTGCGATGATCCCGCTCTTGGCATTGGGTATTCCCGGCGAAGCACTGACTGCGATGATGCTTTCGGTGTTTTATGTTCACAACGTCATCCCCGGTCCGCAGCTGTTCCAGAACCAGCTTGATTTTGTTTATGCGCTCTATATCGCAATGCTGCTATTGAATGTGATCGTGATCGTCTTCCTGATCTTTTCCACCAACCTGCTGACCAAAGTGATCCAGATCCCGACCCGCTTTCTGGGCATGGTCATTTTGACGCTGGGTTTTGTGGGCGTGTATTCATTGCGCAACTCTGTAGTGGATTGCGCCATTGCGTCGGGCTTTGGTGTGTTGGGCCTGATCCTAAAACGCCTGAATTTGCCAGTGGTTCCAATTGTCCTTGGCATGGTTTTGGGCGGGATCATGGAGGTCAAACTGCGCTCGGCCATGATCCGGGTCAAAACGCCCCTTGATTTTGTGGAACGGCCCATTGCAGCAATCTTAGCCGTCTTGATCGTTCTGGTGATCCTTGCGCATTTCAGAACCTTGCGAAAAGAGCACAAGGTGCGTCTGGCCGAGGCAGATATCGATCACGAACTTCACGATACGCAGCAAAGGTAATCCAATGGCAGACCAAGCAAAGATCGACGCATTGCGCAACACGGCACTGACCCCGCGTGGGCTGTTGATCGACGGGCAAAGTGTGCCAAGTGTTTCGGGCAAGACAGATGACGTAATCTCGCCGCTTGATGGCACTGTCCTGACAACAACGGCAGCGGGAACTGTCGAAGACACCGAGCGCGCCATTGCCGCCGCACGCCGCGCCTTTGAAGACAAGCGCTGGCGCGGGATGCCCCCCGCTGCGCGCAAAAAGATCATGCTGAAATGGGCCGATCTGATGGAAGCAGAGGCCTTGGCGCTTGCCGTTCTGGGGGTGCGCAACAACGGGACAGAGATCAGCATGGCCCTACGCGCTGAACCCGGCTCTGCCATTGGAACCATCCGCTATTATGCCGAAGCTATCGACAAAATCTATGGTGAGATCGCACCAACGTCTGATGATACGCTGGGTCTGATTCACCGCGAAGCCATTGGCGTCGTCGCGGCCATCATCCCGTGGAATTTCCCGTTGATGATCGGCGCATGGAAGCTGGGCCCCGCCCTGGCCGCCGGGAATTCAGTTGTCCTGAAACCGTCCGAGACTGCATCCTTGTCCCTGATCCGCATGGCAGAACTGGGATTGGAGGCGGGCATCCCGCCCGGCGTTTTGAATGTGGTGACGGGCGAAGGCAAGATCGTTGGTGAGGCGCTGTCCACCTCTATGGATGTCGATGTGATCGCCTTCACCGGATCAGGCACCACGGGTCGGCGGCTGTTGCAAGCCTCTGCCGCCTCAAACATGAAACGCTGCTACCTCGAACTGGGCGGCAAGTCTGCCAACATCGTCTTCGCAGATGCCAAAAACCTTGAGGAAGCAGCCGCTGTCAGCGCCGCCGGGATATTCCGCAATTCAGGGCAGGTCTGTGTCGCAGGCTCACGGCTGCTGGTCGAACAGAGCATTCACGACGAATTCGTCAGCGCCTTGGCGAAAGCGGCGGCAGCGATGAACGTGGGTGATCCGCTTGATCTTTCCACCCATGCGGGCGCGATTAACAACGCCACGCAGTTGGCGCAGAACCTTGCCTTTGTCGAAGCGGCACAAGGAGAAGGCGGGAACGTCGTTCACGGCGGCAAGCGTATTCTGGAAGACACTGGCGGGTTCTACATGGAACCCACCATCATCACGGATGCAAAGCCAGAACATGCAGTTGTGCAGAAAGAAGTGTTTGGCCCGGTTCTTGCAGTCACTGCCTTTGCGGATGAAGCGGAGGCGATCCGTCAGGCCAATTGCACTGATTTCGGTTTGGCTGGCGGCGTCTGGACCGCAGATCTGTCGCGTGCGCACCGTATGGTGCGTGAGATGCGCACCGGTGTTGTGCACGTCAACACATACGGCGGGCCCGATGTGACCGTGCCAATGGGCGGTGTCAAACAATCAGGGAACGGGCATGACAAGTCGCTTCATGCCTTTGACAAATATGTCGATCTTAAAACGGCGTGGATCAAACTGTAACGCGTTCAACCATCAAAGGCCGGTCAATGCCAGTTCGATCTGCCTGACCGCTTCTTTGAGTTGTGGAATGAGGATCTCGCAACGCGCCGGGGTCATTTCTGATGTTGGCAATGCAATGGCGATAGACCCTGTCGGATCACCCGGTTCACTAAAAAACGGCATCGCGATGCTGGCGACATCACCTTCGAATGTGTTCCGTGTCTGCGAATACCCTTGGCTCCGAAACTGTTCTGCCTGCCGTTTTAGGTCCGTCTTTGATGTTATGGTTTCTGGCGTGATTTTCTCCCGCTTCAATGACAGGATGCGCTCTGCTGTCTCTTCGGTCGCGAAGGCGAGAAAAACGAGCCCTGACGCTGTCGCGTGATAGTTCAATATCTGTGCGGGGATGATATTCACCACGCGACCGCGATTGGGCAGTTCATGCGCTATGGTCGTCATGCCCTGCGGGCCGGGGACGCTGACGTGGACGGTTTCATTCGTCTGGCCTACCAGCCAAGTGACCACGTTCTTTGCGATCTGGCTAACAGGCACGGTCGCCTCTCTGATCCGTGCAAGGCGCAGGAAGCCGTGTCCGAGCATGTAACGTTTGGTTTCCGGAGCTTGTTCGATAAAGCCGTGCTTCATCAATGCGACAAAAATCCGGCGCGTCGCCGCTTTGTCCAAGCCGGTCATGCGTGCCATTTCGCTCAGCCCGATTTCCTTGTTGGAAAGGGAAAACTGATTAAGAACAGTGAACGCCTTGTCGACAGTTCTCATGGCATAAAGCCCTCCAATACCTTGTGACCACTAGGATTTCTTATACCAGCTTAGCGAATAACACACCACTTGGTCAGGCACTACTAACTGTTTCGTGCCAGCGGCGCTTAGAGCTGAGAATATCGGTGGGTACTTGGAAGGGATTGAGACCTTGACTTTAGAACATCAGAATAAGTCGAACGCGGTCTTCGACGTCTTGCATCATGATCTCGCTGGACCATCCAGCACGACCCCGAAACACAAACCCCTGTCGCATGTCATACATCAACCTTCCGCGTATCTTTGATGGAAATTCGTGCGGCAAGACGCCTTTTTCTTTCTCTATGTCAAACCGGGATGCAAGGCGCAGATCCGTTGCGTTGATTGCATCCTCCATCCGTTCGGCGACCCCTTCAACTTCTCCGACGCTGGTGGATACACTTGATGCCAGAAAACACCCCCGTGCGCCATGTTCGGTGTCCGTTGAATAAGTGATCACGCTGGTCAGAAAACCACGCACAGCCTTTGTAATGTCGGGCTCAGTCTCAAACGCGACGATGGGCTCACAGGCATCCACATCAGCGTAGCGATCTATGGTTTTGAGGTATAATTCACGTTTGTCGCCAAAGGCCGAATACAGGCTTGGCCCGCTGATCCCCATGGCCCGCGTCAGATCCTTCATCGAGGCACCATCATACCCCTTTGTCCAAAAGACATTCATCGCCGCCATCAAGGCTTCGTCCGTGTCAAAACTGCGGGGGCGACCCATTCTTTTTGTATCGCTCATACCATACCTCTTGACTGATCACTTCATATTTTTATATCGTTCGATATAAAAAAGCAAGGAGCAATACGAATGTCACCAAAAATGCACCCCGGGGCGAAGTTCCCTGATGTTGAAGTTCCCCAATTGGGGGGTGGTATGCTCAGGCTTGGCAAGGGAAGAAACGGTCATGATTGGCAATTGGTTATTGTGTATCGTGGCAAGCATTGCCCAGTTTGTACCGGTTATCTGAAAGACCTCAATGCTATCCTGCCTGAACTGAATGAAATTGGGATTGATCTGGTGGCTGTGTCTGCGGATGCGCACGATCTGGCGGCGGAACAAATAGGTGAGGTCGCCCCGGATTTCGACGTGGGCTACGATCTGAGCATCCCAGATATGCAGGCGCTGGGGCTATATATAACGCCACCCAATGACCGGATGCCGGTTGAGCGGCCTTTTGCGGAACCGGGTATGTTTGTTGTGAACGAAACCGGTCATGTGAAAATGATCGACATCGCAAATGTGCCGTTCCTGCGACCAGGCGTTGAATGGCTGGTCCGGGGCTTGAAGTTTGTTAAGGGCCAGACGGAGCCGTTCCCTGTTACGGGGAGCTTTGGCGTCTAGAGCCCAAGTCGATTGAAATATCTAAAGGCCGGCCTTGGGAAGGGTGCACGAACCTGTGCAACTTTTCCAAGGCTGATGCGACTGAACCCAGACAAAACCACGATCGGGTAGTCCCGAGCAAGCCAATAAAAGAAGAAGCGGCCTATTGTACGATCATCACTGACAGTGACACTTTCATCAGTGATTATGCCATCGCTTGCACTCCAAGCGCCACCCAAAAACTTCATCCTACGATTTCCCTGCTGGATGAAGAGACTTGCTGAACGTCGCTTTTATGGGCCAGTTTGCAATTCTGCATAGAGTTGTTTGATTTTTGTTATTTGTTTCGGTGTTGGGTGATGTTGTTGGCCAGATGCATCGCGGCAATATCTGAATTGTCGGCGTGCGTTTGATCAAGAGTTTTGCCAAATAATCCCAATGCGATGCTGATACTTAGAAAAACGATTCTAGCAGCACAGCCATTTGCTGTTTGTGACGGCACCGCGGATTTCGGTGCGAACCACTGGTGTCACTGTACCCTAATTAATCAGAATCACGCTTGAAATTATCGTTTGTTTTCAGCGGCGCGTTGTATCCTTATTTTTCATATTGTACCTTTAATTACCATACTGCACCCTTAATTAGCATACAGTCAGTTCTGTGGATAAGTGCTGACCAGTTGGGGCAGGGGATTGGCGTGGTCAGTGAGCGTCTTGCAAAACATCGAGCTTCGGTCCTCCGTCCGATCCTGGAGTTCGAAAAGAGGGGTGAGCCGATCAGCGCCGCAATCGGAGATGCTGCGTGGGAACTGGGTTTGGCGAAAAGTCACACCTGGTCGCTTTACCGCCGTTTGCGCGAGAACGATGGGCGGGCCGCGGCATTGGAGCTTGGTAGTCGCGGGCCGAAGCCGGGATCAAGACGGATCGCGCAAGAAGTTGAAGAGCTCATCGATGAGCGCCTGCGGCGTTACTATCTAGTGCGCGAGCGCTCCAGCTTTCTGCGCATTTGGCGAGAGATCCGATCAGAGTGCGAGGCTAAAGGTTTTCGGCCCCCAACACGTAAAACGGTAAAGGCCCGGCTTGATGCCATGGATGAGAAAGAGGTTACGCGCAAGCGCCGTGGCACAAAGGAGGCGAACAAGACCTTTGCGGCACGTCCGGGCCGACTTGCGGTCGGAACGCCGCTGGATGTCGTTCAGATCGATCACACCTTGGCCGACATCATTTTGGTCGATCACATGGATCGGCGGCCACTTGCGCGTCCCTATCTGACGGTGGCGATCGATGTCGCGACCCGGATCGTTCTTGGGGTCTTTGTCAGCTACGATGCACCATCTGTCTTGTCGATCGCCTTGTGCCTCGATCACTGCGTGCGTCAGAAATCAATCCACGTTCCCGGGACGCTGGAAGAGCTGACTTGGCCGACGTCCGGTATCCCGAAGGCGATCCATGTCGACAACGCCCAGGAGTTCCATAGCGAGGCTTTCTCCTCAGCCTGCGAAGATTGGGGCATCGCCGTCGAATACCGCCCGCCTGGCGCAACACACTTCGGTGGTCACATTGAACGTTTGATCGGAACGGCCATGGGGGCTGTTCATGTGCTGCCCGGAACCACACAATCTTCGGCGGCCGAGAAGGGCGATTACGACAGCGAGAAACATGCCGCGCTGACCCTGGCCGAGTTCCAAGACTGGCTTCATCTGGAAATTTGCCGCTATCACAATACGCGTCACGAGGCACTCGGGCGGACCCCGCTTGCTGCCTGGGCTGACTTGGGTGGAGACACCGCGGGACGGCAGGTCGTCGACGCCGAAGCCTTCCGGACAAGCTTCTTGCCCTCCGAGCAGCGCCAACTCGGGCGCACAGGCATCACGCTCTTTGGTGTGCACTATTGGAGTGATACCTTTGCGTCGTTGGTCGGACGGGCCAGCGGCAAGGTACATGTCAAGTATGACCCGAGGGACCTGTCGCAGGTCTGGGTCCTAGTCGATGATGGCCGCATGATCCCGGCGCGGTATCGGGATCTGAGCCACCCACGGATATCGCTTTGGGAAAGTCGGCGGGCGCGGAAAGAATGGCAGGAAAAGCATGGCGGTCGGATCAATGAGAAAGCCTTATTCCAGGTGATCGACGCGCAAAGACGTCTGGCCGAGGCGGCACGGCAGAAGACGAGGACCGCCCGTCTCGAGAGCGAACGCGAAACGCGGCTTCCCAAGCACCAGCCGCGCCGCGATCCGTCCCGAGAAATGTTCGCCATCGACACTGGCAACCCAGATCTCCCCACTTATCCGATTGAAGAGTTTGATGACCCCAGAAGAAAGAGTTGACCGCATCCGCAGCGATCACTGGATCGCATTCGACCGTGCCACGATTGTCCTCAACCGATTGGCGTCCCTGATGGAAATGCCTCAGCAGAGCCGGATGCCCGGCCTTATGGTCTATGGAAGCTCCGGTATCGGTAAGACCATGATCGCCAAGCGCATGGCCAGCAAGTATCCGACGCAGTACAACGCAGATCTGGGCATCACGAAGACCCCCATCCTGCTGGTTCAGGCGCCACCAGCCCCGGACGAGCGCCGGTTCTATCAGCATATCCTATCGACGATCGGAGCGCCGATGTGGGGGCGTCACACCGTCTCCGAGCTCGAAGTTCGTGCGCTCAGTCATCTTCGCGACATGGACCTGAAGATGCTGATGATCGACGAAGTGCACAACCTGCTTGCCGGGAGCTACCGGGAGCAACGCCGGTTCCTGAACATGCTGCGCTTTTTGACCAACGATCTCTGTGCCTCGCTTGTCGTCTTCGGTGTCAACGAAGCCCTGGAGGCAGTTCGAGGAGACGACCAACTGGCCCGTCGGTTGGACGAGCACTACTTACCGCTGTGGGAGGATGACGTGGAGTTCTCTCGGCTGATCCAGACGCTGATTGCGGCGATGGCGCTCGAGCAAAGGTCGGGTCTGACGGTCGCTTCACTTCGGACAATCCTGAAAGTGACCGGGGGTGTCACCTCGCGCGTGTTTATCATGGTCAAGTCTTTGGCCATTGAAGCAATCGAGAAGGGTGACGAACGGATCACTGACGAGGCGGTTCAGTCCTGGCAGCCAATATGGGCAAAGCACGCCTGGAGCATTCCGCGTCAGCCCATGGCGGAGTTCGGGTGATCCTCAAACCTTTGCCGCGTCGTCCGGTGCAGGTGCGCGACGAACTGCTCCCGAGCTGGATCAGACGATTGGCCCAAGCCAATCATTGTTCTGTCGAGGACTTCTGCGGCTATCTCGGATTGGGGCAGAGTAGGGTGCCGGAGCGTATGAAAGATCTCAGACAGGTGAACTGGGCTCGCTTTTGCTCAGCAGTTCAACAGACCCGGGATGAGATTGAGGCAATGACTCTTCCGGACACGACGCATTTACCCATTCAATGCGTATCGTCTGACGACTTCCAGATTTGCGAAAGCTGCAGAGATCAGACGCCGGGAGTGATCTTACGGCACTGGCGCTTTGCCTGGTCGTTGACTTGCGAAAACTGTGGTCGACCACTTGTGGCGAGGCATCCGTCAGATGGCCTATCAGACAGGCTGCGCCTCCGCGCTGCTCGTGGCGCGGCAGTGCTGAAGACCGCGGTCGATGCCAACGATCTCAAGCGCATGCGCCGGATCAGCCGCACGTTGGCTGTTCTGAAGATACTAGGTTTGGAATATCCCGCCTCGTTCGCGTCTCGGTGTCAGTTGCAAAGATCAGAGGCACTCGCAGCAATCGATGTGTGTACAACCCGTCCGTTGTTGGGCGCGGCAATCCTACTTTGCGGAAACGACAAGGCATTCTGGGAACTACGCCGTGCCTTTCCTTTGCACAGACGGGTGATCGCGCGGGTGCTCACGCTTTCAGAGGATATCGAGAGGCGTCTTCCACGCCTACAGAAAGCAGAGCCTGCGCCAAAGAAAGAAACGAAAGCAGCGTACCGACCAGTTGCGTCCGAAGGTGCCTTGCAGGCTGCTCGACAGGCGATCTCTGAGCTTGGGCCCGATGCAGATCGTCAGGCGCTTCTGGTACGAGCCGATACAATCTGGAAAAGCCAAAGCTGTGTCAGCCACTGACGCAGAGCCCTGTGGATATATTGTAATTAGGGGTACAGAAACCGTCGAAAATGCGTCCAATCTGCAGATTCTGATTAATTAGGGTACAGTGACAACAGAGACCTTCTATTGCGGCTGCCCGGTTGATCTCGAACAACGGACCTTTGACCGGGCGGCGTGTGACTATGTTCCTGTCAACGACAATGATCGTGCGAAACGCACCGAAGCGGAGCACATTCTGCCAGCATTCTGGATCGCCCATTTCCATCCGGGGCCCTCATGCTGGGAAAAGGACGAGGCGTGTGGAAGTGCGCGAGAATGCTGTCTCAAAAACGACGACCGTTTCAAGCGCGCACACAACGACCTTGTGAATCTTACGCCTGCCATTGGAGAACTCAACAATGTCCGGAGCAATCTGACATATGCGATTGTACCTGGAGAGGAGCGCCTCTTTGGATCGTGTGACTTCGAAACCGACAGCGATCTTCGCATCACCGAACCACGGGAGGACGTTCGAGGCGATATTGCGCGCGTTTACTTCTACATGGGTGAAACCTATGATCTTGAATTTCCCGACGAACTGCGCACGTTGCTGGACGAGTGGGATGGAACTGATCCCATCAGCCCGGCAGAAGTTGATCGTAATGAGCGCATTCGCGGTGTCCAAGGCACGGCGAACGATTTTGTCAGCCAATGAAGATGGTAGGTTGCGATCCCGAGTTTGAACCAATTCTCGCCAGGAAAACGGGTCTCCCTCACAAGACGTAAAGTGCAGACAGAAGCTCAAAGCCTTCACTGCGCTCAATTGCGACACCGAAATCCGGCGGATGAAAGGTCTCATCATCCATCAAGATGTCACGATAAGCGCGCAGATCATCTTTCAAGGCTTCGTTGACGACAACCGTTTCCTCGCGATTGAGAAGCTGTAGCAGTCGAAAGACATCACGGCGATGCTTCGCGATATCACTACCCTTTATCTGTAAAACACACGACTTGATCTGACATTTCTGCTCTTCTGGAGCGCAATCAAGGAGTGTCGATCAATGACAAGTATTCAAGAGAAGATCATCAAGCCGAAGCTGGGGCTGTTGGAACTGGCCAAACAGCTCGGAAGCGTGTCGCAGGCCTGCAAAGTGATGGGTTATTCGCGGGACAGCTTTTACCGGTTCAGAGAACTTTACGATCAGGGTGGCGAAGAAGCCCTGATGGATCTCAGCCGCCGCAAGCCGGTGATGAAAAACCGCGTGCCAGAACATGTCGAGAAGGCGGTCATCGAACTGGCCATCGACAACCCGGCTCTGGGTCAGAAACGGGCGTCGTGGGAGCTGCAGCAGAAAGGCATCATGGTGTCATCGTCGGGCGTCCGGTCGATCTGGCTGCGTAATGATCTGGAAACCATGAAAAAGCGCCTCAAGGCCCTGGAGGCCCGTGCCGCCCAAGAGGGTATCTTGCTCACCGAGGATCAGTTGGCCGCGCTGGAAAAAGCCAAGGCCAAGAAAGAAGCCCATGGCGAGATCGAGAGCCACCACCCTGGCTATCTGGGCAGCCAGGACACCTATTATGTGGGCACAATGAAGGGCGTCGGACGCATTTATCAACAGACCTTTGTCGATACCTATGCCCGCGTGGCGATCTGCAAGCTCTACACTGAAAAGACGGCAATCACCGCGGCCGACTTGCTGAACGACCGCGTGATCCCGTTCTTTGCAGAGCATGAGATCAGCCTGCTGCGCGTCCTGACAGACCGGGGCACGGAATACTGTGGCAAGGTCGAGAACCACGCCTACCAGCTTTATCTGGCCGTCGAGGACGTGGACCACACCCGAACCAAGGCCAATTCTCCGCAAACAAACGGCATCTGCGAGCGGTTCCATCGCACCATCAAGGATGAGTTCTACGACATCGCATTCCGCAAGAAACTGTATCGGTCAGTCGAAGAGTTGCAGGCCGATCTGGATGCGTGGCTGGCAAAGTACAACGAACAGCGGCCACATTCGGGACGTCACTGCTATGGCAAAACACCTATGCAGACCTTCCGCGAAACGCTACACATCGCTGTCGAGAAGACGATCAAAACGCACGACCAATCGGACAGTGCGCAACCCGTTCTCAGCGTCGCAAGCTGAGATGTCCGTCAGATCAAGTCTGAAGTTTTACACTTTATCTTGGTGTCTCCTTCAGCGCGCCTGCGTGTGAGATCGACGAACGCCCGGGCTTTGAACGGGATCAGCAGGCGTTCATCAAGCACATGTATCCCATCGACCGCACGGCGTGAGGTGATGAGCGCGTCATAGTAGTCTTTGTCGAGCAAAATTGCCGATAGGCTGAGCATGTCATCCGATACGGCGACAGTCGCTAGCTCATCTCCGACTTCGAGGTCAACGCCCGCCTCAGGGCTCGAGAAGAGCTCCAACATTTCGGGATAGCTTGTGTCTTTTGGCTTGTGGAACCGGTAGAACTCCCGCCTTTCTGCTCCGCGTTCCCGAGCTTCATATTGGCCTGCATCCAGGAACCCTTTGAGTGCGGTTCCGAAGGACGGATCGACAACTTCAACGCACAGTACCATGTCAACATCGCGCGTGGCGCGAAATTCCAAACCAACTTCCTCAAAGATCAGGGCGCAGGCAGCACCGCCGATCAAGGCGTAGCTGTCTTCATGTCCAGCAAAATGCTCCCGAAACTTCTCTATCCCCGGTACCAACGCACATTCTCCATCAGTTGGGCTGCCGCCTCTGCGACGCGCTCGTCTTCATGGGCTTGGAACTGCATGAAGAGCGACAGCGGATCAGCTTGGTTGTTCCCTGTGACAATATCTGGATCATATCGCCAAACATCGACGCCGTAACCGGCCTCTTCGAAGTCGTCGACCTCTTCACCAAACTCACCCGCTTGAAAGGACTTCCAGTCTTTGGGTCCGACAGCGAAATGCGGTCGGCTGGGAGGGTTCAGCATAGAGCGCTCAGCGAGAGCACTTTCGCCACCGGCGGCAAAAGTCTGCGGCAAAGTCGTTCCGTAATATCCCACGGGCATATCTTTGGGACGAAAGAAGTGGATCGATTTGACAGGAGACCGGAGCAACGGTCGGGCCGTTTCAAAAATCTCGTCCGGCGGCAGGCTAAACACAAGGAGCTTGCTCCGACCAAGCGGTTCGACGGATGCAAGCTTGTTGGCACTTAACTCGTCAAAGGCCCTGCCAACGGTCATGGCAGAATAGCGAAGTTTCTTTGCGAGATTGCTCGGTGTCCAGGTGTCTTGGTTCGGTATCAGCAAATGTCGGAACAGCACGACCTGCGCTGCCGGGGACAGGCTTTCTGACGAAGTGGGCATTTTGGACCTGAAATACTCACGCAGATCCATCCCAAGAGCTGGAATGTAGAGTTGGTTGTCAGGCACAACAAAGGGAAGGGCTTTTTCGATGAGTCTGGCGCGCACATGCGATGACATGGCTTCGAAGACAAAGACGATGACGTCATCGATATATTTGCGGAGGTTGGCATGCCGCTTCTCAAGCTCGGAGGGGGTAAGTTCGCTGCCTTTGGGCACAACGACAAAAAGACAAGGTGTGGAAAGCAGGTCTGCTTCGTAGAAATTAAACGCCTTCGCTAGAAACATGGGGAGCTTGTCTTTGCTCTTCCATGGTTCGAGATCGGTGCGAATATGAAGCACAGCTTGAAGGTAATTCCTCAGCCGATTGCTCAGATCTTTGGATTTCGCATTGTTGCTATCTAACATGGTTTTGCACGCTAACACTAACATGGTTAGTGTGCAAGCATATGTTAGTAATTTGCATGATTGAGCCTATCGATCTTCAATTGAGATCGATACTCATCCCCGGCATCGCTACTGGATGCCAGATAGCTTCAATCGCGCCGAGAAATCAGTCGCATGACAACAGGGAAATGATCACTCACCCCGCGCCCGGTGGTGGGGTCAAAGCGCCTCGGTTCAATAAATCCTCTGTTATCTTCATCGACCATGATTTGTTCGGAAGTCACGACCATTGAGCTAAAGCTGCCAAGATCAGCAAACCAGTTCTTGTCGCTTGGCTGAGACGGGCTCAGGGTTGAAGAGACAAGTATCATGTCAAGGAACGACCAAGTGTTCCAGTTGTTCACAAACCGGTCGACAAACTTGCTGGATCCAGGCGCCTCGCAACCCGAACGCACCAAAGGTGATGCATACCAGTTTCCGATGCGTAGCAACCTTGAGAAGCTGTCGGTGGGGCCTTCATTGCAATTCACATTGAAATCTCCGGCCGCAATTGACAGAGAGCCCACAGGTAATCCGGCAACAAGCGTGTTGAGGTTGTTCATCGCACGAATGCGGCATCGGTAGGGGTTGCCTCCTGATGGGAAATGCACACCAAAAACATGCAGGGTTTCACCATCAGGAAGCTCAAGCGGCACTTGAAGAATGTCGCGCGTCTTGCCGCAAGTCTCTTCGTCGCGGTCAAAGTCGATGACATGGGCCGTTGGTGCGCCCGCAGCAGGCAACGTCGTCAGGAGACCAACATCGATGCCGCGGCTCTCAGGTTCGTCACTCGTGTCAAGTTGGACAACACGGTATCCTGATCCCGGCAAAGTCTGTGAAACGAGATCTTCAAGCACCCGTGCGTTTTCTGTCTCTGGGACGATGATAACTTCCGGAAGTGCGCCCATTGCAAGAATGGTTTCACCAAGACGATCCAGCTTTTGTGAATAAACTGCATCGCTCCAATCAAGGGTTTTGCACTGATCCGAGTAGAAACCGCTCGGGCCGTTATGTACCTCGCACTCCGCATCATGGGCGGCCTGGTTGACTTGCTTCACCGTAAGCGGAAGGTATGTATCATCACGCGGATTACCGGGATCATTTTCAGTGTCGAAGAGATTTTCGACGTTGAACGAAACAATGGTTAGAACATCGGCACTCGCGGGTGCTGAAATCGACAGCAGTGCAATAAGGCAAGTCGCAATTCTCATAGTGGTCCCCAATCAATACTAAAATACTGATCAAAGCCTAACACCGACCAAAGCGATCTGTGAACTACCTATATCCGTCCGATGCAAACCAGTTTATGCCTATGGTTGTATTGAAAAAAACTTAGTTTGGCCGGCATCTTTGCTGTGCTGGGCGAAAATGATTGAGCACGATGAAACAAAATCTTCAAAATGCATTGAGCTATTGGCGCTCATCCCTCGCGGACAGTGCATTGGGCAATGGCCGCTTTAGAAATAGCGATCGCAAGGACTTCATCGAGCTCTCAAAAGAGACACTGGCAACGGGCATCTTACCCAAGAACCAAGTTGCGGAGGTTTTCAGACGCGAAGAGGCTGATGTCAAAGTCACGGCGGTTCAGCTCTGGCCAATGGTCACAGCCAGAAAGACATCTCATGGAGCGACGATCTCGGACGGGTTTCCGGATCTTGTTGCGCCCGTCGTAACAGCTGCAACCATCGACCGAGATGGGACAATACGCCCATCAAATAACGTGATTGCGCGAGACCTACTGACACCGCTGCCCGGTGTTGAATACGCCCTTGGCAGCATGGATGACTTTGATGCTTTCTATGCAGCGTCGCCATTCTCTCCAGACGAAAACTCCCCTTTGTGGGCGCAGTATCTCAAGCACTGCCGCGCGATCCTCGATGCCGTCGCCCCTGAATGGCCTGCAAACGACAACAGCTATATCTCAACCGGTGTCGGCTTCCTAAAGCGCGCTGGAACGGCCTCATCGAGCATCGGCCACGTCATAGGGCTATACGATGCCGTTCTGCGCGAAGAGCCGGAGATGCCGCTGCTCGATCAGTTGGCTTTCCCGACAGGTGAAGACCTGCCACTTTCCACCGAGACGGAAGCAAACTTCATCAATCGCCTTGGTCATTCCAGTAACGAATTCCCATTGGCGGCACGTCAGCGGCAGAGCCTGTCTTACGTATCGAGAAGCAAAACGGGTGATGTTCTCGCCGTAAATGGACCTCCCGGCACAGGCAAAACAACGTTGCTGCTGTCGGTCATCGCTGACGCTTGGGTGCGCGCCGCACACGACCAAACCGAACCGCCCGTTATTGTCGCTGCATCGACAAATAATCAGGCGGTGACCAACATCATCGACGCCTTCGGTGAGAATTTCTCGACGGGGGAGGGACCCTTTGCGGGACGTTGGATCCCACAACTCAAAAGCTACGGGCTCTATCTTCCCTCAAAAACGCTAGAAGCCAAGGTCGCGCATCGGTACCAGACTGACCGATTTTTTAGGGACCTCGAGACCGAGGAAGGTTTCGCAAAAGCGCAGGAGGCTTTTCTAGCAGCCGGGCGCGACGCTTTTCCGGGACATGATGAAGCAGATCTGGAAGAGATCGTTCGGCTCCTCCACCAGGAAATTGTCAAAGAGGTTTCAAACCTCACGCGTGCCGAACGCGCGCGCGCTTTTGTTGAGCAGACAACTGCAAAAGTGTCGCGTTTGCTCGGTGACAACCCGGTCGTGGCACTGTCAGAGCTTGAGCAAGAGGCGCAGGCCGCCCAAGCGACATCTGAACAGTACAAGAATTGGGAAACCAGCTGGCATAAGCATCAAGCAGATGAATCCCTATTCCTGGGTCTCTTTGGCTTTCTGCCACCTGTCGCCCGCAAACGGATGGCGAGAGCACGGGTCGCGCTCGACGCTATAGGATGTTCGCTTGCTCTCGGTGATGCGAGGTCAATTTTCGACATCGGCACCGCAATTCAAAAAGCTGTGGACACAGCCGGCAAGGCAGAGAAAGCCGCTGAACAAGCGTTCAAAGACGCAAAGACTGCGACAGCCGATCTCGAAAAAGCAAAGCGAGATTGGCAAAGCGCGGTTGAGAACCTGGACTTCCCAGCAGACCAATTGCCAACGCCCAAAAATGTAGATGCCTTTGCTGACTGCAACGCGCGTTTTCGTCTATTCCGGTTGGCCACCCATTATTGGGAGGCGCGTTGGTTGCTTTCGATGGCTGAAGACCTGAAGGACATCACAACCTCGCACAAAAAATCCGGTCGCAAGAGGCTCGAGCCACGGTGGCGACGACGGATGATGTTGACACCTTGCGCTGTCTCTACTTTCGCCAGTCTGCCGAGCAAGTTGAAATATGGTTTCAAGACCGGTGGGAATTGGACGTCGAGTTACCTTTATGGATCTATCGATCTGCTGATCGTGGACGAAGCGGGTCAGGTCTCACCCGAAGTCGCACTCCCATCCTTCGCACTTGCCAAACGTGCTCTCGTTATTGGGGACACCCAACAGCTAGAACCCGTGGCTGACCTCTCTGAGGCAGTCGACATTGGCAACCTACAGAGGAACCAGATTTTGGATGAGGATCATTCCGAGACTGATCTTACCATGTTGTCGGAAGCTGGAATGCGAAGCCTTGACGGGAATGTCATGCGGATGGCCCAGCAAGCTTGCGCCTATGCGCCCTTCCCTGACCTGGAACGGGGTCTCTATCTGTTCGAGCATCGTCGCTGCTACGATGAAATCATCAATTTCAGCAACACGCTTTGCTACCAAGGGTCGCTGCAACCTGTTCGTGGTGCGGCACCCAAAGATGGCGTGCTTCCACCGATGGGATACATCCATATTGACGGGCTTGCGGTTCGATATGGTGGAAGCTGCGCTAACGCGACAGAGGCGGCGACCATTGCAGATTGGCTGTTCGCCAACCGAGACAAGCTGGAAAGTCATTACGGCGAAAAACTTGAAGATATTGTCGGCTTGGTTACGCCTTTTGGGAGGCAAGTGCAGGAATTAAAACGTGCTTGTGCGGACCGTGGGATCGATCGACGCATAACGATTGGCACTGTTCATTCCCTCCAGGGTGCGGAGCGACCCATCATCATGTTCTCACCCGTCTATTCCAAACATGCCGACGGCGGCTTCATTGATATGAGCCCAAGTATGCTCAACGTCACCGTTTCCCGTGCCAAAGACAGCTTTCTCGTCTTTGGGGATATGGATGTTCTTTCTTCAGCCGCCCTTGGAACGCCGCGCGCAGTTCTGGGAGACCTCCTCTTTTCGTCAGAGGGCAGGGAACTCAAATTCGCACCCCAGGCTCGCGCTGATCTACAGGTCTCTGTTCAGAGTTTCACGACACTGCGCGACGCCAAAAACCATGACCAGTTCATGCTTGAAGCTCTGGCGTCGCCTGCACGTGAGTACACCATTGTGAGCCCGTGGATTGTTGCCCGCACGTTAAAGCGTGTTGGTTTGCTGGATGCTTTCCAGAACGCAGTTTCACACGGCGCACATATCGACGTCTTTGTTGATCCGCTCCTGAACCAGAAAGATGCTGGAAATGGACAGACCCAGTTAGAGGCCGCAAGAGACACACTGACCCGTGTCGGTGTCACACTTCATGAGGTGCGCCAGCTTCACAGCAAGATATTCATTGTTGGTGCCGATCAACTTTGCATCGGTTCCTACAATTGGCTCAGTGCTGACCGCGACGGACCTTATGCTCGTCACGAGACGTCTATTGCCTATTCCGGCTCGCACTTGGAAAAAGAAATCTCGCTCATCCAGGAAAGTCTCGGAGCACGTGAAAAACGATAGAGTCACAAGGGTATCTGGTTTCTGGATTTAGCAAATATGCTCTGATGTGAATTGCAGATTTTTCTTTTGATTTTCGCGACTGCGGTTGGCTTCGAGAGTGCTTTGAAACCTTGCCCAATCACCAGATTGCTTTCTTCAATCTGCTGTCTCCGTGATGGATGACAAACGGTGGCCTTCAGCATTACAGTGAAGCCATGGGCTGGCTCGCAGTATTTTTGATGTTCATCGCTGTCCGTGCGCACCTGAAACGTCAGGTTTGGCAGGCACGCGCATACCTGACGGGGTGCTTCATCTTTGATGGCGATCTCCTGACGATCGCCCTAGTCCATCATGCGGTGGTGAACGGCAGCCGCGACCTCGCCCAGCTCGCTGGCTGGGTCATCGGCTTCGCCTTATTCCAACACCAGCGTCTTGATTGCGCCCCCGGCTAGATGACATCGCCCGGTCGCCCGCGCGGGTGTTTGCCCTTTGTGATTGGCGCAACCGGCGGGCCAAAAGAGACAGTCGGCAGCGGGGCAGGGGGAAACCCCTGCGGGAGCGGAAAAGGCCTTCCGGCCCGGAAGGGGTTCCTAACCTGACCCTGGAGTGAAACCCCATGTCCGACGCCCAAACCCTGATGGCGCGTGTTTCTGACACCGCCCTTCAAAAAGTCACCCGTCTCTTCAACGCCAGCATCGACGATATCATTGCCGAGCTTTTGCAAAATGCCCGGCGATCCGGCGCAACCGAGGTCGCAATTGATACGATTGATGATCCTGATCTTGGGGCGGCTATCCAGTTTCGCGACAACGGGCCCGGTTTGGCTGACCCTCAATCGCTGCTAACCCTCGGCGCAAGTGATTGGACCCATGACATGCAGGCCAATGAAGATCCGGCCGGCATGGGCTTCTTCGCCCTTGCGGGCCGACACGCCCGTGTCATCGCCCAAAAGCGCGGCACGCAGACTGCCTATGTGTTGGACATCGCTCCCACAGCGCTTTCTGGCGACGTGCCCATCACCTGCAAAGAGATCGCCCGTGATGAGACCGGCGTGACCGTCATCTTCGCCCAGTTGCCATCTGAGAATGTCGCAGCAGCTGCGCGCACCGCCGCCCGCTACGCCCTCATCCCTGTTTTGCTCGACGGGCATCCCGTCGACCGTGAGGATTACCTCGATGGCGCTGCGCATATCGAAGAGTGGAAAGGCATTCGGATCGGCGTCTATCGAGACCGCGACCCTAAGTACCACCACCACCATTCTAATGCCAATTTCCACGGCGTGACGTTGACCGTGCCCCTGCCGCATCTCTCGCAAGTCAATCACGTGAGCTTCCACGCCGTGATCGATGTGCAGAGCTGCGCTGCCCTGCAGCTTGTTCTGCCGGCACGCAAAGACGTTGTGCGCAACGCATTCCTGGTCGATCTCCAGCAGGAGATCATGCGCATCTACTTTCGGATGCTGAAGGACCAAGGCCAGCATTCTTTGCGGTTCGAAGATCACCAAAAGGCCAAAGCGCTTGGCATCGAGCTACTGCCCGCCATGGCCCGCCTGCGTCAGTTTTCGCCGGCACATGCTGACCCGGATTCTAACATCTACACCGAGCTGATGCCCTTGTCTGACGACGCCATGGTATTCGCGGGAGCCGAGGCGGCGGTGGACGAACAGAACTTCGCCCGCGCCCTTGCGGCGACCGGGCAGGGCGCATCGGTCTTTGATCCGCAACCGGCCTTCGTTGGATACGATTGGTATGATGCTTTGCCCGTTCTCGAGGTCACGGGCTATGCCCTCGCAATTGGCGAGACACAGACCGTATATTCGGTTGGTGGCGCGCCGCCCATCATCGAACGCCCAGATCGTCTGCTGGTCACGGGCAAACTCCAAAGTGGTCGCGATATCGCCCCTTGGGAGGCGGAAACCGATCTCATCCTCTTTGCCGAGGCAGACGCAACCCTCATCGATGAGGCCGTCCTGTGCCTGACGCCCACGTCGCCCGCAACGCACAATGATCTCGTCACCTTCTTCACCAACGCCCTTTTTGCACCCTGTTACGATGCGGACGCGGGTTCGTATGACGCCCAGCTCCAGTGGTTCACCGATGAAGCCGAAGATGAGGTGATCCGGTATCTCTCCACGCTGGAAGAGGTCCACCTGCATCAGGTGGAGCGGGTGATCCGGCGCGAATTGTGGTGGATCCTCAAGACCACGTCAGACATCGCGATCCGGATCAAAGGATCAGAGGTGCAGATCGACGGGTTGGAAACGGCCTTCGCCCGCAGCGCAGGGGAGCCTGCGACAGCGTGAAAGAGAAATGGGGCTTCGCCCCAAGGGTGATGAGTGAGTGATCCCAGACGGGATCAGAAAGAGCTGGCGCAATGCGCGCAGCAGAAACCCTCAGACAAAGGACTGAACTCATGCTGAATGGCAAACTCATCGAAAACGCAACTGGTTTCAACCTGACACTCTCAACCCTGACCTTCGACATCGCAGGTCTGCAGGTCGTGCCCAATCCCTACAAGCAAAAAGACAACCATCCCGACTACCATGTCGAGTTCCGCACGCCGCGTGGCACGATGATGCGTGTGGGTGCTATGTGGCGCGCCATCAGTGAGCGCAGCCAGGCCGAATACTTCTCGATCACGCTGACCGACAAGAACAACAAGACCTGGCGTATGAACGCTGTCCGCAATGATAGCCTGCGTGACGGTGAATGGGCGGTTGTTCCTCTGGCTGGTGGCGAGCCAGAACCCATCATGGTGGCAGGCCACCTTGAGCTGCTCGACGATGGCAACATGGTTGGTACTATCGAAAGCTTCGACTTCGCATTCGATGTGGTTGCCGTGCAGAGCGAGACCAAGTCGGATAACAACCACCCTGACTTCCATCTCGAAGCCCGCTCGCCCAATGGCACGATCATCCGTGTCGGCTCGGTTTGGGAAGCAGAGTCCAATCGCGGCAACAAATACTACAGCGTTGCCTTCTGGTCGCCGCGTGGGTCGCAGCACCGCGCAAATGGCGTGCGCAACGACGATGCGGGTGATGATCCCAAGTTCAACCTGATCCCACTGGCAGACCGCCGCGAGAGCGAAGACGCCTTCGCGTAAATCGCGCCATCACATCAAGCCTAATCGAGCAGGGGCGTCACGCGAGAGCGTGGCGCCCTTTGTCTTGGGTGTCTCTCAACCAACGCAGAAAGGGCATCCCATGACACATATTGCAAATGACCGCGCACGTTTTGAATTTGCCTCCGATCCATCGCACGGCTGGCTCATCGTCTCCTTGGGTGAGTTGATGGCAGCAGGTCTTACGGAACGCGACATCACCCCCTACAGCTACCGGCATCCCGAGGGTGAGTTGATCGCGCTTGAAGAAGACTGCGACGCCCGCACCTTCCTTGCCATTTGGGAGAAGCGACTGCAGCGCCCGGTCGAGTTTGTCGATACATCGCTCTACCCCAACATCCGTGCCTGGCCTGCCTTTGGCACGAAACGGTGCGGAGCGGTGCAATGAGCATCGATGTCCAGCAAGCAGCACTCATCGCCCGGCAGAACGACATTTTTCGTATGAGCCTGGGCAGCGACAAGAGCGTGCCCGGCCGGGTTGTCCGCACGGCTTCGCTCAGCGTGTTCGGGGCATACGGTATATTGGCCATTATGAGACGGGTCAGCGCGCACGCGGACTTCACACCCGACAACGACCCCTATGGGCATCACGACTACGGAAGCTTTGACATCGATCTCTGTGCCCCGCCCCAGAAGATCTGCTGGCGCATTGATCTCTATGATCAGGACTACCGGTGGGGCAGCGAGGCCCCCACCGATCTGTCCCAAACCCGCCGCGTGCTGACGGTCATGCTGCCGCAGGATCAGTAAATGGCATTCAGATTGCGTTCAGTTTCTCAGCCGAGCACCCAGTAGCGCGCCTTTTTAAGGGGCAATCTTCGCTTTGCCAATCTTGCATAGCTGCATTGCAGCATAAGGTCTTGCCGCACCGCAGAATATCCCCCATATCTATTCACAACAAGGCCACGATCTCATCCTCCTCCCGAGTGACCGGCCTTACATGAGAGTTTGTTGCACCTCCTCCCGCGACACGCTCATCAGATAAGGCGCTGCCCGAAAAGGGTGGCGCTTTTTTCTTGTCAGCAGTGGGCTTGTTGATTGTAGCCGCGCTTGGTCTTTGCCAGCAGCAATTGTGCCTGCGCTTGAGCCGCAGCCACCTCATCTTCAAAATAATCTATCAGGGTTTGACCTTCTGATCCGATCCGGCCCCAGGTCCGCATCAAGGACTGCCCCCCAAAGAGGTTCGGATGGATGGTGATCGAATAGTACCTTGCCATGTTCTGCTCGGGATCGATCCGGTAAAGCGTGGTGTCGAGAACAGTGGTGCCCATGCTGTATTCTCGCAGCATGGACATCGCGCGGCCAATGATTTCTTTGAATCAATCCGCGCTCATTGATTCAAGTTGGTGATGATCCAGATATCTGACGTTACACATTCTGGACCGGTAGCATGGCTATATGAGCTGAGAGTTCTCGATCGGCTCAATCAATTCCGGACCGTCATCACGCCCAAATGGCCGCACTTCCCGCACGAGGAATTTGCCGGTCCAGCTCAGGCCATAGCTCGCCAGAATATGCGCATCGTCATCTTCACCAGACAGCCAGCCCTCTTGCTGCTCAGCGTCCAAAACGCAGGGCATGCGCGCATGCACATGCGCAATCTCATCTTCCGCCGGTCGGGTCACAATCGTGCAGCTATACGTACCATCTGACAGTTGCGAATAGAGCCCTGCGAAGGAAAACACCGGCGCGTTGCCGCGGTCCACATCCAGAAAATTTGGCCGTTTCTGCCCCGTTTTGCCGGTCCATTCATACCAACCCGTTGACGGTATGACGCAACGCCCATGTTTCCAAGCTTTGGCGAAGGACCGCTTTTCATGGGCCGTTTCAATCCGCGCATTGAATGTCGCGAACTTCTTGCTCTTCTCATAGCAGTCTTCGAAGGTTCCTTGCAGCCATGGCGGAATCAACCACCATCGCGCCGAAATCAATCTGCGCTCGCCCTCAATGTCTATGACGCATGCGACTGGTGACGTGGGCGCAATATTGTAGCGCGGTGTCATCTCGGGCGAAGGGGTGCCCGGGATGAAATTGAACCAGCTATGGACCTCTTCCCAAGGCGCAAATTGTGTAAATCGACCGCACATTTCCTCATCCTATCACAACATTTTGCACCGGGAAGCGAGATGTCCTGCAAACCAATAGGCCTCGGCTGTGCGTGTCGGCCGATTGAAGATCGCTGCCTGCGATCTCGCGCAGTCGCGCGGCGGTAGCACCTGTTGGCCCGGCAGGAGCGCGGCCCGCGGCCACTCCCTCTTGCCGCTTGGCCAAGGACTGCGCTCATGGCGTGTTCTTTGTTCTACAGGCGAGGGACGGTTCTGTCTCAGATGTTTAGCTCTGGGTCGATGTCCCGATGAACACGCCGCCCGCTCCGTCATTGGCGCAGCACGGCATCGGCAGATGGGTCGCGGTCAGTGCGCTCCCGCCTACCGTTTATCTCCTCCTACTGGATGCGGAAGCATATCCTCCGGATGGCTTCCAAAACCGCCCGCCTCAAGGACCGTCCGAATTTTCGGCAACGTGGGTTCTGTGGACCGGCTGCACCAGTGATCTCAGGCGGCTCACTGTTGGTCTCTCCGCGCCCTGAAAATTCTCCGTCCAGCAAGCTGGCGCCTGCGGCGTCCTTGACCCGAACGCTTTTGGTCGAGGCGAGGGGAACATGCTTCGCAACCCGTGGAGCAGGTGAACCCCAAGACATCCCAAGGAGAAACGAGATGTTAGATACATATGACGCAATTGAACTGTTCGGCCTGACAGAAAATGGCACTGATGATCTGCCCATCCCATCTGATGATGAGCTGCAAGATCAAATCGTGGGTGAGACCTTCGAGACGCTGATTGGCGGCTTGCAGAAGACCGGGCTTGCATCTGAAATCGAGCCGCTGGCCCATGGGTTGGCCACGCTGTTGCAACGCCGGGCCACACAACTTGATACGCAGGCTGACAAGCTCAAGCGCAAGATCAACGGGCTCATTCAAGCCCAGGATGGGTCTGAAATTGCAGAAATTGAGCTTGAGAATGCCAGCCGTGCTTATGAAATCGTCTGGGAGAAAGCCATCGCAATGGCATTGATGGCCGAGAAAGCCGCCACCAGTTACGAGACTGAGACTGGGCGCGCCTACACACCCGTCACGGGGAGCCGGTCCACAAAAGATGCTCTGGATACCGGGGCGGTGTTTGAAGCCAAGCAGCTTCTGGACAAGGCAGATCGCGAGATGGCCGAGCGCAACACGATCACGGGGCCGAAGATCGCCGTGACAGGCGACACTGCCGCCACCGATCATGAGACGATCTATGCGAAGCTGGATCGTGCGCACGCAAAACATCCCGATATGGTCCTTTGCCACAAGGGCAACACCAACGGGGTCGAGCGGATCGCGGCCACATGGGCCCGCAATCGCAAGGTGCCGCAGGTCCTGTTCCGTCCGAACTGGAAAGGCCACGGGCGCGCCGCGCCCTTCAAAGCCAACGACGATCTTCTGGCCGCAAATCCGGTAGGCGTCATACTCTTCGGTGGGAATGGCGCTGCTCTGAACCTTGGGCAGAAAGCCGAGAAGCGCGGGATCAAGGTTGCGGCCTTTGATCTCAAGCCAGCGCAACAAGCATGAAGCGAAGACGGGCGGTCCTTGGGGGATCGCCCTTTTTTCATGAGCGTCTAGCAAAAGCCAAAGGCGGCCTACATTGTGTCCTCAACAGGCACGCCATTTTGTACCCACATTTGACTGCCATTCGTTGGTTGCCATGAAGATCATATTTGAAAGCGATGAGCGTCTGTGCTTGCGAGACCAACCTTGGATCGTCCTCGTCGCATTAGGTTTGCTCTGTGCTCTGTTTAGCTACGCCATATGGAGAGGGGACATTCCAGGCCAGGACTTTCCATGGCCTTTTGTAGTCATGCCATTTATCGCCCTTGCCGCTTTTCTCTACTATTTCGAGCGACTTGAGGTGATTTTCGACAGAAACACCGGTTCCGTGAGACTGATACGCAAACGCCTCCTGCGCACGTTTGAAACAAGACATGAATTAAGCGCCGCGACGAATGTCGGGATTATTGGTACAGGCGATATTGATGGTGGCACGCACCGCATCGCCTTGTATTTTGAGGACGTAGCAAAGCCGGTGCCGCTGACATTTTATGAAACGAACCAAGTGTCCGTAAGTGACGCAAGAGACAGAATTGAAGCCTGGCTCGAACGCCAGACACTCTGACCACCTATCAATCGATTCAGGGGACGATATTACTGCAACGTTCAGTGCAGGCGCCAAGTCAACAAAATCGGCATAAGGTGTAAAACACACGACTTGATCTGACATTTCTGCTCTTCTGGAGCGCAATCAAGGAGTGTCGATCAATGACAAGTATTCAAGAGAAGATCATCAAGCCGAAGCTGGGGCTGTTGGAACTGGCCAAACAGCTCGGAAGCGTGTCGCAGGCCTGCAAAGTGATGGGTTATTCGCGGGACAGCTTTTACCGGTTCAGAGAACTTTACGATCAGGGTGGCGAAGAAGCCCTGATGGATCTCAGCCGCCGCAAGCCGGTGATGAAAAACCGCGTGCCAGAACATGTCGAGAAGGCGGTCATCGAACTGGCCATCGACAACCCGGCTCTGGGTCAGAAACGGGCGTCGTGGGAGCTGCAGCAGAAAGGCATCATGGTGTCATCGTCGGGCGTCCGGTCGATCTGGCTGCGTAATGATCTGGAAACCATGAAAAAGCGCCTCAAGGCCCTGGAGGCCCGTGCCGCCCAAGAGGGTATCTTGCTCACCGAGGATCAGTTGGCCGCGCTGGAAAAAGCCAAGGCCAAGAAAGAAGCCCATGGCGAGATCGAGAGCCACCACCCTGGCTATCTGGGCAGCCAGGACACCTATTATGTGGGCACAATGAAGGGCGTCGGACGCATTTATCAACAGACCTTTGTCGATACCTATGCCCGCGTGGCGATCTGCAAGCTCTACACTGAAAAGACGGCAATCACCGCGGCCGACTTGCTGAACGACCGCGTGATCCCGTTCTTTGCAGAGCATGAGATCAGCCTGCTGCGCGTCCTGACAGACCGGGGCACGGAATACTGTGGCAAGGTCGAGAACCACGCCTACCAGCTTTATCTGGCCGTCGAGGACGTGGACCACACCCGAACCAAGGCCAATTCTCCGCAAACAAACGGCATCTGCGAGCGGTTCCATCGCACCATCAAGGATGAGTTCTACGACATCGCATTCCGCAAGAAACTGTATCGGTCAGTCGAAGAGTTGCAGGCCGATCTGGATGCGTGGCTGGCAAAGTACAACGAACAGCGGCCACATTCGGGACGTCACTGCTATGGCAAAACACCTATGCAGACCTTCCGCGAAACGCTACACATCGCTGTCGAGAAGACGATCAAAACGCACGACCAATCGGACAGTGCGCAACCCGTTCTCAGCGTCGCAAGCTGAGATGTCCGTCAGATCAAGTCTGAAGTTTTACACATAAGGCGATACGCCAAGCGTAATGAGACCCTTCACCGCGCAGCAAATTTTGCCAAAGCATCGGCTGGGTGACATGAGTTGCAGGTCATGCCAGGTCTTGCCCTTGCGTTTTCTTCAAAGATGCAACCTACGGTCCCTGGTCCGTCTGACGCTTTGGTGAATTGCATTTCGAAGTGCAATCCGCTGCCTCTCGCTCCGCTCGAACGCGGATCACACGCGATTCTTTATTTTGGGGCAATTCATCATGCTTCAAGCAGAACTTTCCCCTGACCCTCCCGGGTCATTCCTCGCGAGACAAAGTTCAGCATGACATCCGGCCCGGACGGGACCGTCGTTCGTTTGCATCGAAAACGAAAGGACAATCCAATGGCTAACTTCTTCAATGTCACCACTCCAGTCGACGGCAACGATGGCAAAACCCGCTTCCGCCGCATCGGCGTCGCATTCCCCCAAGGCGCAGATGCCAAATCCGAGATGAAGATCATCCTCGAAGCGCTGCCGCTCAACGGCGAGCTGGTCCTCTTCGCACCGAAAGCCGGTGACGATCCCGAGGGCTAAGGCGGGTCGTTCCTCCCCACCTGGTGCCGCGCAAGCGGCACCTTTTTTGGCGCGTCCCGCACCAAATTCCCTCGGGCTGCGCTGACGAGGGGCTGCAAATCTTTTCGCTGAGTAGACGATGAGACCTCGCTGCGGGCATTTTGGGAAGGGTGGCGTGTTTCTTTGGGATCGGTTTTCGATGAGGCGAAGGATTTCATGCGGAGTCGATGATTGTTATGGGCGGCCCCTCCGGGTCGGGCTCTATCTCCGCTGCACTCCGACCGAGCCGCGTGCCGCGTCTCGTCCCATACGGGTGACGATCCCTGCCGCAGTCCCAGATGCAACCGGTGCGCTTCAATAAAACCGCCGGATTTCTTGCTCGGGTCTCACCTCGGGACAGGCCGGGTGAAGGTCCGACCCGGATGCCGTCGCCTGTGGGAACCTGAGACAGACAGCCCCCCGGATCAACACCAAGCCGCAAGCGGGCGCGTCCCGCGCGCGTGGACCCGGGGTCCCGCCCGTCTTCACCGGCCCCCGCGACGGCGACCCGACGGACAGGCCCCACAGGTCTGACCGGTGAGGGGGCGGGATCAATCACATCGGGAAGGGCGTGTTAGCCCGTTTGATCAGACGGGATGCGGTCTCGGGACGGGAGGACAGGCACATCCTGACCTTCCCTCATGGCCTCAATTGAGCGTTCGAGACTGCGACGCAGCCGGTCGGCCGCGTCCAAGGACAGTGCAACACAGCCAGACACATGGCCGCGATCCATCAAGGCCAGCATGATGCATGTTTCCTCTGCGTGCAGACCTTCAAGCTGCAAGGGTCCTGCATAGGCTTCTGAGGCGATCCGCCGGACCGTGTTGTCCCTGACATCAAATTGCACAATATCACCCATGAACCGGACCTCCCTTCTCATGTGCACGGAATTCTCTGATCTCTGCACCCGTCGGCCACGACCAACGCCACCGCGCCATGCGGCGCGTGTCGCGCGCCGCGCGATCAATCTTGCGAACAATCGCCTCGATGCTCTCGCGCTTGCCAAGCCAGAACCATTCCGTGCCGCGTGTGTCGCCGCGCCGGAACGGGTTCCAGCGCAAGCGGCCCAGTACCAATGTCTCGCAGGACCGCGCCCAGGGCAGCGAGACCGTATAGACAATCGCCATGTCATCCCGCGCCACGCGGTTGAGTTCCCCCCGGCGATCCTTCGTCCGCCGTTTGGTGAACCCAACCTTGAACAGGCGCGGCGTGTCCCGGGCCTGCATCAGATAGACCGTGCCGAACGGGATGCGCCGACGCCGGAACCATGGGATCGATGTACGCGGTCTATGTCGCATTAGGTGTCCCCTCAAAGTTCAGGGCCGCCGCCACAGATTGACCGATCTCGGTCTCGCTCACAGGCGCGCCTTTTTGGATGTGGTCCATCAGCTCGACAATCATCGCCGCCCGCTTGCAGGGCCGCAGGCGATCCAGATGCTGATCTGTCTGATCGATTAACGTGCGGATCGCCCGCGTCATTTGCGTTGACGTCAGCCCTATTGGCTCACCTGTGCCAAAAACCAGCCATTCAAACCGCACCGAGGCTTCCTTGCAGACGTCCAACAACAGGGAGACGGGTGGCTCACTGCCGCCGTCCTCATAGCGTTGATAGGTGCGAATGCAGACGGCGAGTGTTACCGCCATCTCTTTTTGGGTGCGTTTCATGCGCAGCCGCGTCAGCCTGATGCGTGTGCCGAGCCCTTCGGGTGTTTCTTGCCTCATGTGTCCCTCCTTGCGGATAGCTTTTTGCTGTTGGCGACAACCTGGCGCGCCGAGAACATCGCAACCTCGACCGGCAGAGCCTTGCCAAGGGTGAACTCGCGATACCAATCAGCGACAATGGCCGCACAGCTTTCCGGCGGCAGATCGACCTCCTCGTCAGCAAGCTGATCGAGGAAGGTCGCGATGAAGTCCTTGAGTGCGCCGAATTCGTGGCGCGCATGCTCAATCCCAAAGAGCAGATAATCGGGATGCACCCGGTAAAGCGCGTTCATCGCGAGGATCAGCTTCAGGCCCACAGCCCGTTTTCCGTTCTCATAGAAGATGTAGGTCTTTGGACTGACCCCGAGACGCGCGGCCAGCTGAACCTGTGTCAGGTCCAGCTCTTCGCGCTTGGCTTTCAGGCGCTTTCCAATCGAGACCGGATCGGTGACATCTTCAGCAGTGACAACGTCGCTCATCTCAGCACCTTAGATCGTTGATCGTGGCCGTCAGCATCAGGAAGACGAGCAGGGTCACGCCGCCAATGAAGAGCACCGCCTGAACACGCTTGCCCATGGGACGACCCGTCACGGCTTCAACGCCGAGCGTCAGGAGATGACCGCCATCAAGGATCGGGATCGGCAACAGGTTCAAGAGACCAAGGCCCAGCGAGATCACGGCCATGAAAGTGAGGAACACCACCGGCCCTAATTGGATGGCTTGACCAGCTGCGGCCCCGATGGCCACAGGGCCATCGAGCGCGCAAGGATCACCCCGGCCAACAGCGCTGGCCGACAGTCCCACCACCATGCCGGTGAGCAGGTCGGAGGTCTGTGCCGCACCCGATGAAAGGGCCGCACCAAGCGAAGGCGTTTCCCGCACCAGTGTGAAGAGCGGCGCGCCAGAGACCCCAATCAACCAGCGGTCGCCCGTCAACTCAGGATTGAGCGTCGCCGCAATAAACTGGCCATCGCGGTCAGCGTCAATCTGCAAGGTGCGGCCTTCCGAGGCGGCGACAGTGTTCTGCAGCGCCGCCCAATGTGGCAGGGGGACACCATCAATGCTGAGGAGCCGATCCCCCGCTTGCAGACCAGCAGTCTCAGCAGGGGTGCCAGGGGCCACATAGGCGAGCACGGCCACGTCGGGACGCGGACCTGTGATCGCCATCTCGATCCCATCTCGGCGCAGGGCATAGGTCGTGGTCTCTCTGCCATCAACCAGCGCCGCCAGGTCGGTAGGGTACATATCTTCGGTGATGGCGGTGCCATTCACGGCGATGATCTGATCACCGGGACGCAATGCCGCGACATCTTCTGAGATCGCGAGGTCATCGACCACCCAGGGCCAGGCCGTCTGACCACTGATGAGAGGCACTACCGAGAGGAGTGCGAAGGTCAGGATCAGGTTTGCCAGAGGACCCGCCAGCACGACGATAGCTTGTCGGGTCTTGCTCGCTGCCCTGAGGGAACCGGGCACGACAGGGCCCTCAGGCATCGACGAGAGTGAGGCCGCATTCTCATCCCCCACAAATCGGACATAGCCGCCGACTGGCACCGCCGCGATCTGCCAGCGCACGCCGGTCGGTGAGACGCGCGACCAAAGCGGGCGGCCAAATCCCACTGAGAAGGTCTCCAGCTGAACCCCGACCAAACGCGCCGCGAGATAGTGGCCCAGCTCGTGGATCAGGACCACGCAGAGGAAGGTCAAAAGCAGCCCAAATATGATTGCGATGACATCAATCATTGGACGCCCTCCGCAGCGGGAAAATCACCCCCATGACCTGCTCGAATTCCGCCCGTGTGACGGTCGCGCGATTGCCTGCAAAACCATGGTAGTGCGAGCGGCCATTTGCGGTCGGAAGCCCGGCCCAAATCTTCGCGAGATTGTCCATGAAGCGACCTCTTGAGAGACGCCCTGCACGGAAATCCTGATAGCCCGCCTCGCGGATCAGAAAGGTGCCAATCAGGTCTTGCGTGCGTCGGTCATATCGCGTGGTTGCTTCAAACCCGAGTTCGCGCGAGACATAGGCCAGCGTGTCCGGAATGACCTGATAGCGACCGATCGCATGGTGCTGGCCCGGGGTCTCTTTGATCCATGTGAAGATCTGCCCCAGCGTCATATCCGTTGGCTTGTGGGGGGGACGAATGCGGGCACGGTGTTGGACACTGTCATAGCCAAGACGCGGAGACTCCGCGCGGCCGATGAAAGCCATGAGCTGATCCAACTCGCCCCCGCGCAATGTGCCGAGGAACGTTGCGAAGTCGCCACGCGGCACCGCCGGTCCCGATTGCGGCACCTCCGCTGTGAAGCGATCCGCATTGGACCAGCCAGCCGTTGCGCTGACACTTTGCCACTCTTGTGCGGAGGCGGGCAGGGCAAGCATCGCTGCGGCAATGCTCCCCCAAATCCCCATCCGCAGGAATGAAGCAGCGGAGCGTGCCCTTCTGGCGAAGCGACGCACGACAGGTTGTTTCGCCCTGGCGGGCGATGGAAAAAGACACACCATACGCAACCAAGGTTGCAGGGCGGTATTTCGCAGAGAAATCAGGGAGTTAGATCGGTTATGCGGGTCATCTCGCTGTCCGGGTCTAACCTTTTCATGCAAAATCAAAGGCTTGTGCAGGATCTGGCCCAGCTGTGGCCCGGCCATGGCCCGCATTGGCCCACCTCTGGGCCTCATATGGCCCGGCATTTGGCCGTCTGTGAAGCTTTTTTTGTCCGTCATCTTTCCACGCCTCCTCTGCGTTGCTGAGGAATTTCGGGGATGCCCGTCTCGGCGTTACGCTCCGGCAGTGTCAGACGCTCTTCCTCGGCGCGGGCCGTGACCTGAGCGACCTTGGTTTCTCGTGTTTGCTTTTGTTCGCGGACCTGGGAGAGGAGCCGATCAATCTGGGTCTCAAGGTCAGAATTGAGTTCTTTGAAGCGACGATGGATATGCGCGAGCTCCTCGCCCTCGGCGTACCTGGAGCCGACGAGCGAGCTTACATGCAGAAAGATTGTAACCATCTCGCGGGTACGGTGATCCATCATGTCGGTGAGCTTGGAGACAGAGTCAGAGGTTGCTGACAGCGCCTCAGCCATCTCCGCGTGCTGCTGCATAAAGCGGCGCAAGCGGGCGGTGTCCTCTGCGCCTTTCTGTTCCAAGACCGTCAGCTGTTCACGGCCGGCGAGGAGCTTCTTGACCTCGGCGTCGAGCGCAACGGGGGTCGGCTCAGCGAGTGTATCGAGGAGATTACTGACCACCGGTCCCAGTCGGAGACGGTAGTTCTGGCGGGCATCGTCTGGCATGGTCTAAACCTCCTATCGGCTGCGTTCGTCCCGTGTCTTTTGGTCCCGCTCGATCTGTGCCTTTGCCTCATCGAGAAGGGACAGCTGTCGGTCCTCTTCCCGGGCGTTCTTGCCGGCTTCTTTTGCGCCGGTTTGGTCGTCGCGATTTGCGTCGCGTGAAGGGTCGTTTTGGACCCAGGATTTTTCCTTTTCTGAGAGCGTGCGGAAGACCTCTTTGGCGGCCTTAACCGCAGCATCTGTCCGAGCTTCATCGGGGGTCTTTTGTCGGTCCTTTTCCTCCGCCAATGCCTCCAGCGCGTTGACCCGTTCGCCGGTATTCCGCGCGATGCGATCGGTGAGTTTGCCGGCGTCATCGGTGACAAGATGGGTCGCATCCCGCATCCTGGAGAGGGCCACATAGAAGGATTTCTGATCGGTCAGTTGTTCGGTTGAGGACATGCCCAGAAGGACCTGATCGACGGTGCTGCCCTGGAAGTCATGGGCTGTGGTCGCATAAGCCAGTTGCATGCCTTTGGCGGCCAGGCTGTCATTGGGAATGGTCAGCCTCTCGCCCTGGGCGGTCTTTACCGTGAATGTCTCAGAGCCGACTTTGATCAGCGTGCCTTCGGCGGAATTAACGATCCCGTTCTCGCGATCCGTGATCTTGAACTTCACCAGATCACCCTGCAGGAACTCTTGTGTCTCAGCGCCAAAGACGATCAACTTCTGGGCCACGCGGCTCTTCCAATGGAGATCGAGCGTGACCGCTTCGCCGTCCGGCGCGGTGAGCGTCAGCTTGCGATCCATGCGGTCTATGCCGGTCACCTCATAGAGGGCGTTTGAGGTCAGACCGGACTCTTTGGCCGCGACCGGTGAGACCACAATGTCCCCCATCTTGTAGCTGCCAATCTCGGAGGCTTCGGCCTGGGTGAAATACTTGGGCGCCAGCGTTGCAAGCTCCACCCGCTCGCCACCAATTGCACCAGACAACCAGAGGCTGTTTTGAATGGTGGCGTTGACCTCATGGCGCAGGGCGTTGGTCAGAACAATCAGACCGGTTGCCTCGCGCTGGTCAGTCGGGAGCGACAGGTATGTCTTGGCAAGCTCGGAGGCGATGGCGGCGCGTTTCTCAGCGGCGTTGTCACCACCCACTTCAGTGATCTCCGAGACCCCTTCCATGGCGCGTGTAATGTCGCCGGAAATGGCGGCCAGAACGGTCTCTTTGCCTGCCTCTGTGCGCTGTCTCTGGATGTCGGACATCAGCGCTGTGGGCATGCCAGCCTCTTGCAGCGAGCGGAAGGCGGAGCCCGCATCAACGGCCTCAAGCTGTTTGATGTCTCCGACCAGAACGGTGCGGGCATAGCCAGCCCCTTCGGCCATCATCAGGACCCGCTGCATGGCTTCAGAGGACAGCATCGAGGCTTCATCCACGACGAGGATCGTGTTGGATTTGTCGCCAAGATTGGCACCGTTCTCATAGCGGACCAAGGCGCTCTGAACAGTCCGGACCTCGGGAACGGCTTCGCCTAGGGCGCTGACGGCTTTGTGGGAAGGCGCGAGTCCGTCAATGCTGTAGCCGCGCGCCTCTGCCATCCGGACGGCTGTGGCCAGCGCATAGGTTTTGCCGGTGCCGGCATAGCCTTGCACACCGACCACACCAGAACGCGACGACAGGGCCAAAGCGACGGCCTCTTTCTGGCCCGCGGTCAGGGACGTGTCAGCAAGCTTCTTTTGAACTGCCGAGTCTGATGTTCGACCGGTCGCGCGGTTGTACATGGTCCGCATGTCCAGAACTTCGCGGTCCTTGAGCGAGGTCATCAAATAGATGTTCTCGCGCTCGGTCCGGACGTTTTGCAGATCGGTCAGGAACTGACCTTCGGGCCGCTCAAGTGTGAAGAGATATCCGTCTTTGACCTGGTGGGCGAGTTCCGCATCAATCGCGCGGGCGGTCACGTTCGGTGCATATTTCATCGCCTTGTCGACCACGGCGGCGCGGGCATAGATTGCATTGCGTTCAGCAAAGTGACTGACAGCATAATTGACTGCGCGGGCAGCAAGTTGATCAGGGTCAGGAATGCGGTCCGGCGAGCGCGGGGTTTGCGCGTCACGCAAAACCTGATCCATGTCGATCCCGAGGGCTTTGACCTCGGCCTCCCAGGCCGCGCGCAACTCACCCCGTTCAACTGGTTTCTTGCTGGCGCGGGTCGCAAGGGCCGCCAATTGGCTGTTGTAGGAGTTGCTCTCCATGCCGCGTTCTTTGAGCGAGGCTTCGATCTCTTTGCGCCGTTTGGAGAACTCATCGATAAGGTTTTGAGGGATGCCCTTGATGTCAAAGAGGCCGTTTTCGCGGGAATAGTTTTGATATCCCAAGGCTTCGAGTTTTTCGGCAAAGGCGTTGCGATAAAGCTGACCCAAAAAGATTGTTGTCGATACACGACCATCGATTCGACCGTTTTGAAAGAACCGGTCATTGGCCATCGAGCGATAGGTCCCGGTGCTGTCTTTCACGATGTTGGTGATGACGGCATGGGAATGGAGTTGCGGGTCGAGCGCGCGTGACGTGTCGTGCTGGAAAATGCCGGCGATAGTCTTGCCGCCGGTCTCGCGGATCAGTTCCCCACTCACCATGCGGCGGGTTTGAATGAGGTTGGCTTCTGCGTAATCAAGCGCCTCCTTCACGGCAGCCGTGTGGGCCGCGATGATCCTTGTGTCGCCACCGATCAGGGCTGCGATTGAGACGCCTTTGGGGGCTGAGAAGGTCAGGTCGAGGCCCGCGCGGTGTTGGCGTTCGCCGTTGCGATACCGTCCCAATGTGCGTCCATCGGGTGTTTGGCCATCCAGAAGATCAGCAAAACGGGCGTCATCGATCTGCCCGGTCAGTTGGGCCTCTTCTGCGGCTTTGCCGTGATAAATGGCGGACTGTTCTGCCTCAGGGGATCCTGCAATGTAGTAGCCCTCGGATTGATAGTATCCGCTTGCCGCCTGTCCCGCGCTGAGTGTGCCAATCGAGAGCATGGATCATGGCCGCCAGTGGCAGGACGGAACCCAGCTGTCCGGGAACGGAAGTTGCGCCTGGGCGGGCAGGGGCTCTTCCTGATCGTTCGGTGGTGGTGGCGAGAGGTCCCGGGGGTCAGGATCAGGCAGACCATCGTCATGCGGGGATATCCCTCGCATTGGACCGGGTGTCGGAATATCGTGTTGCTCTGGCTCAACGGATTTGGCCTTGGTTGTATCAGGCTTGGCCTTCGGCTTGGGCGGTTGGCCAGTGTTGCGCATCAACCCTTCTGTGCCGAGCACGAGCGGCTTGATATGAGACGGGGGAACACCTGCATCTGTGGCCTCTTCGAAATGGGCAAAGTAAACCGCAAAGCGGGGATGGGGGCCTGCTGTATCCTCAAAGTCGATATCCGTGCAGTCAAAATGCACGCGGCACCACTCGTGAAAGCGTGTGACGATATCGCCGTTCTCTTGTGCGCGAGCTTCGCGGACGCGGTCCTGAATCGGAAAGTCCTGCTGACCAAACGCGGTCCCCATATAGGGAAGAAACGAGGGCTGGGTTTCCTCGATATCGACCAGTTTCATAGTGATCGGCGCTGTCGGTGAATCGTAGGCGAACTTGAGATAGGCTTGGAACTGCGGCAGGTTTTGGATCTCGGCCGGAGAGACAACTGAGCGCTCAACGCGTTGCGAGGTAAAGCCGACGCCGTCGCGGGCGGCATGGGCGCCAACGGAGATGTTCGAGTTTGCCTCCCATTGATCCATATTGCCTAGAGTTTCTGAGCAAAGCTTTGCGGTACGAAAATCCGGCGTGTTGAAAACGATGCGGTTGTTAGTCGTGCCCGCGATACTCTGTGCGGCTTCGCGGCCATAGATATCCTCAAGCTGGCTGTAGACCTGATAGCCCAGCACAAACGCGCCGCCATATTGCCGGATCTCGGCCAGAGAGGAGACGAGGCAGGGCAGACGGTTCAGGGATGGTACTTCATCCATGAAGAAGTAGCAGCGCGGCTCCGGCGCGCGTCCAAGCGACATGAGCGCATTTGCGGCGATCTCAAGAATGGCCGAGATGAGATTGCGCGTCGCCGCCGCGTGTTCGGCATCCGCGGTCAGGAAGAGAAATGAGGGTTTATCGTCGGCAACCCATTCCCGAATGGAAATGCGTTCTCCGTCGTCGCGCAAGAACTCCAGAAAGCGCAGGTCTGAAATCAGATTGGCGCGGATGGATTGCGCGGTCTTTTCAATCTCCTCGTTGAAGAAGTGTTTGCCGGGTGTCGCGCCAATGAGTTTGGACAGCTCAGAGGCATCCATGCGCATCACATAGTCAATCAACGCTTTGGTGGTGCGGGGACCTTTCTTGTAAAGCTCGCTGGCGGCATAGTCGAACACGATCCGTGCGGATTGCGACCAGAAGGGATCGCTGGCAGCCCCGCGATGCTCCGGGATCATCACTTCGGCCATCTGCGTGAACGAGGCTTCGTCCAGAACGTCGTCAAAGAGGTTCCAGGAGCGGGACCTGTTATCGAACGGGTTGAAGATATGGTCGCGGGTCTCGTCATAAAAGCGCGAGACGAAGGACCCTGTCCGGTCGTAGATGATCGCGCGGCCGCCATTTTCGCGGATGGTCTCCAGCATTTCTGCCATCGCATTGGTCTTGCCAACCCCGACGGTGCCATAAAGGCAGGTCTGGGCTTCCACCGCATTGGGCGGGAAGGGTATGCCGCCAATGGTGAGCGGCTTGGCTTTCTTCCGACCCTTGTGCGTCTTGTGGTAGGTCCGCCAGCGCAACTCACTCCACTGCTTGAGCTGACGGGCCGTGACGAGGCGCGCGCCGCGGACAAATTCGTTCTCCTTGATCCGGCTGCCAGCCCGGAAAAAGACAAACAGCGACACGATCCCGCCGATAATTGCTGGGATGACCGAGAGCCGGGATGCCGAGAAGATCCGCTCAAAGAAGCCGTCGCGCACACTGCGATAGGTTGTATTGCGATAGAGATCGACCGCATCGACGGTCACAAGCTGTCCGTTCAGATCCTGGAACGTATAGGGGCGGTTAAACCCGTTGTTGTCGAGCACGCCGCGCTCGGCCATCTCATAGTAGATCGCGATACGCATCTCGGCGGCGTTGTAGGACGAAAGCACCAGATAGAGGAACGTTGCGATATAGAGGACCGCCGCCACGACCAGCGAGAACTTCACCACCTGTGCTCCCATGCGCCACCAATGGTGCGTGGTTTGACCTCCACGGATGAGTGTTGACGCGGAATTGATAGATCGTGACATTTTCGCCCCCCGAAAACGTTCTGAAATATGAGTCTTTCTTATACTGTCAATATGTGCCAATAAGTAAAGATGGCAATTTATGGGGGCTGAAATGCGACGTTTATGGCTTGTTTTCTTCGTTGTGGCGACGACCGCACAGGCGGAAGAGCGATCATTTGAAGATCGGGTGCTCGCGGTGATTCTTGAGAATCCTGGGATCATCTTGATCGCCATGGAGCGGCTCGAGGAAGAGCGGTTGGCACTCGCCGCGCAAGAGCAAGTGACGCGAATTGCCGCCAAATCTGACCTGTTGTTTGCAGACGAGGCGATCCGTATCGTTGAGTTCGTCGACTACCGTTGTGGGTATTGTGCGAGAGGCGCAGCGGACGTCGCCACTCTCTCAGAGGTGGAACAGCGCGCGATCAGGATTGTCGAGCTGCCAATCTTGGGAGAGGCCTCAACTGATTTGGCAAAAGTCGCACTGGGCGTTCGCAACACCGCCGGAGAGGACGCTTATCGGGCATTCCATTTTGCGGTCTTTGAACGGGCGGGTAGGGTTGGCAGTCGGGCCTTGGCGTTGCGGCTTGCGGAAGAGCTTGGTCACGACAGGGCTGCGATTGATCGCGCGTCTCTGGCCCCTGATGTGGCTGAGGAGATCAACCGGAACCTCGCTCTGGCGCGCAGCCTTGGCATATCGGGAACACCTGCCTTTGTGTCCCCCACCAAGCTGCATGAGGGGCTCATGGAGCTCGCAGAGCTCCGGCAAATCATCAACGACGAGGAGAAACCCAATGACCAATAGGCTTGTTCTGATGGCTGCCTTCCTGGCGGTTTCAGCCTGCAGCGTTCCGGCACTAGGACCGCAGCAAACAACCGGGCCGCGCGCAGCAGTTGATGCGACCACGCTGGCGCTCAGTTGCTCTGCGCTGACAACGCGCAACAACCGGATCGGTGTCCGTTTGTCGGAACTCGAGCGTCAATCGCAGGCCCAAGCGCGGCAAGCGGCGGTGACCGATGCGGTTGTCGGGATTGGGCTGGGTGCCGTTCTCGGTGTTGGCGCGCAAGGTGGTGTCAGCGGGTTGCGGACCGCGTCGGCAACCATTCAGGGTGTGGAAGCTGTGCGTGCGGCAGAGCGCGGCAATGCGTCTATGCAAAACGTGACAGATGTTTTGGCTTTGGCTGGGCGGTCTGTCGAGTTGCAACGCGCGATGATCGAGAAGGGCTGCCCATGAATGTGATTAACGTTGATCTTGCGCCAACCCCGGACGACATTCTTGATGATCCGGTCTATTCCGATTGGCTGAAGGCGGCCGTTCAGGACATGCTCGAGCGTGATCCGGAAACAGCATTCAACGATGCAGAGGAACTGCGCAATGTCATGGAGCGCCGCTATGCAGAAACCGTTGTCCCAAAAGACGACTGACGGCTGGGCCGAGGCGCAGCTCCTGATTGCCTTCCATAAAGACCCACGCGGCAAACAACGCGCGCAGGCGAAGCCCTGGGCTCCGCGCAAGGGAGTTGGGCGTATCCATGAAGATCCTGCCGTCCAGGAGACGTTCGTTGAAGTACGACCATCAGATGAGGATGGTGATCCCTTGCAGATCAAACTGCGCCGCGAAGAAATCGTGGTCACACGTGAAAACTCAATCGGATGGAAGGGTGTGGTCTTGCGGGAGGCGAGTCTGGAAATTGGACTTGGAGATGTGCGGGTTTCTATCAACATGTTCGGAGGTTTGACATGGGATGATGGCTGCGCGCAGACCATCATTGATCCCGACGGAACAGTGGTGAAACTGACACCGTTGGCACGTTCGGGCATGAGCCGGGACGGTTTGAGCATGACCCGCCTGACAGACGATGCAATGGCTGCGATTTCCGATAAGGGCGTGGTCTTGCGCAAGCGTCGGGTCGAAACCGATATGGAGAAATGAGAAGGTGGCGCGTGAATACTTCGAGATTGTCTTCACCGATGGCAGGGTTGAACCAATTCCGTCAAAGTATCTGGCGGGCGTTCTCTACGGGATTACGCGGCTGGAGCAGACGCCGGTACTGCCACTTCTCGGCGTTGATGTTATCAGAGAGGTGTCCGGGAGGCCTCTTTGGCCCTCGTCTGCTATCGTGTCGCGGCGCGAGCACAAACAGAACTCTGAGGATGAATTGACCCAAGCCAAACAGGTACAAAGTAGCACAACGGAGAGTCAAAAATGAACTGGACCAATCTGAACCCCGACATCATCAGTTTTGGCACATTCGTGGCGATCATCTACCTCGCAATCTCCGGTTCCTTAGGAAATGTGTTGTGGTCTGTTACGCTGGTTCGCGGGCTGGTGAGTGTCCTGCGCGATCGCGAGGCGGATCAAACGTCAAAGCCAGCGACCAGAAGCCAGGCCATCCAGAACGATCGTCGGCAATCCCTAGCCTTGATATTGCTTGGCGCAGTCATTGTTGGGCTCTTCTTAGCGGGCACTGCGTTCTATGTCGCCTCTGGCACTCCTTTTGAACTTGCGGTCGGTATGGGAATGGGCATCGCACTCGTCCCTTTGGCCTATTTTTTTGCTATTGCTGCGACCTTGCTCGGCGGTATTGTGATCGCCTTGATGACAGCACTTGTATGCATGCGCATAGCTCGACAGCTCGGGCGGACCGAGATTGGGTCGAACAGAAAGCGATAGACCAATTGACATTGGGCTGACGTGCACAACTGTGGAGTTACCATTGTTGTCGTGCTGCTTGTCTCGATTGGCGTCACGCCCCTTCATGCAAGGCCAGCAACAAAGCCCTCTGTATCGCCCGTATGACTGAGCGCAATCCGAATGCGACCATTGCATCCGCGGTTTACGCAGAACAGATTGCGCTCAACTTCATCAAGGTAATCATAGGCCATGCCCTGGCGTGTCGCGAGCTCATGGACATTGGGGTAGCGCGAGTGACCGCATTCCTGGCACGTTGCCTCGAGCTTCTGCGACTTGTCCAAATCAACCAGCTGAATTTCCGTTTTCCATGACATCACCAAAAGTCCTCCGAGTTAGGTATGCGTGTGTAAGAAATTTTGCCGCCTAGGTGCCCGCCCTTTGGAGGAATCCAGGGGCCTCGCGTCACAAGTGATTTGCTGTATTTGCGATTGAGGTGATCGATGGCTTTGGAGAGCCGTTCTTCGTTCCGCCGCTCAACATCATCATCCAAAAGCATGTCCAGTTGGCGCTGATCAGCAATACTGAGGTCTCCAAGAGTAACACCGACGCGGACGACCTTGAGATGCTTTGGCATGATAAGCTCAAGCCGCAACCAGACTGTCCGCAACGCGGTGAGGACCGCATGATCGTCAGATACGATCGGCAGCTTCTGTTGGTCGCCAAAGCTATGCTCGAACCCCTGACACCAGACCATCAGGCGACTGGCGTAGTAGCCAGCGGTACGCATCCGGCGGGCCGCCTTGACCAAAAGCATGCGGGCAATTGAAAAGGCATTCACCATCGAGCGCATATCGGGAGGTAGCACGCGGCCATGGCCAAACATGCCGCGTTCGGATTTACCGGCCTGAATGTCATAGCCATGCAGCGCATACCAAAGGCGTTCGCCAGAGACATTCCGCCAGATCTTCCGCATATGCTTGGGCTCAAGACGCAAGAGGTCTTCCATATTGAAGATACCGTTTGCGCCCAAACGGCGTTCCATCCGTGATCCAATGCCAGGGATGTCGTCAAAGGGCAGGGGATGAAGCACATTCGGCAGGTCATTAGGATGCCAGATGGTCGTGCCATTTGGCTTGTCTTGCTTGCCGGCAATCTTGGCCAGATGCCGGTTTGGAGCAAACCCAATCGAACATGTGATGTAGGGCCCAACATAGCGCGAGATACGGTCTTTGATTTGTGCGGACAGTCGTTCTGGGTCCAAACGTTGGTGTCGGTCGAGCCGACAGGTCAGTTCATCAATGGATTTGACGGCATCGATCGGAAGGACCGCGCCGATTTCGGCGAGTAGCGTGTTGTGCGCGCGACGGTAAAGATCTGGGGTTTGCGGCACCAGAATGAGGCCAGGGCATATTCGTTTGGCATCCGCGACATTCATCACATTCTTGACACCAAATTGCTTGGCCTCGCTCGATGCGGCAATCACGCAGGTTGTTTTGACACCTTCGAACGGAACGATCCCAATGGGTTTTCCGCGCAGGGCAGGGCGTGCCTGTTGTTCGACGGAGGCGAAGAATCCGTCAAAGTCCAAGTAGAGCCGTTCTATGGTTTCTGGTTTGCGCATCGTTCTCGCTTATGGTGTGAGAACAAAGACAGAACATTTTTCTTGAGTGGTCAATGTCATCTGCGCTAAGAACAGCGCGCGGATTGCGCGAAATCCAGATTCTGCGAAAGGAAATTTTTGGTGTCACCGCCGTCTCGCCCTGTTCCCGCTGCCACGTTTGGCCGCAACTTCGGCCGTTACAAGGACGAAGCGATCGCGCGCGGCGTTGTGGAGGTTTCGAGTAATGGCCGGCCAGTCGGTGCCTATCTGTCTCAGGAGGAGTATGAGCGGTTTTGCAAATTGAAGCGGCGTAGTGAGGATGATTAGTCGCTGACATGTACGCGAGATGCATCCTCGAATGGAGCCAGAATGCAGTCAGGAGAGAATGCCAGTGCCTACCTGCGATATGTCGGTTGAACGCGGCCGGTGAGGATAAGAAAGATCATGAGTGCGACACCAAGCATCAACGCCGATCCGAACAGATAAATGAACACGAACCCGCCGCCGCCACTTATGAGAACAGCATCTGAAGGGTTTGCCGGATCGTAGTACACCGCAACGCTGCTCCCGCCGGTTTGCGTTGCGAGTGACTTGATAGCTTCGTCCCGTGATGTCGTTATCGTGCCGTCCACTTTGAAGTTCGTTTCGGGACCAAATGCGATCCGACCACCTGAAAAATTGGTTCCGTCCACAGTGTAGCGGTACTGGACGAAGGCAGTGCGTGTGTATGTCTGACCTGAACCGCTTGTCTCAAATCCGGCGGAGACAACCGTGCCATCAACTCTGGGCCAAGACCTACTTTCTTTTGCGGCAAATGCTTGTTCGATCCCCAACCAGGCCAGCCACACAGCACCAAGCAAAAGGCCTAGCACACAGAAGATCATAAACAGCTTATGCATTGCGAAGAGTTTTCACCAATTTTGGATCACACCGCAAGCGTCGGGTGTCTGGATTGAACCCAGACTACTGGAATGCTGCGCCGTGGCTAATGTCCGCTCTGAAAGAACGGGTCAATCGACATAAGGGACGAATGGGACCCGTTCCCGCCGCTCGACCTTCGGTAGCAACTCTTCTACGGCGCTTCGGAAATGAGCGGACTCATTATGTGCATCCCATCCAGCCGCATCCTTGTAGAGTTCGTACACAAAGAAAGCGTTTTGATCCGTTGGAGACCGATAAGGCATAAAGAACTTCACGCCCGCCTCAGCCATCGTCGGTTCAATCAATCGCTCCAAGATGTCGGCGACGGCATCTGCCTCACCCTCCTTCGCGACGATGTTAATGGCCACGACGAACCCATCATTCAAGTTGGCCGCAGCGGTCTCGGGATAGTGCGTCATGTGGTCAGCTCCTGCTCGTCAGGAGTCGCAAACCAGCAAGTGCGAAGAATGCGCCGAGGACACCTTGAATGACACGGCGGGCCTTGCCGTAGACGCGCACCATAATTGGGGTGGAGAATGCAACCGCGTAGAGAAGGTGAATGATGATCGAGAGCGCGAAGGTGCCCAGAACGATCATGGCTCCAACCCAAAGCGGTGCGCCTTCCTGCAGACCAAGTGAGATGATCGCAATCCAAGCAAGTGCCGCTTTTGGGTTCGTCATTTGGATGATGTAACCGCGCTGGAAATAACCGAACGGTGTGCGGCGACCTCCGGCCAGTTCCTTTGCCTCAATGTCATGGCTTGAGGCTGCCGATTTGAAGGACTTGTAGGCCAGCCAAAGCAGATAGAGCCCGCCGAAAATCTTGATAAACAGCAGTGCCGAGGCGTAGGTCGCCAGGACGGCCGAAAGCCCAAACACCGTCAGCAGAGCCCACGTAAACGATCCGGTCGCAACGCCCATGGCAAGTGACATACCTGAGGCGCGGTTCACACTCATCGAGGTTCCTATGACAGCAAGGATGTTCGGCCCCGGACTGGCGATGGCGAGAAGAAAGGCCGAGTAGGCCAGAAGAATACCTGGGAGATAAAGCGAAATGTCTTGCATGGTCTGGCCTTTCGTCGCGCTAATTTGTTCTTACTATGTTCTACTACAGGCAATCTGGCAAACCATTTCGCGTTCGCTACAGCGGACATCGGTGCAGCCGCAGCGAAGGTCGGCTTCGTCCCGCATCGCTGTCATTGAAGATCGCAAGCACCAACTACAACAGTCCATGCTCTTGAGCCCGTCGAATTGCCTCGGCAGTCGTCCGCGCAAAGAGCCGCTCCCTTGCAGTTTTCAACCGCGCCTTGAAGGCGCTCTCGGAAATGCCAAGCATAGCCGCTGCGGACGACGTTCTATGGCCAGCAGCTACCATCCGCAAAGCCATCTGTTGCGCGAGTGTCAAAGACGTTGACGGGGTAGCGACCTGATGAAGGTCGCTCACCACTTTCTGGATGGTTGCAATTTCATCGTCTGTGAATTCGCGATCCGCCCTCGCAAATCCACCGATACTTCGTGAAGAAGATGAGCCATGGCTGACCGCGACACCGAAACGAAGTCCATACACAGCGGCTTGACCGAGAATGTCGTGCGGGTCTGGGTGGTTGAGCGTGCTCCATCTTTCTGTACCAGTTTTGGACATGCCCCAGGATACAATTGGGTCGCAGACCAGATACCCCCGCTCAGTGTAGTACTCGATCCAATCAGAACGATAGGTCTGCATCAGGATGCGTGCTGAAGCGAAGCGTAAATGGAGCGCGAGAGAGTATCCTTCAGGCGAGAGGGACTTCAGCTGTGCGAGGCCTTGCTCATAAACTGATCTTTCTTGATTGCCAGACGTCATTGGCTCCATTGGCAATCCAACATTGCTCGGCGCAGGCCGATCATGCGGAACAGCTTTACATTTCAAAAATCCCACAGGACCAGCGATGTGAGTGAAACGCTCGGGCGCTGATCAATCTCATTCTTTGCACAAAGGATTGATTCGAGTCGACCGCGCAGATCTTTGATGCGGCCGTCGAGTATGCACTCAGCCGATTTTCTGCTATACTGTGAGCATGTTCGAAGCACAGACCAAATAACGCCGTGATGCGTCCGAGATGTCGGAGGAACGTCGTTTCTTCAACATGCAGCGTGCTGTGCTTGGAGCATTGGTTTTCCCTGTTTTCCCATATCTGATTGGTGCTCTGGCGAACGGTCCGGGCCTTGGCAAAGATGCTGTTGGGTTTGGCGTTGCAATGCTCGCGTGTGGTGTTCTGGGGTTCATCACCGGGGGACGATCTGGCGATTCTGAACCGTCTGATGATGAGATTGCGCGTGCTCAACAGCAATTCCACGAGGATGAACGAGATCGCGACACACGCGACGCAGCCATGGGTTGGGGTTCTCATCAAAGCCCATTCGGTTCCGGTCGAGATTTTCACTGATTGGCACGGCCTCTTTGATAGGCTGCGGCAAACCCGCTATCAGCGCTTGCCGATGTGCGGTCTGGGCCCCAGAATGCCTCGGTGCCGCCACCGACATGCAGTCCCCACTCATAGTGACCGATGCCGGGGTTTTGGCGAGCGCTGAGCTGGATCATGGCGGCATAGAGCGCTGGATCCTCGGAAGGGGCCACACGTTCGCCGTTTCGGGTCAGGGTGAAGTCCACCGCATTGCCATGGTCATGTCTGTGAGAGCCGGTACGATTGGATCCAAAGGACGGCTGACCGGCTGACGTGATAACGACGCCGATATCGTTGCCGAGGATGTGGGCATTCTGAGAAATATTTTGAACAAGTTCGGTTCGCGGCGCCTGAACACGGACTTTGCCACCAAGGTCGTAGCTGATGTTGGGAGCGCGATAAAAACCTGCGGCATCTACTGTGCCTTGCATTCCGCTGGGCGTCGGTGCGCCGGACGAAGGTTCGTCGGCGAGCGGGGTCAGGTTAAAGATGCTTTGATCTTGGGCGCGGGAGTTCCGCAGTGCCTGTTCAGCGGCGCGTTCCTGAATACTCGCGCTGCCTTCGACCGTTGAGGGCAGGTTGTTCGAACCGCGCAATATCGTCATTTGGTTCTGCAGAGACTGATCCGCAAAGCCTTCCCACATTGATGTGCGGGCATCATGAACGTCCCCGGGGTCTGTTCTTGGCGCGCCTGGGTTGTTGGGCGCAGGAATGTCGGTGCCAAAGACGGGTGCGATGGACGGACCAGTGACTGCACGTGCATATTGATCACTAAACTCGCTGCGTAGTGCGGCCGCAGCTTCAGGTGAGGAGCGACCGTTGAGGACACCGGCTGCCTGTGTGGGGCTCATGCCTTTGTGGTCGATCATCCAGTCAACGAAGGGGGCAGAGAGATCAACGCGATTGTCAACGAACTGGGTTTGCGCGCGATCGGCGGCTTCGGAGTAGCTCGAAGAGGCCCGCCGATAGACTTCTGCGCTTCTGGCTTCCCGGGACAGATCATCAATTGTATCCCGAAACCCTTTGTCCCCGACTGTATTCAGTGACCCTGTTTCAGAAGATGAATACTCACGCGACGCGCGAGACAGATCACTGACGGCGGTGTCCATGTTCTGGGACTGTGCCGAGGTGATCATGGCTTCGAAGTTCTCTTGGGTGACACCACGTCTTTGAAGATTGCTTTTGACGCCGGCGGAGAAGTTTGCCCAGAGGGCACGCCCTGACACACCTGCCTGCGCGTAAAGCCCGACATCAAAGGCCGTTTGTCTTGATACGCTGTGTTGTTCAGCGAATTGATCAATGACGGATATCGAATTCGATAGCGTTTCGCGTTCCTCAGCAGAGATGCTCAAGCCTCGTCCATTTGAGAAGGATTCGCCTTGCTGAAGTGACTGCATGAAAGAGCTTGTGCGCGACGACAGCCGGTTGTGGGTTTGCTCAAAGCTGTTTCGGAATGCCTCGCCACGTTCCATCGCCTCGGATGCCTGCGAGCGCAGTGAGCCAACGACAGAATTTCCAAGGGCGATATTTGTCGCTGTGTTTACCCTCGAACTGCCGCCATCAATGCCGACAGTGCCGTTGGGGTTGTAGGTAATCAGAGAGCCGTCACTGGCATAGGAGGAGGATCTGCCAGTATCGGTGAATGGTGATGTAACGGTTCGGTTTGCTGAGACATTGTCATAGCTCGCATTGTTGCGGGCATAGTTGTCCATGCTCAGATTGCGGAAGGTCCTGTTGCCGACAGATGCATTTGCATAAGCTAGGTTGCCGGTTGCCATCTCACGACCGGTTTCTGCGGCAGCACTTTGAGAAACAGCTAGCATCGATGTCGCAAGACCGACCATGCGCTGAGTTCCCCAGAAAATCGCGGCTGCGACGAAGGGGATCGACATCATCAGATAGCCCGCCATTACGGCGACGTCCTGACCCACGGAGTAGACCCCAAAGTGATTGGCCCAGTTCATGATACTGTCTGTGTAGGCACCAGAGGTGGATGCAGATGTGATTGTCTGGAAGCGCTCGGCCGTCGCATTCATCATCAGGGAATGCAGGATGGCAGACAGTGGCTCCCAGGATGCAAGCCACACGAAGCCGCCGAAGTAGCCGCGAATGACGCTGAGACAGAGCGGTGTCATCATGAGAGCTAATGCGATTGGAAAAGCACCATAGTAAAGGTTCTCAAAGACGATCTTGAGGTAAGGGACCCAGGACAACGCATTGGCTCCGACGGCCTGATAGCTGGAGCGCGTTTGGACCTCGGCGCGTGCCGATTGCAGGTGCTGCAGTGCTGCGGCATTGCCGGTCGCTGAAATCCCGCGATTGGCTGCATCATCAAAGGCCGCGATCAACATCGCCTGCTTGATATGTTGCTCGGCCGATGTGGAGGCATAGCCTGCGAAAGGCGCAAAGTCGGAGATGGTGTTTCTAATGTCTGCAATCGCGGCGGGCGCATTTGGACCCTGGAAAGCTGACGCGGCCTGAGCAGCAATGACCGTATCCACTTCAGTGTTGATGCTTGAGACGATGTCCGCCCAACCGTCTGCACAATTCCGGGTCGTGCGTGTGATCGTGTCATAATAAGCAAGGGACGCCGGGAGGTTGGCCCCAATTGTGGTTTCCAGGTTGCCAGAGCGCGTGACGACATCTGGTGCGATGTAGCGCAGATCAACAGCGTCGATGACGCATTGATCCATAAAGTTGGTCAAGTTTTCATGGATGGTCGAGGTGACCGAGCGCCAGCGCGCAGATTTGGTCATGAGCGTTGCGCCAAAGAGCATACCGTGCCGCTGATATGCCATGTTGGTAGGCGGGGAGAACAAGGTTTCAATTTGCCGGGTCAGTGCATTGCTGACGCTGGAGGTGGCTGAGCCAATATAGGCCACGGATGTGGGCACATTGCTGACGGTTTGGGACCAGAGTGGCCCTTTGGTGCTGTCAAAGATGATGACATCAGACCGATCAACCACGCTCAGAGCGCCGACGAGTGCGATCATGACATAAGTCTTGATGGCCATCCGCAGATCGCCATTGAACATCACTTGGAATACTAAGATGACCATGCCAACCATCAGACCAATGGCAACCAACGCACGCGCATTATTGGTGTTAAAGAAGGCGGCCACAGCGTTCAGGGTTGTAACCAGATAGTCGCCACCTCCTGTCGTGTAGATTTCCAGCATGTCTCAGAACTCCACGACTTGTGTCGCGAGCCATCCAGCGCGTTCACCCGAAAGCGCCGACTTGATGGACATCAGCCGGGTGAGGGTGGCGACGGCATCTGCAAAACGTTCCGCGGCTTCCCGGCGCATGGCGGTGAAGTTGGCATAGCTGTCGGTGACCTGTTTGCGGTAATCACTGATCTGGTCTCCAAGCCCCTCTGTGTTGGAGGCAAGCTTGAGCATCTCTTCGAGCGCTTCGCGCGTGTAGAGCATTGCAAAATCGATCGCGACAAGCTCCGCCATCAGAGCGATCTCATCTCCGACAAACTCATACTTGTAAGATCGCGCGGTCTTCAAAATCTCATACACCGGCACCGACGTCATACCGATGAGACCTGGTGCGGCGGCCGGCAAGGCCGTGTCGTTTGCAAGCGCCGTGTTGATGCCTTCGAGGATTTCGGAGACGCGCGCGTAGAGTGCTTGGTTCGCGGGCAAGGTGATCGTTGTATAAGATGGATTGAGGCAGCGGTCTTGGGGGTCGGAGTTGCAGCGCAAGACTTCCATTGTGCCACCTTCGACCATGGTCCGGATCATCTCCGACGAGAACGCGCGAGGTGGGTAGTTCACATGGGTACGTGGGGTATCATCGTCAGGCGCGCCAACGACGATAATTGTGCCGGTGACGGTCATGAAGAACTCGGCCAGATCATCGTCGGCCACCAGAAACGAGTTTTTCCGGCTGGCCTTCCAAGCGTAGTTCACATCGACAGGGATTTGCGCGTCTATGTCGGGCGTCGCGCCATTGGCGAGTGTGCTCGCGTGATCCCCGCCGGTGCCGCATCCATGCCGCGCGCGGGCGCGGTCAGCTACCAACCCACTTGCCGTGGCGATAGACTGACAGATGTGTTGGGAAGCAGCATCGGTCTTGGGCCAGATGCTTGAAACCAGAAGCTGGCCGGTTTCGCAGGAATTGATATTCATCGAATTGACTTGCTGTGCGAGGTCGCGAAGCTTGCCAACAACTTCCTGAACCGCCGGGGAGAGGCTTTCGAGGGCCAACTCAAAGGCAAACCCTGCGGCGTTGGCCATGATCGCTTCCATCATGGCAATGAGCTCTTGGGCCGACAGGTAGGAGAACGAGCCTGCAAAGATGTCGATCCCGCCGCAGCCAGAGCGGACACTTGGCAGTTGGATGTTTGCGATTTGGCTGTTGCGAGGCTGCGTGCGGACATAAAGCGATCCGAGCGAAATATACCCAGCACGTTGGCCTTGATACGCAGACGGGTGGGTGACATTTGCGCCGCCGCCAGAGCGGTTCCAGAAGTCCAGAAGATCGGAGGCCATGTCGGCTTTCGAAGGAGTCGCGGTCGCGATGATCGCAGCGGCGGAGAGGTACTTCAGAGCCCTCAAACTCTTCCAGTTGAAAATGGATCGCTTGGTCGCTGCCTTTCCCTGCGGTTGAACGCGAAGAGCGATAGCTGACGTTTCAAGAAAAACTGGGAGGGCCTTAATCATTGTAGAGTTCTCCTTCTGGAATACTGGTAATGATCCGCACGCGATCGAGGATGATGTCCTGGGTCATCAAGCCCGCGCCAATGAGGTCAACGGCGTTTGATCTTGGTTCGACAAGGGCCAGAAACGGCGAGGGAACTTCTTCGAGGCCCATATTTGCAATCTGGCCCTGATCGGGCAGGCTTTCAGGGAACGTCGGAAGGGAAACGCCGTCGCGAGTCACGGCCAGAACGGCAACTCCATATTGATCCGTGAGTTGGCGCAGCACCTCCCCTTGGGTTTCGCACACAAGACACGTGCCCGCTCCCTCGTAGACGAACATCAATGCGCGTTCGGACGTCGCGTTCGTGAAGGCCGCTTCGCGCTCAACATCAAGGTTGTCCTGAAGCAGGTTTTCCCCGATCGCGCTGAGTGGCCGGGAGACGTTGGCGTCCAATGAGGGATTGGAGAAAAGAGAGCGCTGCCAGACCTCAGTGAAGAGACCCGCTTGCCTCACCATGGCGGCCTGGGCCTGCATATAGGCCTGCACGTTTTCGGTCGAAGGCTCGAGGATAGCGCGATGCTTTAGTTCATCCAGATCGCGTCGATACTCTTCAATCTGCTCGGTATAGGTTTTGGTGGGCGCCGGAGGCGGCGGCGGGGGATCCACCGCCGGGACCTCCGGCACCTCTTCTTCCACTGCGGCTGGATCACAGTAGAAGTTGAAGCCGCGCGTGCGTGTGTCATCACATGAAAACCCGCGTAGCGGTGTTTGCGGTGACCCATCGGCAAGCGCAGGCGTGCTCATGATGAGCGCAAAGACTATGATCAGTGGCGCCTTCACATCGCCGCCGATTGCTGCAACGCATGCGATAGGCGCAGAATGTAGCGACGCGGATTGCGTACGCCGCCAACGACATGGGTCACTTGATCAAGGTTGGCGTTGTAGACCAAAACCTGCGGCACAGACCGAAAGTGAGCCGTCAATGGGTGTGCATGCCCATCCTGGAACCGCACAAATGGCGGCACAGGACGTCTGTCCATCGACGCCAACATGACATCTGCGACACCTGCATCTGAGAGCTGTTTCAAGACGGGTGCAATAGATTGGCAATAGGGGCAGGTGCTTTGTGCAACAAATATCAAGCCGAGCTGGTTTCCGGCGGCTTTCGCGCGGCGCGCGGGCAGCAAGAGTGAAGCGGGCAGGCCAAGCATCATGGAGCGGCGGGACATTTTCTTCATAGTTGCTCTCCTATGGCTGCAAGCTAAGATTTGCGGTGTTGGCTTGAATGATGCCGATGAGGGTTTGCTGATCGGGGACCGCGACATTGGCGAGCATGTCGCCGAAGACGGAGGTCAGATCGATCTGTTCCCAATCAATCGCTTCCATCTCAGCCTGAGTGAGGCCACGGCATTCAAAGCGACCGTGCAACTGATGCTGGGCCTGGAAAGACACCTCGCGCGCAATGCGGTTGTTGAATATGCAGTACCGGCGGGCGCGTTCGCGACAGAAGAACAGGGCGCGACGGCGACAATAGGTCGTGACATAGACGGCGCGGCCTGCCTGTTGCGCGGCAACGAGTTCAAGCTCGTGTTGGCGGCATTGGGTGAAGACGCCAAGAGCCCAGCCATTGTCGGAACAACAATTGTATGAGCCGAGAATGCCGACACGACAGTAGTTGGTATTGGAGTTGAAATAGGACAGCTCGAAGTTGCTGGAATTTGGTGTGGCAGCCATCGTCCATTCATTGGCCATATTGTTCAGCAGATCGACCGAGGCGAGCGCCATTGGCATATCGCTGTTGGTTTCTTGCGGTATTGACTGACAATGACCGGCCACACAGACATTCACGTCCTGACATGACGATGAAAAGTCGGTGCCTTGGCCGGTGCCACATTGGTAAGTGTCTTCATAGGCACCGCAGACACCATCAGGCGTTGTGAGGTAGCAGCTTGACGCCTGTAAGCTGCAGGATGGATCGTTCTGGAATGGTTGGCAGTCCGTCGACGAGTAGGTACTGGCACCGCACTCATATGTGGTGACCTGAGTGGTGCAATTGACTGGGACAAGCTGGCCGTTGACGTCTTCGACTGATGGGCCGGACGTGCAGGTGGTGGTGCCGGCGCCGCAACTTTGAGCGCTGAAAGAGGGATCACAGCTGGTGACCCACGAGGTAATCGGTTGACCCCAGGTCGTCGCGCCAATCTGTGGGGCAGTGAAGGCCAAGGGCGCATCGCTGGAACAGGAATGTTCGGCAATCTCTTCAATGCAGACGCCATTGATGTCCTGCAAATTGCAATAGCGCTGCGTCTCTGTGCAAAGGGATGAGGCTTGCAGTGCGTCACAGGACGCACCTGTTGGCGTCACATGACATTCATATGTTTCAGTGCGGATGACAGTGATGTTGAGCTGGCTTGTGCAACTTGCCGAGAAGACATCGCGGGTACGTTGGCAGGTGCGCTCAAAAATCGGTGAGTTCGCAAAATTGGTCACAGTACATTGGCCGAAGCCGGAGGAGGAGAAGGGGTTGGAATTCATGAAGGCCATCGGATCATTCGCAACCTGATCTGAGACATCCAGGTGCTGCGGATTGGCTGATTGAACGCTCCACGGCACTGCATTGGTGTTGAAGTTCTGGAAGGCCCGACCTTCAGTTGTGCTTGTCGATGCCGCTGCAACGTTGCCGACCGTCGGCAAGGTTTGAGCATTCTCGTTGCTGAGCGGATGGTTTGGATCGACGGGGATTTGCAGCAGGTTTTGGGCGTCAGGAACAGTGTAGCCATTGAAAGTTTGCGCATTGGACAGCGCATTCTCTGCACGTTGCACATGGCTGTCAGCCTGGGCCGCGCCAGCAAGTGCGAGGCTGCAAAGCAAGAAGAGGCGTTTCATTGGCCAGCCTCCAGAATGGCGCGGGCAGGGGCCGCGTGATCCGCATTGCCTTTGGCGATGATGTCCAAGAGGGAGACCAATGGGATGTTCCCGGCGACGCGATCATGGGGTGGGGTTGCGTCGTCTGCACAACCGGAGGTCTCGCAAACATCAAGATCGACAGTCGTTGAGATGAGGGTAGGAACGGCCGTGACATCGAAACGATCGAAGAGCGTTGGATCGATGATGAAGCCATTGCTGATGCTTTCGTCTTCATAGAGCGCGTGGACACGGATCTCGGTTTCGGCAACCGAGTTCTGGACAAAACCGTTGAAGACAACCGGCACACCAAGGCGGTCGGCCTCTTGCAGATAGACCTTCAGAGAGGGATCTGGGATGGAAAATGACGCAAAGAGAAAGACACCGCCGGGATAGCGCTCTTCGGTATCAACCAACCTTTCCAGATCAGCTTCGCCTGCGTTCAAAAGCTCGCGCACACGGCCATTTTCTAGGCTTTGCAAGGCACGTTCAGCAATATCGTCCGGCAGATCGAAGTCTTGCTCAATGATCTGCAATCGAGACTTCAGATCCTCGCCAATCGCTGCCGCTTCACCGAGCCTTTCATCAATAAGATGTCCGTGAGTAGTGGCATCCGGCATTGACTGCGCGACAGCGATTGTGGGGAGGAACAGTAAGGTGGATATCAGAGCGCGCAACAATTTCTCTTCCTCCAAAGCAAGTAGCCAAAGGATTCACCGACATAGGGAACCTCTCTCAGGCGGTCGTAGAATTGCGTTGAGGCCCCGAGTGGCGCGCCTGCGTAGCGACCAGACGTCATCGGGAAGGGCCGCGTGATTTGGCGGCGGTATTGGCTTTTGCGGATGAGCGGTGCGATCCGGCTTTGACAAAGTGCCGATGAAGACGCGGTTTGACGTGCCAGAAGCAGACGATGCATGCGGGCAAGCGTTTTGGCTGTGACTACGGACGAGGCTTGCACGCCGCCGATGTGGTTGTTGGCATCACCCGTGACGGGATAGAGCGATCCCGAACACCCGTCACACCAAAAAAGTTGGTCGATTGGTAAATTGCCGGATGAGGCAACGGCGCAATCGGCGGCGCAGGCGGCCTGGGCAACTGGGTTGGCAAACAGAAGCGCTTCGGGATTGAGCAAAGTGGTAAGCTCGGCATCCATCCAGAGCGGGTCAATTTCGCTCATCCAGGCAAGATCAAAGGCTGTCGTATCGAGGCAGAGTCCGTCGATGGCTGTGCCGAGCATCGAGATCAGCGGGTAATAGTAATAGTGGACATGCCACTTTGAGCCATTGTCGCCTCCGGCCCGGGAGTTGGCGCTGGTCTTGCCGCGCGAGAAGAGACCAAAATCAACATCAAACCCAAGATTGGTAAAGCACCCGGTTTCATTGGCGACATCAACGAGACGTGCGGGTTCCCATATGCCAATGGAGAGACCAATGCGGGGCAGGGGAAACCCTGGGCACAGACAAATTGGAAAGGCCTGGTTCGGCGTGTCTGGACGTGATGTTCCGAGATTGATCGACAGAGCACCGACCGAGATTGGGAAAATACAATCCCAACAGACTTCCGTGATGGGGTTCAGAAACCGCGCGTTGCACTTTGCTGAGGTGGCGGTAGCGGTCAGCGTGAGCGCAATGGCTGCTGCCGAGAGGATCTTCATGAGAGCTTTCATTGTGCCTCCACCTGTCTGATCGGTACGGGGATTTCTTCGACCAACATGACGGGATCCATGCGGCTGACGACGGCAGGAACGACGGTCAGGCCAAATCGCTCGGTGAGCATGCCGCCTTGATCGAAGTAGAAGAGAACCTGGTTTGCTTCCGTCAAATCGAGAGGCGCGCCATTGACCAGAATAATCTTCACGGGTTCGGCCGCTGCCGCCTCCACCGCGAACTGCACCTGGTCAGGGTCATCGCCGTTGATGAAGATGAGCCGACGATTGAACCGGCTGTGATCGAGCGGGTTTATCCGAGTGCCAGCCCGCGCAAAGACGACGCCGCGATGATCGGCAAGATCGCGATCCAGTGTGATCGACAGATCGACCTCGTAGCTGTTGTAGACCTCTGTAGTCCCAAGGCCGAGGACGGGGTGAGGGCGATGGATACGGGCCCGCGCTGTAGCCTTCATCTCCTCTTCCATTTGGGCCAACTCGCCATTGCCCTCCATTTCGGACAGGCGGACATAGATGGTCTCAAGGATCGAGGGTTCTTCGACTGGCCAAAGCGCGCCAAACACACCGTAGTCTGCCGCATGGACTTGGGTTGTAACGAAAGCCGTTGATGCGACCACGGTTAACAACAGGGTGCGAGGATACAGCATCAGTTTCTCCAGTCCGGAGCCCAGAGTACGGCAATGCCGCGTCCCAGAAGTTGATCGGCGTGAATGAGACCGATGGTGGCGTACCGGCTGTCGAGGCTTTTGTCGGCAGTGCCAAAAAGGGCGTAGTGATCTTCAGGAATGACACCTGGGGCAATTGCGGGAAGGATCGGAGCACCATCCTTTTCGAAGAGCGGAAAGCACTCATCGTCATCGATGCAAGGATTGCCCTGGTCATCATAAGTGATTTCGTCGCCGGGCATGCCGCCAATCAGCTTGACGAAATGATAGCCCGAAAATTTTACCTGAAGCGGTTCCGGCATCTGCGCGCTGACCACCGCGCCCTTGTGCAACAGAATGGGCGTGTCGAGCATCAGGAAAGCCGGTTCATCCAGCGAGTCTGAAGCGTTCATCACGATATCGACGTGATCGAGGAAGTAGATGCAAAGGCATCCAAAGGTCAGCAGAATCCAGGAGGCAATGCGGCGGACGAGGCCGATATCGTGGGGCGCGCTCATTGGCTCAATCCCAGGGAAGCGAGCATTTCAGGCGTCACATCGCGTGTGCCACCAAGGACGGCGGCGGAATTGACGACGATAACACCGCGCTCTCGGGCGAAGGTCGCGATCACACCGTCCAAATTGGCGTTCAGAGATCGAATGCGCTGCTGAAGATCTTCTTCCGAGATACCGGGATCCTGTGCAGCAACAAATCCCATGACCATATTCGCAGCATCAATTGAGACGATTTCCGGGGCGTGTAAGAGCCCATAGCGGTCCATGATCGTGAGAGTGATCGCGACATTGATGGCTGTCAGTACGACAGCAGATACGGTGATACCGATCAGGGTACCGAAGAAGGGTTTGGACGGCTCAGACATCAACTACCCTCCGTTGCTGCAAGAGGTTTTGAACCGGCATTGATATTGGTTGCCCAGACCGACACGCTGATCATGAGGCTGAGTGAGAAGACTGAGATCCCAAAGACCCATTCATGCGTTGTTGGAAGACCAAGCTCGCGGGCGAGTGCGTGGAAGATGAGTACGAGGCCAAAAGACAAGATCGCCATGATTGCCCAGTAGCTCGCAAGGATTTTTAGGCGGAGTGTCTGCATAGGGTCGCGCATCAGAGCGTTCCCCCATTTTCGACCATGATCTCCAGAGCCTCACCCATATCGAGACCGCGGCCTTCGGTGAGTTGCTTCAGGCGCGCGACCGTCTCACCTGTGGTCGAGTAGATCGCCAGTGAATAGGGATCGAGAATAAGGCGGCCAAAGACCCAGCCATCTGGCCCGCGAATGCCGAGTTCTGAAAACTGCCCCTTGGCCGAGATCAGGGACTTAAGCGAGTGTGCAACCCCTTCCGGGGCATTCAGCTTGCCACTTGCAACGAGCTGATCGATCACCTCGGGCTTCTGAGCAAGGAATACTGTCCAGTCGCTGTTCTGATAACAGACAAGGGCCGCCTGATTGTCGTAATAGTCTTCCAGCGATTGCGTCCCGGTGATCAGGGAACCTGTGTATTTCCGCGCGCGGCGGACCACACCTTCAAGGAAGTTGGCTGTTCCGGCACCGCCAAGCATGTCCCAGGCCTCATCAATGAGGATGGCGACCCGCTCAGAACGATCTGTCTTAAACATCAACTCCGTGCCGAGAAACATGATCACCTGCAGAACAACGGCCTCAAGGTCCTTTTGGGATTTCAGTTCCGAGAGTTCGAACACCGTGAATGTGCTCTCGATGGAGACATTGGCTTTGCCATCAAACATGTCGCCATAGGTGCCGCCACGGGCATAGCGTTTGAGTTTGGTCACCACATCGCGCAGGCGTGGATCTTCTTCAATCTGTCCCGCCAGGATGTCGACGACATCTGTGACGCAACCATCGTTACCTTTGCCATCCCACACTTCTGCGCAGGCGCGCTCGATAAATTCCTCTTCAATGTCACCGACGCGGCCCTCGCGCTGCTCGCCAAGGTTGGCCATGGTGGAGACCACGCGTGTGATCAGGTTGAGAGCGTCGGCGCGGTACTCGATGTTATCCATGGACGTGCTGCTGACCATGGAGAATGGGTTGAGTTTGAAATCGCCTGTGTTGCCAATCCCGAGCCAGTCGCCGCCCAGGACATCGCAGGTGCTTTTGAACGAATAGCCATCGTCAATGACAAGCACCCGACCGCCACCTGAGTAGATGGAAGTGACAAGCTCTTGCATGAAGACGGATTTGCCCGAACCGGACTTGCCAACAACCGAGACGTTGTAATTGCCTGAGGATTCAAAGTTGTCCCAGTCATACATTTGGCCCTGACGTCCAACGAGCAAAAGCCCTCTGTTTGAATGGAAACCCGACCATTCGCCATGCAATGGTGCGAGCGCTGTGACTGCAGCTGCCTTGCGTTTCTTCACGCGGCTGGCCCGTCTCAGATCAGCCATCAAGCCCTTGTTGGCTTGGAAAGGTAGACCGGACAGAAAGACCGGTAATTGCAGGAAGCTGTCCTGCTCGAGTGTGATGTTGCACATCACCATGATCTTTTTCATCTCAGCGAGAGCTGCCGCGCTTTCCTCAACATCACCGCGCGCATAGGCAGAGACAGTGGTCACGGTTTCAAAGAGACGTTCGCCACGTTCCAACTCCGCGTGCAGGGTTTCGAACTCTTCGTCCCGCTGACCGAGGTCGGACATGTACTTGCCGAACTTGGTCGATTTGGCGTGTTCGAGTTTGGCCCGTTTGGTGACCAATTCTGACAGTGAGGTTTGGCTCGGACGCGCGCGGGCGACCAATGACATCAGAACCGGACCGTGTGGGCTGTCCTCCGGATGATCGGGAGAGCCATTGAACAGCATGCCCATGGCGGCCGACCATTCGCGTGGCACCATACGAACCGTCGCGGAGGAGACGGAAAGCTCGGGAGAATTCAGGAATGACATTCCGTCCCGCGCGACGGCAAGCCCCGCACCGGGGACCTGGTAGTTGATTGGGACCTCTTCATCGTAGCCCAGCGGTTCGCCTGATGAGGTACCCCGGCTGTGCAGCATCTCGGAGAGGATTTCGAGGAAGCTCTCAGGACGGACATTCAAACAGTGCGTCTCTCCCCCCAGGGCGAGGACCAGATTGCGCCGGAATTCCTTGAGGTCTTTGAGATGATTGGTGCTTGGGTCGCCATCGAGCCACCCGGCCACAAGGATTCTGCGCCGATGTGGTACGCATTTGACGATGCCATCCGCCCCGTAGCGGATGTTGTTGAAATGGGCCATGCGCCGCTCAACCATGCGGCTCATCAAAGGGGTTTGCACAAAACGATGGTTGGACCAGGAGATCAGTGCTGGCGTCAGATTGGGTGATGCCCAGGAAATGAACTGGATCGTGCCGTCAGCCGGGCAGTAGCTTGTGATCGCGGTCTGCAATGTTCTGAAGACATCGGCACCAATGACCGGTGGGATTTCCAACAGGAATCCGACTGTCCCTTCATTGTAAAAGAGGTTCTCTTGCGGCTCGTAGACGCGATAGGTCAGGAGGTCCGACAGAACATGATCGACATATTGCTGCCGCTCGTCAGCAGTCATGGGCACATCATCCAAGACCGATGATAGGAATTGGGAGATGAAACTCATTACTTCTGCTCCCAGCGTGCGGAGCGGACAACGAACTGAACAGTGGAGCCTTCATGGACGAGCCCACCCGCGCCCATGTAGGGGGCGACAAACATGCGACCGGTTTTTTCGGCCAAACGCACGCCAGTGCCCGGCACAATACCAGCGGTCCGTGGTGCCGCCGCCGCTTGTGTCACCGTGGCGGCGCGTGTTGGATGCGTGGCCGGTGCGCGTCCGTCCACATCAGAGATGGAGTGACAAGGCTGGCCTTCCTGAGCACCGCACAGAAAGTCGCGTTCCGTGTTGGGTTGTGCGCAAGCTGTCAGCGTCACCAAAGCGAGGGCGATCATACGTCTGTTCATGGCTGGACCTCATTGAAATAGCTGGGGAGAAGCGGCGCGCAGAACTCCTTGACGGCTTGGCTGCTGCAGCCTGCGAGCGAAGAAATCAGGATGGCGAGAAGGAGGGGATGCGGATTAGCCAAGGTCGACCCCCTCCATGAAGACAAGCTCAACATTGGTGCCGCCATAAAGCGAGACGACAGGCTGATACTGTTCAGCGCGTTCGATGTAGTATTCGCTCAGGCGGTCTGCGGCCCCTGAAATCCCACCTGCAACAGAGGAGGCTCCAGCACCACGCAGGGCTTCATCAAAGGACGCAGCATCGGCGTTCGAACCAGCCTGGCCAATGCTGGAGACCCCTTCCGCAAGCCCGGACAGTGCGCCTGCGATGCCTGCGTTGCGAACAAGGGGGCCTTCGCGTGAGACAACCAGTCCGCGGGCCCCCGCTTTGCCTGCGCCGCTCATATAGCCCGTCACTTCGCGCTCAAAGACATGGGTGCCGGATTGGACGCAAGAGAGTTTGAGCAAGCGCACATAGACGCGTTCGGAACTCAGATCGCCGCGTGCTGAACCAGTGACTGTGCATCCCGTGAGATCGATCGAGTGACCGCGCGTTGTTCGGGTGCCCGCAGTAATCGCAGGGCCCGTGATCCGAAACAGGACTGGGACGGGCTCGGCTTGGCTGGCAACTGAGGTCGACGCATCGACACCGGACAAAACGAGTGCAGGTGCGTAGGACCCGGCGGGCAGGTAGTTCCGCAAATGTGGCGGGTGTTTCTCTTCTTCACCTGGGACTTCGGGCCCTACAGCAAGTGCGAAATTCCGAGTAAAGGGCTGTGCTTGCAAAGGAGGCAAGCCGCCAGGCCCCGTCAGCGTTGCTTGGTTGGCTGGGTCTTGGCGCTGATCGGACCGCGTGTGGAAAGGGATCAATCCATTGTTGTTTCGCGGAACAGCCGCGGCGGGCGAGAGGAATTCGCCCAATTGGTTATGTTGTTGCCCTGCAACTCCGGCTTGAGGTGCTACGCGCGACACGCCACGCCCTTGCGCAACAGAAGTCAGTTGCGCTTCAAGCTGCGTGATCTTGTCCTCATAGCGGGCGAGAAGCGTGTCGGTCTGGCTCTCCAGTTCAGCCAGTTCTGTCGAGGCGCGTTGTTCAGAAATCCGCAAGGCATTTTGAAGGTTCTCGACCTGTGCCGATAGCCCTTCGACTTGGCCTGCAGCGCTGTTGATCCAGGACATTTCCGGCGAGGCGGCGCGGGTTCGATCCGCGATGATGGATGTGTTAATCCCGCTTTCTCCGGTACCAGCAGCAAAGGCGCCCTGATGGTTGTTTAGAATCTGGCTGATCGAATAGAGCGCAAGGAGCCCGAGGCTGCCCAGAACACCAGCAATGATCCATTGGCTGCGTTGGCGTGACTTGCTCATAGCGTTCCCTCCACTGTGATGACCCAGACTTTGCCGTTGGTGACGTTGTCATCGACCCAAACGGCCAGAACGCTGCGGCTTTGATTGTAGAAACTGGCGGGATCAGGCGCGGTCCCGCCCGGTGCAGCAACAACAGAGATGCGCGCACGTAGCCCACCATTTGAGTAGCGGCCGCGCACGCCGAGGCTACGGCTCGCCGCCGAGCGGTCTGCAATGCGTCGCGCGTGAACGAGGCGCACAAAATCGACGAGTCGTTCTGTCCGGCTCTTAGGAATTTCGGCGGCGACAGGTGTGGTTGCAGCCGCACCAAGTGTCGAATTGACGGCAAAACCACCCGCTCCTGCATTCCCGCGCCCAGAGTTGCGGCCGGTGATGGTGATCAAGACGGTTTGCATCTCGATCCCGTCCTTCGGGGTCATAATGAATCCAACAGTGACACCGCTTTCCGTGACGATGTAGCCCGCCTCCTGTTCAGCGGGACCGCCTGCATAACGCAGAAAAACGTCGCCAGTGCCTTCATCGTTGACCATCTCGAAGGAGCTTTCGGTTTGCAGAACTTTGGAGATGCGATCCCCGGCAACCGACAGACGGGTTGGCCCATCAACGGAGACGTTGAACCGGATCTGGCCATCTTGTGGTGTGCTGATCCGAACGGTTTCGGCAATTGCAGCGTTGCCGACAAAGTGGGCGAGGAGGACAAGTGTCGCGCGAAGAATGACCCTTTTCATGATGCATTCTCCTCAACATCGATCGAGGCAAGACGCACAGAGGCTGCTTCCTCGATGAAGTTCAGCGTGATGGTGCGTGGTTGCTGTCCGACACGTTCTGTCTCAATGAAGGTTGCGAGACTGCCCTTGACCACAACGCGCAGTCCGCTCGCATCATGATCAACGCGCTCAGGGAAAAAGACCGTCGTAATGCGTCGCTCGCGGATATCGTCAGCAACGGTGTCGAATGCTTCGAGCAATGAAGGACGATCCCGCAGGCTTGCGAGCTTCTCAACGACCCGGCGGCCATAAGAGGCGGTTTCGGGAGAGACGTTGTAGAAGGCGTAGATCGTGTCCAACGCCAGCGACTCCACGTATCGCGCGTCGACGGCGCCGACCGCGACCATTCCATCGCTAATTCTGGAGGGGATCAGAACAGTCGTTCGCTGGACCTGTGTGTATGATCCGACCAGGAATAGGTTTGAGACCAGGAGCAGGAGTGCGATCACAGCGAATACGGATCTTTGCCAACGTGCGGCGCGAAGCTGTCGGGTGAGTGCGTCGGGTGTCATTTCATCCCCTCCAGTGCGAAACGTCAGAGCGGGGGAACGCGCGATAGGGCGACACCTGGAAGGGCAGATACCAATATGCTGCCGCCTTCAGGCGTTCGACACCACCTTCGCCTTTCAGCTTGCGCCAAAAGAAGAAGACGATCAGGCCAACAATGGCCCCGCTGATCAGATGGCGGCTGAGAAACCCGACGGCAGCCGGAATGAGAAACGCGGCTGCGTCATCAAGTGTGAAAAACAGTAGACGTCCAGGTGCTTCCAGCTTTTGTTCGATACGAACAACGTTTGGGTCGTCCATGAAAATATCCCCCTGAGTTTGGGGGCCCCGTCCAGTCCGGGGCCCGCTGAGGCCGTGGCCTAAACAGGACCCACAATTGCGGGGTCAAAGTCAGTGTGTGCGACTTGGGTAACGTCGAGCATATCGACGGTCGCGGTCACGCCACCGATGCCTTGGACGATGTTGACGCCGTAGCCGATCAGGAAGGCGACCATCACCGATGAGATGACCCATCTCCAATTCGAGGTCACGCCGTAGACGGCGACACCAATGATCAGAGAGATCAGCAAGACCAGGGCACCGAAGTTGCCCCCGAGCATGCCCGTCAGGTCGGTAAGCATGGTCGAGAATGACGCATCGATACCTGTTGTCGCCGTGGACGCCGCCAGCACAGTGTTTGGCATCAGGAAGAGGACCGCGAGGCCTCCGGTGAGAGCACCTGTACGTTTTCGCATCAGGAGGTATGAGAGAAGTTTCATGTTAGATATCCATGTTGGAGAGGGCACCGCGCCCCCACCAAAAGGCTAACGACCGACTCCAATTTCGGGCAACTGAAATGTGCCAAAAATAAAAGATGGCACGTCAAAAAATGCGTATATAGTGGTTATAGTATTGATTAAGAATAATTAATTACTGAACGTATAACGGAAAAAATAGGACATATCCGCATTGCCAAAAGCACATATTTGACTCATCGGTCAAACAACATATATGTCGGCGGCAAGTCTCGGAGCTTGTAAGAATCGTCAAGGAGACACGTTTGAGCGAAACGTCGGCAGCACTCTCTGGCCAAATAGTGGGCCCTTCAATGGAACCGTTTTCAGCTGGATCGACGATCTCGATCAATGCCGTCACATGGAAGCAGATTGAGCAATCACGACCCTTGGGCAAGCACTTCCGGGTTGCGGTGGTGCCGGAGTCGATGAACCCCAAAGCGCGCGGCAAAACAGCGAGAATCCTGTCTTTCCACGTCTTTATGGTGAATGAGCTGGATGGGACAGAAGATCTCGTGATCGATATCGTAGATGACCATGTTGTTCCTGGTGCCGTCCCAGCGAACACGGTCATAGATTACGTTGCTGCCTACTCCACCCAAGCCGAATTAAGAATTCCGTTTTCCAAGAACGCGTCGCAAGGCCCGGCTCCTGAGGTGCGCATTGAGCCATATCTCACACCGTCTCGTGTGCAATGGACCATCACCATCGATGGCAAAACACTGAAAGGCGAGGGAAGGCTGCCACGCCTATTCACCCTTAAAGAAGCTGTACAGATGGTGTCCGAGACCAAAGCACCTGAGATGACATTGTTGATCACGAAGCCGCTCCGGAAACTAGCCAAAGCAAAAGACTTTCGGATGCAGGCAGTGACGGCAGCTCTCGAGAAGCTTGGTATGAAGCTTAAGCGGTGGTCTCAGGAGAACGATCTTAAGTATGAAACACTCTACAAAGTCATCACGCGGGGCGACAACGCCCCAAACGAACGTGCGGCCATCATGAAGCTCACAGGCTTGAGTGAAAAGAAGCTGTGGCCTGACAGCTAAGTACGAACGGCGAGTGCGAGGGGGGGGCGAGCAGTCCCTGGGCGGCAATTTAGTGGCGATAGCCATCAAACCCATCTGAGGGTCGTTGATGCAGGGCGCCGATGCCGCAGTCTTTGCATCCTGAACCAAACTCACGTTCCAAAATGTTGGGATTATTTGCCAACAAAAGACAAGCTGCACGCGATGTCGCCAGTTTCAGAACGCTGGAACACAGCGCACCGCAATCGTCGGGAAGCTCGGTGGCAACAGCGACGCAGAACCCTACTTCAGCTTTGATTTGGTCGGAAAGGAACTCAATTCCGCGGGCGATTGGGTCACTCCAGCGTCCGGTCGAGCAATCACCAAGATTTCTGGTTTGTAGACCGGAGAATGATGTTGTTGTCAGACTGAGCTCGCCCGGTCCATCGTTCAATCCAATAGCGACTGCAGTCCCTAGGGTGAGGGGCGCTTCTCGTTTTGCAGTGCAGGGCCCAAAGGGTTCCGTGCCTTGAAGCCGAAGATTCACTTCAGCAAAGCCAACGGCGGCGGCCTGTGTGTGAAAGGATGCGGAGTAGTTATGGCGAGCTGCTTGGGCGAGTTTGAATTCAGACACGTATAGTCACCTCGTAAGAAACTGAATTGTCGCGCGGTCGCCTGGATAGAAGAAATGAGTTTGGGTCTTGGGACTAAAGTGGATGTTGGTCGATGCGCGCCTTGGTTGAAAACATTGTTGTGTTGATCCTGTTAGGGCAGAATGGATCGTAGTCTTCATTTGCGCACGAAAAGGAACGACACAGAACGACATGGAAATCTATAAGTCGCTGAAAAATATTGATATAAAATTCGTTCTTGCCGCATTGTCTTGGTTGACTTCGGTCGGTCAAACTACAGCCATCTTGTTTCTAACCCGTTCGCTAAAGGCTTTTGTCAATTGTCGCTCTTTTGGACAGCCCGTGTGGTCACAACGCTGCTTTCAGAGTTCAACAAAGAAGTAGTTGGAAACCGCAATTTAATCCGCAGGGGACGATGTAGACTAGAACCGGTTTCTGGTTGGTGTTAATTCACCCAATAGATGAGACCCGAAAGTCAAAGAAATCAACGACCGCTGGTTTGGATTGATGAGACTAGGGCAGGGCGCATAGATAGCATCGGTCGTTCTTGCCGTCTGCAGGGAATGTCTCAAGTGATGAAGGTTTTTCGACGCGGGCCATTGCGCGCGGGCTCGGCTGGCATTGACTGTGGCCCGTGTTGACAAACCTCTCAGGGAGGAAGCCGCGGGGTCTGGGTGCAGTCTATGGGGAAAGAGCGTTTTTGGTTGGGTCTGTAGCTCTTACGGATGCATCGGTTTTGGCAATGGAGGCTTTGGACCACGAGGTCCGCGAGCGACTTTGGCCTTCGGTTGTCCAAGATGTGAATGGTTGAGCGTTCCCAGTTTGGCTTTTGGTTTTGCGTCGGCCAAGTGAGCTTTGCCGATCTGGCTGGGCCAGCCGGTGTGCGGATGATGGTATGAACCAGCTTCTGGTCATGCGGCCGGCTTTCTGGGTGGTGCGCGTGATCTCGGGACTTGACCTCGGCGGAATGTCTCGATGATGCGCATGGATCCACCACATTCTGGGCATGGCTCGCGCAACGTCAGCGGGACGAGCTCGGCATTGGGCGTGTCTTCTGGCGTGGCCTTTCGAACACCGAGCAATGCCCGGATCTTAGCGATGTTGGATTTGCGCTGCGCGGAAGCGAGGAGTCCGTAGTGGCGGATGCGGTGGAAGCCTTCAGGCAGGACGTGGATCAAGTATCGGCGGATGAACTCATCTGTCGCAAGCCGCATGACCTTCATCCGATCAAGGAGATTTGCGAGACGCGCGTGCGGTTTGGTTATCGGCGTGTATGCTGCTCAAGCAGCATAACAGAGCAGATCAGTGCGCCGCCAGAGCGCTTTAACCGGACGGGCACCGTCGATGTGCTGACATTGGCGATTTGACAGCCAGCGTTCAGGTAAGGCGCCGCGAAAGGGGACGCAGAGCCCGAAGGAACGAGTTGCGGCAACGCCGCGAATGGCCGCTCCCAGAAAACACGATAATGAGGTTTTCAGTTGCGGTGGCAGGTTAAGCCATGTCGGTACATCGCGTGCGCGAGCGACGACATATCACTAACCCGCACAGGCATTACCAATGCAGTGTTGATCGAGACTGACACTAAAAAACGTTCATCATCAGACAAATGTCGTGCGGTATGATTTCGTTGAGCAAATTGGCCTTGCCCGCCAGACCTGATTTCGGAAAGCCAATTCTCAAGTTCCATCGATTTGGCTCGCACCTCATCGGGGCTAAGTGTCCTTCGATCACTCCAAGAAACACGGAGTTGCCGCAGTTTGATGTTGAGCTCTTCCATAGATGACTCTATTTCGCCGTCGCGTTTAAACCAAGCAACGTTATATCGCGTCGAGAGCTGCTTGACGTATGGCCAAGAAAGACGCCCTGGATCGGTCTCATAGCTTTGCACATCAAACCTGCTCACGGTGACAAAGGGCTCAGAGGTTTCTGTCAACTCGACATTACAGCCCTGTACAGTCGCCTCAAAATGGCCAGTCAGTCGGTCGTCTTCATGTATGGGCACCGACGGAAAGAACTGAAGAATCTCGTTCTCGGCAGCGGCTTGACCGCCGGTCCAAACGACCAAGATAACTGTGCAGATCATTCGCCTCCACATAACGACAAGCATTACTCCAGAGGCTCGCATCGCACCAATGGGTCATTCACATGCAAGGCCGTCTGGATGGCACGGTCAGCTTCGTCGCTTGATATGAAACCGGCGTTTCGCATTTCCATCAACACGAAGTTTCTGCGTTCAATAGCCCGGTTATGTGAACGAACTGGATGGAACCGCACAGGCGCTTTAGGTAGTGCCGCAAGGTAAGCGATTTCCTCAAGACTCAAGTCGGCAATTGATTTTCCAAAGTAAACCATCGAAGCATTTGAAAGACCAAAACAGGCTTGCCCAAGGAAAACCTCATTCGCATACCAGTTCAGAATTTCATCATGCGAGAGTGCTTCGCCTACCGCGAATGAGAGCACAACTCTTTGATGCTTCTCGACAACTGGCTGAGGATACCACTGTCCAATCTGTCTTGTGATGGTTGAGTGTTGCGGCGGCCTGTCAAAGAACTGGCGATCCTCTGCGGCAACAAATGCTAGCATAGCAATATGGGGTATTGTTGGCCAGCCAGCTGCTGACACTTGATAGTGCTCACTTACTTGATCAGGGCTTGGCAGCTCCGGACCCGTGTTCTCACCTGTTGCGACAGTCGTCGAGGTAACGACAATGAAAAGGGCGAGAAGCAACTGTGGAAAGAGACGCATGAGGAAGCCCAATAGTAAGATCCCATGCAGGTTATGGTGTAAGGACTCGAATTGCCAGCATATGCAAATGTCGCTTTGCTAGGTCGTTCCTGAATGTCGAAAGCGGATGAGGTGGGTGGCTCCTGCTCCACCGGCATCGAATGTGCCAAAGTGCAGTTATCAACGACTGCTAGGCCCCATCGGAAGGTTTGTTCGTAGAACCACGCTAAGGAAGAACTTCCAGCGAACACAATCAGGTTCCCCAGTCTCTGGCTGGCCTGATGTTCAGTGGCCGCGCAATTTTGCGGTCGGCGGCCCCGGAATGCCAATCGAAGTCGCCTGATAGGATGACGTGCTCCCATCCGAGCGGCGAGGTATGCGCAAGCAGCTTGGCGTCATAGAGGGGGCTGTTCTGCGCGAGGTGGTTGGCGGCCTTGCCCATGTAAATCGTGTTCCAAAATGTGATGGCGGCGATGACGAGGTTGAGCGCCATGGCCCGTTTTTGTTGGGCCGCGTCAGAGCGGTCATGAATGCGCCCTTGGGCGTGGGCAAAGACGGCCCTGGCCAATGAGTGGCGCGCTTCTCCTTTGTTCAGGCCAGCGTGGCATTCCATGCGTAGGTCGGCGCTCTCGATCCAGTCGAGCATGAAGAGTGTGCGCTCGATCCGGCCGATTTCACCCAGGGCGAGATATAGCCGGTTTTGCTGGCGGTACGCCCCAAGCTTGCGCAGGATTTCAGACGGTTTGAGAGACTTGTCGCGGATGCTGGCCGCGAGCCGCATGATATCGCCCCAATGCTGCCGGATCACCTCTTCGTTGATTGGCCTCCCAATGAGGGAGGACAGAGTGGGCCACGCCTTCGCGCTCCCGAAGCATGCCAGCCGCCGGTCAGGAAAGTCGCGCAGGCGCGGGGCAAAGGTCATCCCCAAGAGATGGAACAGGGCGAAGACGTGGTCCGACACGCCGCCGGTATCTGTGTAATGTACAAGTGGGTCGAAGCTGGCCGGGTTGGTCAGGAGGCCATCAAGCACGAAAGGGGCTTCGCCTGCCGTTGCCCCGATGACGCTGGAATGGAAGGATCCGTACTGGCCCGACAGGAAGGAATAGAGTTTCAGGCCGGGATCAGGCCCGTATTTCGCGTTGATGAGCCCGCTGCCGCGATTGGCAGCAAAGAACTGGCCGTCCGATGAGCTGTGCTCCGCCGCACCCCAGTGCTGCGCGAAGGGCAAACCATGATGGGCGTCGACGATACGCCCCAAGGCATCCGCGAATGTCTCCGGCCGAAGATACCATGTCTGCGCCCAAGTCAGCTGCGCGTGGCTGACACGCGATGAGGCATGGGCCATCCGCTCCAGGCCGAGATTGGTGGCCCCGGCCAGGATCGTGGCCAGAACGGCGGCAGGTTCATCGTGCTGCTTGCCAGACCGCAGGTCAGTGAAGGCATCAAGGAACCCGGTCTGCGCGTTTACCTCCCAGAGCAACTCCGTGATGCGGATGCGGGGCATCACGGCATCAATCGCCCGTTCCAGTCGCACGGCGGCGGGCGGTGTGACCGCGTCATGCGGCGTAATCTTCAATCGCCCGCGCTCAATTCGGACACCAGAGAGCGCCTTGCGCTTCAGGACGCGCTCTACTTGGTCAAAACGTTTCTCAATCGTCACTCGCCGATCAGACAACCATGCTTCCGGATCTGTCTCGAAGCCCGCATTCCGCATAATGGTTTCAGCCTTGTCCCGGGGCTTCAGGTAGCTGTCGAACCGGCGATACTCACGGCTTCCGTCGACCCAGATATCCCCGGCGCGCAGGCGCTCGCGCAAGGTGGACACAACGGCGGTCTCGTACACACGCCGTTGTGGCTGACCATCCTGGACGATCAGCGACGACCAATGTTTGGCCGCGAAGGGCATGGGCGGATCATCGGGCAACTTGCGTTTACCTGTGCGGTTCTGTTCGCGCAGCAAGGCGATTGCGTCCTTGAGGTCATCCCCCGCATCGGTGGCCTTGAACTCGAAAGCCTCAAGGAATGCAGGGGCAAACTTGCGCATATAGGCGTAGCGCTCAGCCGCCAGAGCGAGCGGGTCACTCGTTGCCAGCTCTCCGAAACCAGCGATTTCGTCACGCTTGCCCAAGAGAGTTTCCCATCCGACATCAGCATCCAACGCAGCAAAGGGATCTTGCCCCAGATCTTGTGCGCGGGCCATGGCATCAATGGACGCGCCAAAGAGCTGCATCAGCTTGCCAACCCGGGTTTTTCCCATGCGCCAGACCTCCTCTTGGCGATTGCGGGAACGTGAGAAGAGCTGGCCTGTCAGTCGCTCGAACATGGCGATGGTCGCGTCGGTGATCGTGATGGATAAATCCGCCATCTGCGCCGCGAGCGTTGCAATCCGCCGTCGTTCGCCAAAATCGTTCAGCAAGCTCACAGGGGCCACAGCGCCCTCGCGCGCGAACTTGAGCAGCCGGTCGGGGTGGAGGCCGTGCCCAAGGTTTGGCGGTAAATTCAGCGATCGCAGATAGTTCAAGCGATCCAGAAGCGCGGTCATGCTGGCCGGACTGGTCGAATACGGATAGCCCCGCAACCACGTGAGACGCGTTTGCCCAACCGATGGATCATTGACCAAAAGCGCCTGCAACTGGACACGTTGCTCCGGTGAGAGAGCATCAAACAGCGCGGCGGCAGCCTCGCGCCGGGCGCGGGCCCGCCCTTTCAGCGCAAGGCGCTCGAGCGTATCCACGCTCGGCAACACCAGATGCTGCTTGCGCAGCTCCCCGACCAGCGTCTCAACAATCTTCACGCCGTGATCCGTCGCGAAGGCCGCCCTCGTGGCGACATCCTCCGCTTGCTGGACATGTTCAGGTCCGAAAGGGGCAAGCCCCAAGTGGCGCATCGCGACGGCATGATGTTCGTGCCGCGTATTCCGCCTGATGGCATATTCGTCGAGAGTACAAGCCTCCACCTGAAGTTGTTCAGCAAGCCAAGTGATCAGTTCCGCTGGCGGCATGATGCCGTCGCTCCACCCGAAGCCCGGGTAGCGCAGCAGACAAATATGCACCGCGACACCAAGGAGGTTTTCGGCGCGACGTCGAGTGCGGATCAGGTCAATGTCGTCCCCGCTCAGCAGATAATGGCGGATCAAAGCATCAGGATCTGTCGGCACCTCGAAGAGGTCTGCATGCGCGCGGGAAGAAAGTAGTCGGCGGGCCATAAGGTGTCCTCAAAACGTAGTTGCACGTTTGAAGACCTCGAATATTATGGAGACCAATAAAAAGACATATTTTCCACGCCAATTCAGGATCACATCGATGACGTGAAGTCAGGCCACAAAACGGCCGTTTTGGCGACACCATGACACGCACTGGCGACATCCTCGGATACGCAAGAGTCTCCACCGCCGACCAAGACCTGTCCGGCCAAAAAGACCGGTTGCTACAACACGGCGCTATTCGCGTGTTCGAGGACGTGATCTCCGGCAAGACGTTCAACCGACCTGGGCTAACAGAACTGCTTGATCAGGCGCGCCCCAACGACACCCTCGCCGTTATCCGCCTTGATCGTTTGGGACGCTCGCTCAAGGAGCTGCTGGAAACCGTCGATGACCTGAAGGCCAGAGAGATCAACCTGATCAGCCTTGAAGAGCGGATCGACACGACATCTGCCGCTGGCGAACTCGTATTCCACGTGTTCGGGGCCATCGCGCATTTCGAGCGCCGCCTGATCTCAGAGCGCACCAAAGATGGCCTGATCAACGCCCGAAAGCATGGTCGCAACCCTGGGCGCCCACCATTGCAACCCGAGACAATCTCAGCCCTCCAGGATCTCGTCAGCGCAGGACAATCCGTCGCCCAGGCCGCAAAACACCTCGGCATAGGCAGATCAACAGCTTACAAGGTGATCAGAAACGCTACACCATAAGCCATGTTCAGTTTTCGTTCCCCCTTAGCGTGGTTCTACGAAGAAACCTTCCGATGGGGCCAAAATCGCTGACCTTTATGCAGGCAGCGATCATGTCTTCCAGCTTTGCCGCGCCATCGATCACTACGTAATCGTAGTTTGCGGCCATGCTGGCCAGCGTCTTGACGTTGTTGGGACGGTCCAGCGCGACCAGTTCGATGGGATTGTCTTCGTTGGCGGCGTGCCAGTCACGGGCGCTGCCTTGTGGATCACTGTCCACGATTAGGACCGAATGCCCCAGTTCGTGCAGCGATCTGGCGAGATTGGTGCTGATCGTGGTCTTGCCACTGCCACCCTTGGGATTCAGGACGGAAATAATGCTCATGCTCTACCTCATTTGTGTTTTTACTCAAAAAAGTAACTGAGTGTTTGAGTTGAAGCAAGCTTGACTAGAGATGCCGTCCTACATCCATACTTTGGTGCAGAATGCGGATCACCTCGATCCCAGCCTTGGTCGTCCGAAAAAACACGAAGTGCTTTCCAACAGCATGTTTCAGGTAGCCTGAACGTATGCCCACGTCGCGCCCGCGTTTCTCGCCGCGCGCAAGGCTGTCACAAGTGTTCTGAATATCATCTGTATAACGGTCAGCCTGGTCGGCCCCCCATTCTTCAACGGTATAGTCCCAGATGTTGTCGAGGTCTGCCGCTGCGGCAGGCGAGAAGGTGACAAGGCTCATCCGTTGGCCTGATTAAACTCTGCCCGTTTGCGCGCCTTGAACTCATCGAAGTCAAAGGGCTGTGGTTTCCCAGACTTCTCGCCTTCAATCAGAGCGTCTTGAAGCGCTTTTACTTTGTCTTCATGCTCTTCGAGCAGGCGCAGTCCGGCCCGCACAACATCGCTGGCCGAACCATAGCGGCCTGCTTGAACCTGGGTGTCGATAAAGCTGGCGAAGTGATCGCCAAGGGACATAGATGTGTTTTTGGGCATAATTAATCTCCTATATAGGACATATACCAAAACTTGGTACTCTTCAAGCCGCCGCGCTTACTCAAATACTCATTTGTATATTTACAGGAAGATATCTGATTAGGGCAGGGGTTAAGGTTCGAAATCTAGAACTGCCGTTCAGTTTGGTAGAGCTTTGGACCGATGCTCCTCAAAGGTCGCATAGTTCTTTACCTGGGATTGCCAAAATCACGTCGTTAATTTGGTAATCCTTGCAGACCCGATACCGGACCACGGCAGCAAACACCGCGCTGGCCTCCCGGTTTCTGCGTTGAGGGCGGAAGGCTGCGTCGATGATCTCGCCAACGCGAGAATGGGAAAGAAACGCCGCATACGGTGGTCGCCCCGAGGCGCACACCGCGTCGCAATCACACGAGCAGCTATTCTAGACGGTCGGCCACAAAACTCTCATCGCAAAAAGCGCCGCCTGACTCCACATTCTTTCCACTCCCGTTCGCAGCAAGCAAAGTCAAAGGCCGGGCGGGGCTCTGTACGGCCGAAAAGGTCAGGTTACACCTTTACAAAGCCCCTGCAGTCCAACACCTTATCGGTGTTGGACTTAAATGGGTGAGGAATAATCATTGATACTGCAAGGCTCTGACGCGACACTCGTGGACGCGATAATCGACGGTGGCAATGGCGGGGCCTTGGATGGCAGCTATCTAAATTTCACCAAAGCAAGTGACGCTTCTGCTGTCTGGACCGTGGACGGGGCCGCTGGCACGTTCGATCTGGACATTCGCTATGCCATCGGTGGATCGACGCCTCGCGACCTATTGCTGTTGGTGAACGGCGATGTGGTTCAGCCAGCTCTCACTTTCGTTTCGACCGGCTCTTGGAGCAGTTGGGACATTTTGCGTACTTCCATCCCGCTTGTGGATGGTCCCAATATGATCAGATTGGTGACCACGGGCGATGACGGGCCCAATATCGACCAGATCGAGATTTTGGGCCTGCCCGATGGTGGCGGACCAATTGATCCTGTTGACCCAACTACAGCCACAACTGTGCAGGCCGAGGATCTGGTCATTGAGGGCGGTGCGCTGATCGCCACTGACCGCCCCGGCTTTGAGGGCAGCGGTTTTCTTGATTTCGTGGCCCGATCCGGGGAGGCGGTCACCTGGACCGTGTCAGCCTCTGCTGCTGAAACCGCGCAACTGGATTTCCGTTATGCTTTGGGAGGTGTGAACCCGCGCGAGATGCGCCTTGAGGTGAATGGCGTCGTCATCGACCCCAACTTCGCATTTGAAAGCACCGGATCTTTTGATGTCTGGGGCCTCGCGTCTATCGATGTGCCCGTGGTGGCCGGAACCAACACGATCCGGCTGATCTCCACCGGCGACAGCGGGCCAAATCTGGACTCTATCTCTCTGGATTTGTCCGGTGGCGGCACTGACCCGGTTGATCCGCCCGGAACCGGTGGGTCCCAAACCATGCAGGCCGAAACCTTGGCTCTTGAAGGTGGCGCCGTCGTTGCAACGAATCATCCTGGGTTTGAAGGGACCGGCTTTGTAGACTTTCAAGCTGACAGTGGCGAGGCGTTGGTATGGACTGTGGATGTCGCCGATGCCGCCAGCACGGATTTGACGATCCGCTATGCGCTCGGATCAGGTACAAGAAACATGCAGTTGGAGGTCAATGGCGTCGCCCTTGCCGTCCCTGTCGGGTTCATCTCCACGGGATCCTTTGCCAAATGGGATGACATAAGCGTGGGCGTCGATCTGGTGGCCGGAACCAACACGATCCGGCTGATCTCCACCGGCGACAGCGGGCCAAATCTGGACTCTATCTCTCTGGATTTGTCCGGTGGCGGCACTGACCCGGTTGATCCGCCCGGAACCGGTGGGTCCCAAACCATGCAGGCCGAAACCTTGGCTCTTGAAGGTGGCGCCGTCGTTGCAACGAATCATCCTGGGTTTGAAGGGACCGGCTTTGTAGACTTTCAAGCTGACAGTGGCGAGGCGTTGGTATGGACTGTGGATGTCGCCGATGCCGCCAGCACGGATTTGACGATCCGCTATGCGCTCGGATCAGGTACAAGAAACATGCAGTTGGAGGTCAATGGCGTCGCCCTTGCCGTCCCTGTCGGGTTCATCTCCACGGGATCCTTTGCCAAATGGGATGACATAAGCGTGGGCGTCGATCTGGTGGCCGGAACCAACACGATAAGGCTTGTGTCTACTGGTCAAAGTGGTCCCAATGTCGACGCGCTGACACTTGATGCAGGCGGTAGTACGCCGGTTGATCCACCCGCAAGCGGCGTTGATGAGGCTGTGCAGGCCGAAACCTTGGCGCTTGAAGGCGGCGCCGTGGTGGCGACGAACAATCCGGGCTTTGAAGGTGCTGGCTTTGTGGATTTTCAAGCCGCTAGTGGGGAGGCGCTTGTCTGGACCGTAGATGCGGCATCCGCCACCAGCACAGATCTGACGATCCGCTATGCGCTCGGATCAGGTACAAGAAACATGCAGCTTGAGATCAACGGTGCGGTGCAGGCAGCCCCCGTTGGCTTCACCTCCACAGGGTCGTTCACCAATTGGGGGGACATCAGTGTAGGCGTTGATCTGGTTGCAGGACAAAATACGATCCGGCTTGTTTCCAACGGGCAAAGTGGCCCCAATGTTGACGCGCTTTCGCTGGGCTCGGGTAGCTCCGGGCCTCGCTTTGGCACCGTTTTTGACGGCGCTGACGAGGTCGATCCGGGCGAGCAGGGGATTGCGACGAACGCCTCCTTTTCGGTCTCGATCGTGGTCTCGGACACGCAGGATCGGATTGATGCGAGCACCGTGACAACAACGACCGTCCGCTTGGTGGATGACACAGGTGCGGCCGTTGCGGGCACGGTCAACACGACAGGCGGGCGTGACAGCATCACCTTCACGCCCGATGAAGAGCTGGACCCGAATACTGGCTATACGCTGATACTGGATGGTGTGCGCAGCGAAGGTGGCGATGCCTATCCCGTCTTCTCCCGCAGCTTTGAGACCTCTGACGGCGGCACGGGCGGAGGCGGTGAATTTAACTTTGACGCCCGGGTCGTCGAAAACGGCGATGCCGTCGCGAGCCTTGTGGTCAGTGATGATGACAGCCAGCTATTTGCGACCACCATCGACGGCAAACTGATCCGCTGGGACATTGATCAGGCGACAGGCGATCTGGACAACAGGCAGGAGATTTCAATCTCCACCGCCACTGATCCGCGCACGCTGATCGGCTTGGCCTTTGACCCGGATGTGCCGGACCGGCTCTGGTTCACCAACAATACGACCATCTTCTCGACCGGTGAGAATTTCACCTCCAAGATTTCCTATATCGACCTGAACCCCGGGCCAGGCTTCTCCGGAACCGTAACGGATTACGTCGACGGCCTGCCGCGCTCGACCATCGACCATCTGACCAATTCGATTGCGTTTGGCCCCGACGGTGATCTCTATGTGTCCCAGGGCAGCCTGTCGGCCACAGGCGCGCCGGATGCCACATGGGGGTTCCGGGCCGAGACGCTGCTAAGCGCGTCCGTCCTGAAAATCGACACGTCGCTCACACCGCCCAATGGCGGCTTTGATGTGCGCACGGACGGGGCAGGCGATTACGATCCCTTCGCTCCGGGGGCTCCCGTCTCGATCTACGCGACCGGTTTGCGCAATGCCTATGACCTTGTCTGGCATTCCAACGGCAACCTCTATTCCGCGATCAATGGCTCTGGGGCGGGTGGCAACTCCCCTGATGACCCGCGCACCCCGGCCGATGAGAGCCTGACGGGCGGTCCTGTCCAAAAGGACACGCTGGCGCTGGTCGAGGCGGGAGGTTACTACGGCGCACCCAATCCGACCCGAGACGAGTATATCCGCGACGGCGGCAACCCGACCGCGGGTGTTGATCCGAATGAGGTGACCGGCTCCAACGGCTATGACGTGGGCACCGCGCCTGATCCCAACTATCGCGGCATCGTCTATGATTTTGGCATCAGCCGTTCGCCAAATGGGTCGGTGGAGTACCAGTCGGGCGCTTTCAACGGCAACCTCAATGGCGCTTTTCTGGTGACCGAGTATTCCGGCGGCGACCGGGTTCTGGCCCTTACCTTCAACCCCGATGGCTCTGTGGTCGACAGTTTTGAGGTGGCAGGCGGCTTCAACAATCCGCTCGATCTGGCGGTGCATGAACCCTCTGGCCGGATCTATGTGGCCGAGAATGTCAGCCGCGGCAGCCTGACTGATGACCGGATCACACTGTTGACCCCGGATGCGCCACCCTCCGCACCCTCGAACGCGTTGGTCTTTGCCGAGGACGACCCGCTCCCCGGTTCGGATGCTTTTGTCTTCCATGAGATTGAGGGCACCAAATTCCCCGAGACCCGCGACACCAGTATTCGGGAGATGACCTTCGAGAACACCGCAAGTATCGCCCTGACCATCGACCAGATCTCCGTGACAGGCCCGTTTGAGGTTGTTGGCGGCCCGTCGGCGCCCGTGACATTGGCCGCAGGCGCGCAACTGACGCTTCAGGTTGAGTTTGATGCGGCCAATCTGGGGGCCAATAGCGGTCTCTACGACGGCACGCTGACCCTTGGGACCACCGTTGGTGTCTCGTTGGAGACCGATCTGCGCGGCCTCTGGCAGGCTGTCGCCGAAGGCAATGTCGAGCCAGATGTAGAGGACGTGGTGGCCCTGTTTGGCTGGGAAACGACGCCCGGCGGGCAGGTTATCACCCGCGACGAGCTTGACGACGGTAGCGGCGTGATCGTTCCTGGCGAGGCTACAATAAGCATAAACGGGGTTGATGAAACCGCGTATTATTTTGAGGCGGCCGACAAATCCGAGGCTGTCATCATTCGCCAAATCGGCGCTTGGCACCAGCAGAATAGCACCGCTGGTCTGTCTGTGTTCACCTATGACTATGATCCCGCTGCCGGCGATCTAAATGACACGGCCGCCTACGGGAATGAGGTTCGTGTGGGTGGGCTGCGCCATGTGGCCTCGGACGCGCAGACCATATTGCCGGAAAATCAGGACGGTCCGGATAATGTGGCCTTTGATCTAGGCGGTGATGTGTTCTCCTTCAATGTTCAGGGCCGGACGGTCGATCCAGGACGCTTCCCGGGCGCGCCCGATGCCGGTCTGCGCCTGATCGAGCTTTATCAGGATGGCACGCGGATAGAGGAAACATATCTGATCGCCATGGACTATGTTCCGGGCAATCTGGATTACAACGACAACATGTATATCGTGTCCAACATCTCGCCATTTGACGGAGACCTGATCGCTTAAAGCCGCAGCTTGGCAGTTCTGGGAGTAGAAAGAATGCGGGGGTCAGGTGTCACTGTACCCTAATTAACCGGATTTCCGCCTGATTTTTTCTTTTGTTTTCAGTGTTAAGTTGTACCGGTATTGCCAAGTTATTCCGGCCAGACCACAAGTGGTTAAATGGTTATCCAGCTACGCTGTCATTTCCATCGCATAGCCGTCCCACAAAATGAAAGCATCTGATCGAGCGTGGCGGAAGGATATTGCAGTGAATATGTAGCGGTGGGGTTTGAAGACGGTATTGATTTGATCGTGGGCGGAAAGAAAACGCTGTGCCTGCCTAGGCGACTTGAACCGGCCAAATATCTTCTCTCGTTTTCGCCTCGGCCAGTGTGATCCTTCGATGCGGTTGTTCAGTCCTTTTTGCGCCCGGTGGTCGGCGCTGGGAGTTGCGGATTTGATGGGTTTTATGTAACTGCGGAGTTTATTTGTTATAGGCCCCATCGGAAGGTTTGTTCGTAGAACCACGCTAAGGAAGAACTTCCAGCGAACACAATCAGGTTCCCCAGTCTCTGGCTGGCCTGATGTTCAGTGGCCGCGCAATTTTGCGGTCGGCGGCCCCGGAATGCCAATCGAAGTCGCCTGATAGGATGACGTGCTCCCATCCGAGCGGCGAGGTATGCGCAAGCAGCTTGGCGTCATAGAGGGGGCTGTTCTGCGCGAGGTGGTTGGCGGCCTTGCCCATGTAAATCGTGTTCCAAAATGTGATGGCGGCGATGACGAGGTTGAGCGCCATGGCCCGTTTTTGTTGGGCCGCGTCAGAGCGGTCATGAATGCGCCCTTGGGCGTGGGCAAAGACGGCCCTGGCCAATGAGTGGCGCGCTTCTCCTTTGTTCAGGCCAGCGTGGCATTCCATGCGTAGGTCGGCGCTCTCGATCCAGTCGAGCATGAAGAGTGTGCGCTCGATCCGGCCGATTTCACCCAGGGCGAGATATAGCCGGTTTTGCTGGCGGTACGCCCCAAGCTTGCGCAGGATTTCAGACGGTTTGAGAGACTTGTCGCGGATGCTGGCCGCGAGCCGCATGATATCGCCCCAATGCTGCCGGATCACCTCTTCGTTGATTGGCCTCCCAATGAGGGAGGACAGAGTGGGCCACGCCTTCGCGCTCCCGAAGCATGCCAGCCGCCGGTCAGGAAAGTCGCGCAGGCGCGGGGCAAAGGTCATCCCCAAGAGATGGAACAGGGCGAAGACGTGGTCCGACACGCCGCCGGTATCTGTGTAATGTACAAGTGGGTCGAAGCTGGCCGGGTTGGTCAGGAGGCCATCAAGCACGAAAGGGGCTTCGCCTGCCGTTGCCCCGATGACGCTGGAATGGAAGGATCCGTACTGGCCCGACAGGAAGGAATAGAGTTTCAGGCCGGGATCAGGCCCGTATTTCGCGTTGATGAGCCCGCTGCCGCGATTGGCAGCAAAGAACTGGCCGTCCGATGAGCTGTGCTCCGCCGCACCCCAGTGCTGCGCGAAGGGCAAACCATGATGGGCGTCGACGATACGCCCCAAGGCATCCGCGAATGTCTCCGGCCGAAGATACCATGTCTGCGCCCAAGTCAGCTGCGCGTGGCTGACACGCGATGAGGCATGGGCCATCCGCTCCAGGCCGAGATTGGTGGCCCCGGCCAGGATCGTGGCCAGAACGGCGGCAGGTTCATCGTGCTGCTTGCCAGACCGCAGGTCAGTGAAGGCATCAAGGAACCCGGTCTGCGCGTTTACCTCCCAGAGCAACTCCGTGATGCGGATGCGGGGCATCACGGCATCAATCGCCCGTTCCAGTCGCACGGCGGCGGGCGGTGTGACCGCGTCATGCGGCGTAATCTTCAATCGCCCGCGCTCAATTCGGACACCAGAGAGCGCCTTGCGCTTCAGGACGCGCTCTACTTGGTCAAAACGTTTCTCAATCGTCACTCGCCGATCAGACAACCATGCTTCCGGATCTGTCTCGAAGCCCGCATTCCGCATAATGGTTTCAGCCTTGTCCCGGGGCTTCAGGTAGCTGTCGAACCGGCGATACTCACGGCTTCCGTCGACCCAGATATCCCCGGCGCGCAGGCGCTCGCGCAAGGTGGACACAACGGCGGTCTCGTACACACGCCGTTGTGGCTGACCATCCTGGACGATCAGCGACGACCAATGTTTGGCCGCGAAGGGCATGGGCGGATCATCGGGCAACTTGCGTTTACCTGTGCGGTTCTGTTCGCGCAGCAAGGCGATTGCGTCCTTGAGGTCATCCCCCGCATCGGTGGCCTTGAACTCGAAAGCCTCAAGGAATGCAGGGGCAAACTTGCGCATATAGGCGTAGCGCTCAGCCGCCAGAGCGAGCGGGTCACTCGTTGCCAGCTCTCCGAAACCAGCGATTTCGTCACGCTTGCCCAAGAGAGTTTCCCATCCGACATCAGCATCCAACGCAGCAAAGGGATCTTGCCCCAGATCTTGTGCGCGGGCCATGGCATCAATGGACGCGCCAAAGAGCTGCATCAGCTTGCCAACCCGGGTTTTTCCCATGCGCCAGACCTCCTCTTGGCGATTGCGGGAACGTGAGAAGAGCTGGCCTGTCAGTCGCTCGAACATGGCGATGGTCGCGTCGGTGATCGTGATGGATAAATCCGCCATCTGCGCCGCGAGCGTTGCAATCCGCCGTCGTTCGCCAAAATCGTTCAGCAAGCTCACAGGGGCCACAGCGCCCTCGCGCGCGAACTTGAGCAGCCGGTCGGGGTGGAGGCCGTGCCCAAGGTTTGGCGGTAAATTCAGCGATCGCAGATAGTTCAAGCGATCCAGAAGCGCGGTCATGCTGGCCGGACTGGTCGAATACGGATAGCCCCGCAACCACGTGAGACGCGTTTGCCCAACCGATGGATCATTGACCAAAAGCGCCTGCAACTGGACACGTTGCTCCGGTGAGAGAGCATCAAACAGCGCGGCGGCAGCCTCGCGCCGGGCGCGGGCCCGCCCTTTCAGCGCAAGGCGCTCGAGCGTATCCACGCTCGGCAACACCAGATGCTGCTTGCGCAGCTCCCCGACCAGCGTCTCAACAATCTTCACGCCGTGATCCGTCGCGAAGGCCGCCCTCGTGGCGACATCCTCCGCTTGCTGGACATGTTCAGGTCCGAAAGGGGCAAGCCCCAAGTGGCGCATCGCGACGGCATGATGTTCGTGCCGCGTATTCCGCCTGATGGCATATTCGTCGAGAGTACAAGCCTCCACCTGAAGTTGTTCAGCAAGCCAAGTGATCAGTTCCGCTGGCGGCATGATGCCGTCGCTCCACCCGAAGCCCGGGTAGCGCAGCAGACAAATATGCACCGCGACACCAAGGAGGTTTTCGGCGCGACGTCGAGTGCGGATCAGGTCAATGTCGTCCCCGCTCAGCAGATAATGGCGGATCAAAGCATCAGGATCTGTCGGCACCTCGAAGAGGTCTGCATGCGCGCGGGAAGAAAGTAGTCGGCGGGCCATAAGGTGTCCTCAAAACGTAGTTGCACGTTTGAAGACCTCGAATATTATGGAGACCAATAAAAAGACATATTTTCCACGCCAATTCAGGATCACATTGATGACGTGAAGTCAGGCCACAAAACGGCCGTTTTGGCGACACCATGACACGCACTGGCGACATCCTCGGATACGCAAGAGTCTCCACCGCCGACCAAGACCTGTCCGGCCAAAAAGACCGGTTGCTACAACACGGCGCTATTCGCGTGTTCGAGGACGTGATCTCCGGCAAGACGTTCAACCGACCTGGGCTAACAGAACTGCTTGATCAGGCGCGCCCCAACGACACCCTCGCCGTTATCCGCCTTGATCGTTTGGGACGCTCGCTCAAGGAGCTGCTGGAAACCGTCGATGACCTGAAGGCCAGAGAGATCAACCTGATCAGCCTTGAAGAGCGGATCGACACGACATCTGCCGCTGGCGAACTCGTATTCCACGTGTTCGGGGCCATCGCGCATTTCGAGCGCCGCCTGATCTCAGAGCGCACCAAAGATGGCCTGATCAACGCCCGAAAGCATGGTCGCAACCCTGGGCGCCCACCATTGCAACCCGAGACAATCTCAGCCCTCCAGGATCTCGTCAGCGCAGGACAATCCGTCGCCCAGGCCGCAAAACACCTCGGCATAGGCAGATCAACAGCTTACAAGGTGATCAGAAACGCTACACCATAAGCCATGTTCAGTTTTCGTTCCCCCTTAGCGTGGTTCTACGAAGAAACCTTCCGATGGGGCCAATCTGCGCTGCGATACCTGCTAGGCTGGCCAAGCGTGCCACACGGTTCTCAGAACAGGTCTCGCCAGCATCACGAAGATCATCCGTCAACTTGCGGTATCCGTAGACCTTGCCGCTGTCCGTCCAAGCCTGATGGATCAGCTTTGTCTGACGTGCATCTTCAAGCGCACGCTGGCTTAACGGTTCCTTAAGCCATGCATAAAAGCCACTGAAATGGACCGCCAGCACGCGACACATCGACCGAACAGAAAACTCCGCGCGGTGAGCCTCGATGAACGCGTACTTCACTGAGACTCGCGCGCGAAGTACGCGGTCGCCTTTTTTAAGATCGTGCGTTCCTCGGTTACTCTCGCCAGTTCGCGCTTCAGCCTTTTGATCTCAGCGGCCTGTTCCGCAACCTCTGACCTAAGAGCTTATGATCGTGATAGGTTTCGCGCCGCGAACTTCCGCAGACGAAACATAGCCAATGGCCGATGCCTCTCTCCATACAGAGTCCGAGATCGTGGCGTCATCGGGGAAGTTCGTTGTTTGCGCGAGGCTTTTGATTTCTTGCCCGAACAGTTTCTCTTCGAACGTCGATCGTGTTGCAGAACCGGGTTCCCGCTGTGCGACAGTAATGGGCAAATCTGGACCACCTACCTGTCGCCAGTTGGTGATTTCGCCGGCAAAGATGCCGCGCGCTTGGTCCAAAGTGAGTTCATCGACCGGGTTTTCAGGATGCGCGACTAGGACCAGGTTGTCGACTGCCAAGAAGTGTTCGTTTGTAACATCCACCATGCTGCCGGCCCCAAACTGACGCAGCTCTACGGCCTCATCTCGGGTAATGCGTCGGGACGACATACCAATCTTGTTGGACGCACGTCGCAGGTTGGGAAATGCATCGTCCGAGAGGGAGGGAACAACAAGGACGCTTCCGATTGGGTCGCCGAATCCTTCTTCGCCCACGAGGCTCGCTACGATATTCTCGCTTCGCTCATTCGTCTCAACTGACGCTTCCGCTTCAAGGTGACCTGCATAGCCGGCCAGCAAGATCGGCATGATCGACGATCCGATCGTTTGCGATCCAAAGAGTACCAGGTCCTGCTCTTGCGCTTCAGACGAGTCCGACCGGCACGCTGCGGCATCGCAAGTCACTTCTTCTTTTCTGAGGTTCAAGCGCCCCAAATCGGTGTCAACGACGTAGTTGTCTCCAGAACTGCTGATCAATTCGCCGACAATCTCCAGACCACCGTCATGTGATCGGAACGTTGTTTGCTCGGCGAGTGCCATGGATGAACACGTAATAATGCCGGCGATAGAGGATACGACGTGTTGTGCTGCTCGGTTTGCCATCGCTCATTTCCTTTTACTTTACCAAAGCCCCGTCCAGTTCAAACCAAGCGTCTTCCTAAACTTTAGGTAAAGACAGTACGGTAAAGGGCCAATTTCTATACAATGATGATTATTTTTGTGGCAGTTCTCTGTCATTTGGCTCAAGTATGCCGAAATTTGGGCAAACTCGTCGTAATTCGCCGACGGTCGATTCTCTTGCAAAGTCAATCAATGTGATGAGCCTGGTCAGCACTTATTCTAGTGCTGAGAAGTTGCGTAATGTCTTGTCCGGCCTCAGGCCAGGCAAGTCATAGACATCTTAGCTAGGTTATTCCTGGGAAGACTAGTTGAGCGGGTGGCTTTCGTCCAAAGGTGTTAGCACAGGGAACGCTGTGACCACGTAGTCGTTCCGAATGATCACAGCCGCGATGTTTGTTTGCACAACATTGTCGTCACCTTTGAGAAACCCCTCACCAATTGGTTCTTCAA